>CAJXUB010000001.1 GCA_913061125.1 uncultured Flavobacteriaceae bacterium
ACGAGATTGTTAAACAAATATACAAAAATACTTGGTTTGTGGGTATTTTTTGTACTTTGGCTTCAATAAACAAATGTTAATCCACGATGTCGAAACATCCTCACAAAGTTTTAAAGTCGGTTTTTAAAAACGCATTGATTCTTTTGTATTTTGGACTACTGTCCCAAGGTTGCCAAGATGGAAATAATTATGACGAAAACTGTAATTTCTTGTTAAACGTGGGCGTGAACATTAGCTTGAATCTTAATCTTTCGCAGTACAACCAATTGAATTTCCCGAGTAATCCCGTTTATGTTCCTAATGAAGGCAATGCGGGGATTATCGTAAATAATACAGGAACGGGCTATGTGGCTTTTGATGCTGCTGATCCTAATCATGAGTTGAGCAGCTGTTCTCGATTGAGCATTACGGGGTTGGAAGGGGTTAGCGGTTGTGACCAAACCCACAGATACAGTTTACTTACCGGTCAGCCCCTACAAAATCCGAATTTGCGTTGTTCCCTAAAACCTTATCGTGTGGAGCGCAGCGGAAATGTATTGTATGTTACGAACTAAAAAACCCTACAAATGTGATGTAGGGTTTTTTTTAATTTTTATTTTTTTTAAATCTAAAAAATCAAGGTCATTCCCAACAAAAAATTACGAGTAGCCTGAGGATAATACCCCTGAATTTCAGTAGCCGTTGGTCCACTCCAAGTGTCCAAATAGGTGTACCCACGGTCCACATATTCCAGATTAAAAAGATTGTTTACCATTGCTGTAAACACCACAGATTTAAATGCCGTTTTGATTGGAAGCGCATAACTAAAGTTTAAATCCGTAACAAAATAACTGTCCAATTTAGAGGCCTCTGTATCGGTATTACTCATGTATTGTTCGCCAACATATTTTCCAATCAGTGCGGCTCTGAATTTGGTGTTTGGCACATACTCCAAGGCGTGAGTCGAAATCACATCGGGAGAAAATGCAATGTTGGTATCGCCCATATTTTGTGCCATCCCATCACGATTAATTGTTAGATTTTGAATTTTATTTTTGCTGATTGCTACATTGGAATTCAAAGATACATTTTCTGTGAGCGACACACTGGCATCCAATTCAAGCCCCAATCGGTAACTTTTATCTACATTTTCACGAAGGTACTCACCGACGTTATCGATGGCACCGGTCAGTACCAATTGGTTGTTGTATTGCATGTAATACAAATTAGCATTTAAAGTAAAACCCGATGATTGATGACGCCAGCCCAATTCGAAATCATTTAGGGTTTCGGATTTGACCTCGGCAGCATTGCTTTCAAAGTCGTTTCGGTTGGGCTCTTTATTGGCGCGCGCATAGGAGGTATACAGGCTGTTGTTGTCGTTTATTTCATATGTAAATCCTAATTTTGGATTAAAAAAATTAAATTTTTCATCCACATCAATAGGTGTTCTGTTGGATGTCAACCCGGTAGTGGTGTAAGCTACAAATCGTCCTTGAAGGTCCACAAACGCTTGGATTTTTCCAGAGAGTCGAAAAGTTGCTTTTGAAAATACACTAAAATCGGACTTGTCCGAAATGCTTAGATAATAGCGGTCTCGGATGTTTGTTCCATCAGCCAAATCGCTACCCCATATAATTTCACCATAGTGGTCGTTGGTATAATCGCTGTAGGAAATTCCCGAAATAAGTTCAAACCCATTTTTTTGATAGGTTCCATTAGCATTGACCACGTAAAAATGATTGTCCAACCACCGCCGAACGATAACATCGCTCCCATCATTAATAAGGTTATTGTAGGCCGCAGCACTGCGGTCGTCTTTGAATTGTTCGAAATACCCTTTACCTCTTGTGTAATTTAGACCAATATTGGTGGCCCAATTTGAATTTAACGTTTCATTCCAATGCAATTGATAATGATCTTGCCAATAATTGTCCGTTTCATTATCGTAGGTATAGGGGTTTTGGGTGCGGTCTTCTTGAAGTTGGTTTTGACTTAACCCATACCAAGCTTGATAGGTTTGTTCTTTGCCGCCAAACGTGATGGCTTTTACAAACGTATTGTCATCCACATAATTTCCTTGCAAGTAATACGACTTTAAATCGGTAAACGCACGATCGACATAACCGTCGGAATAAATTTTGGATAATCGTCCAGAAAATTCAAAATTATCATGAATCAATCCGGTTGTAAATTTCACACTGTGTTTTCTGGTCCCAAAAGAGCCAAACGAATTGGCAATTTGCCCACCAGGGTCTTTAGAAACGGCATCGGTCAAAATGTTTAAACTTGCTCCAAAAGCCCCAGAGCCGTTGGTGGAAGTTCCCACACCACGCTGCAGCTGCAAACTTTCAACTGATGAGGCAAAATCACCGAGGTTGACCCAAAATGTACCTTGACTTTCGGAATCGTTGTATGGAATCCCGTTAATGGTTACATTGACACGAGTGGCATCCGATCCCCGAACACGAAGATAGGTATAGCCAATACCCGCCCCTGCATCTGAAGAAGAGACTACTGAGGGCAAATAGTTAAGCAGCACAGGAATATCTTGCCCCAAGTTTCGTTTTTGAATTTCTTCTTTAGAAACGTTAGAATGTGTGATGGGCGCATTGGGTTTCACTCGAACTGCTTTAACCAAAACCTCATCGAGATTTTGGGTGGCAGTTGAATCTTGAGTTTGATTGTTTTGGGCAAAAAGTGAAGCGTTGGCAGTCACGATAAGCACCAAATAAAGAATGTAGTTTTTCATACGATTTTTAAATAATCGAATAAAAAGAGGTCATTATTCTTTGTTGTAAATTGATTTTCAAAATACTGAAGAAATTTCTTCAGCGATTTCCCTAAACAGCATTACCTGTTCTAGGTTCAATGGGTGTGATCTCAGCCTTGCGGCACCCCTTTATTGAGAACATGGCAAAGTTACATCAGAAAATTAAACCCCTCAAAAAAAATTTAGACTTTTTAGGGTTCCAATTGATGTTGTGCTTTGAGCAAGTCACCGGCTTTTTTGACAGGATTAAAAGTCGAGAGTGGAACTTCCACAAAAACCGTATTCCAAAGGGCCATACCGCCATTCCACAGCCCTGGACGCTCAAGCGTTTTTAGCTTTTTGCCGTATTTATTTTTGATGGCCACAAAGTGTGCTTTGGCATCAACAAATGATTCCAAATTGAAATTCTCCCCTTTATAATTTTTAACCCCACAAACAATATCAACAGGATTGAAATGTGTGGCCGATTCCAGAATGCCCTTTTGTTGGCTGGATGTTGTATCAATTTGATTCATCTCTATAATCTGTAAACTCAACTCCCCGTTTTCTTTTTTTACCCAAAATGGACCACCACCGGGCTCTCCTTCGTTTTTTACCATACCACAAACTCGAATGGGACGGTGAATTCTGGTTTTTAAATAGTCTATTTTGAAACGGTTGGCGTATTTCTCAAATTCCGGAGAGATGTAGACATTTAATTGTTTAGACAAAAAATTAGCGATACGAGTTATGCGGTCTTCCGAAATTTCATTTTGATCCAATTCATGGGCAAAAGTGAAGGCCTCGGCCTGAAGTTTTAACAGTGCCCCTGCCAATACTTTTTTGTGAAATACCACACAATCCAAATATTGTTCCATCACCACATTATCGATGTTTTTTATAAAAATTAAATCGGCCTCAAGGGCATTTAAATTTTTAATGAGTGCCCCGTGGCCAGATGGTCTAAATAACAGCTTTCCATCTAACTTGAAAGGGGTGTTGTCCATCTTAACTGCGAGGGTGTCGGTTTTGGGGTCTTGAAATGAATACGAAATCTTAAAGGTGGTATTGGTTTTAGTTTCCACAATGGTTCTTATTGCCTCAAAATGTTCCAAAAATTGCTGGTGATGGGGTTTTGAAACCGTAAAATGAAGTGTTGAAGTTCCATTAATTTTGGCATATCGACTGGCCTCAACCAAATGTTCCTCAAATGCTGTTGTGATATGAGTTTTGTAGTTGTGAAAAGGCAGTAGCCCTTTGGGATAATGGCCAAAATTGAACGCCTCTTCGCCCAAAAGCAATTGGACAAAAATGTATCGCCTTTGATCAATTGGCATTGATTTATAATCGGGATATTGGTCTTTTAGCGTCTCGAAAACCTGATCGTGGAAAGGTAATTTTTCGACAGTCACAAAGAATAAAAATAAATCTAAACTGCGTGTTCTATTGACATAAGAATTTATAGTTTCCTTAGTCAAATCGTAATGTTCTAAAAATTGATATAAACTTTTAAACATACGAGAGGCAGCCCCTGAAGCCGGTACAAATTTTACTACAGACAAGTTGATGGAAGTCGTGTCATAATACTTGGAAAATTCGTGGCGCTCTTCGTCCGAAAATTGAACAATCCCATCTCCGACGGTGGCTGGTGCAGTGAGCTGAACACGTTGGGTGTTTTTAGTAAAATAAGCCAACTGACTTTCGATAGTTTTTACATCTAGTCCTTGATCCTGAATCTGTTTTATCTCTTTTTTGGTAAAATTCAAATTGTTGGTTTTATAAGTTGGTCAATGTGTTGTTTGGCCGTTTTAAATCGATGGTTTTTACTGCCATTTAATTTAACATACGGACGTTGGTGTAGCTTGAGGGCTGCTTCAAATGCGTTAAACATGAGTTCTCTTTCGTCGGGTTTGTCGCGCAAATCGTCGGCCACCCAAGGAACGTCAATATCGCACAAAAAGTATAAATCGTAAGAATTTTTTTTTGCAGATGCCCTAATCGAAGGGTCGCAATACCCGTCGTAATATACTTCTGAATACACCTGTGTTTGTAATAAATCGGTATCACAAATCAAAACTTTATTGGCCAACTGTGCCAGTTCATTTTCCAACTTCATCTGACCCTCTGCGATAGGGATCAGATCCTCCTTCGCGCAAGTTTGCCGTTTGTGGTTCCATTTGTGTTGCAGAAATTCGCGAGCATATTCTGGCACAAAGGTGGTTTGGTAATGCTTTGCCAATGCTTCTGTTAAGGTTGATTTCCCTGTTGATTCTGGACCAAAAAGCACTACTTTGATGCAGTCTGATGGGTGCTGATTAAACGTGTTTTCCATAGAAAATAGCCTTGTATGGCTAGTGTTAAAAATACTATAAATTGAAGACCAGAAAATCCGAGTCCTTTTACAAAGTACAAAGGTATGGAGATTATATTTCCTACAATCCAAAACAACCAATGTTCTATTTTTTTGTGAGCCATCAGCCACATGGCCGCAAAGAAAATTCCCGTCGTAAAAGTGTCAAAATAATCGGTCAATTGATTAAATCTGTCAAAATATAAATAAACCAAAATTACAAAAAGGGCGGTGGTAGAAAATATAAGCAACGCATTGGTCCAATCTTTTGACGAGGCGGTTGAAATCGCGATGGCTTGCCCTATCGTGCTATGGCGCCATACGTACCAACCGTACAAGCTCATCATGGTGTAATAGGTATTGATTATGACATCCCCATAAAGCGTATATTGAACACAAATGTACACATATAACGCCGTACTGATAATTCCGGTAGGGAACACTAAAATATTCTCTTTTTTGGCATACCAAACGCTAAGTATCCCCAAAACAACTGCAGTAATTTCAAGAACGATATTTAGTAAACTGGCCGAGGTGTATGGTGCTAAAAAAAAATCAAAAATATCATTCATGATTATGGAGTTGTAATTGCGCAGGAATATTCTTCAATTTCAATAAAAGTTGTGCGATAGCACCGCCGTAAGTCACCGTCCAAAACCCACGACAGGGTGGCGTCTTGTTGGCCAAAAGGAATCACCAAAAATTGGTTTTTGAAAGAGATTCCCGACTTTGAATACAATTTGTACAACGCCTCTTTGGCACACCAAATCCGTGTTAATTTTTGGCTGTAATCGCTATCATTTTGATTTAAATAACACGTTTCATACCCCACAAATTTGGATTGTACTTTGGCTAATTTATCGCTGTATTTTTCAAGATCAATCCCAATAGGATTAGGGCTAATGGCCACTGCAGCAAATGCTTTTGAATGGGTGATTGAGATAGAATTTCCATCACTTAGATAGGGCTTCCCATTGGCATTATATTTCAAATCTATATCGGCATAGCCCAATGTTTTCAATAGTAAACGAACACTCAAAAATTCGCGCTGATGCTGTTCACTTTTCATTGCATTTACCCTGATTTGATTCTGATTTGTAAGATCAATTTGAGTAAAAAGCACGTCCAGCGGTTCTGAGATGCGCCATATTTTAACAATAGTTTGTGAATTTACTTCTATGGTTTTAAAAAGTGGCATAGGGCGTTTAAAAGTTAATACCTATCTTTGCAAAGAAAATAAATCATGATCGAATGATCATCATTTTAACGTGTTATTACTGAAATAAATCTCAAATTATACAATTATGAGTGTGAAAACCACCCCCTATGTTCCCTTCAAAGTTAAAGACATGACTTTAGCCGAGTGGGGACGCAAAGAAATTGAACTTGCTGAAGCCGAAATGCCAGGCCTAATGAGTCTTCGCCAAGAATACAAGGACAGTCAGCCCTTAAAAGGCGCTCGAATAGCGGGTTGCCTTCACATGACCATTCAAACGGCAGTCCTGATCGAAACCCTAGTGGCTCTTGGTGCAGAAGTAACTTGGAGTTCTTGTAATATTTTTTCGACCCAAGACCAAGCAGCTGCCGCCGTCGCAGCAGCAGGAATTCCGGTGTATGCCTGGAAAGGGATGAATGAGGAGGAGTTCAATTGGTGTATCGAACAAACGTTATTTTTCGGCGAAGACCGAAAACCTTTAAATATGATTTTGGATGATGGTGGAGATTTAACCAACATGGTTTTCGATCAATACCCTGAACTCATTTCTGGAATTAATGGGTTAAGCGAAGAAACAACAACGGGCGTTCATCGCCTTTATGAGCGCATGAAAAACGGAACGTTAGCCATGCCAGCCATTAATGTGAACGACTCTGTCACTAAAAGTAAATTTGACAACAAATACGGTTGTAAAGAGAGTGCTGTGGACGCTGTTCGCCGTGCAACTGACACCATGCTTGCCGGAAAACGTGTTGTCGTGTGTGGCTATGGCGATGTCGGCAAAGGAACTGCAGCTTCTTTTCGGGGGGCAGGAAGTATTGTTACGGTAACGGAAATTGACCCCATTTGTGCCTTGCAAGCGGCCATGGATGGTTTTGAAGTAAAACAACTGGAAACTGTTCTTCCAGTCACTGATATCGTGGTAACTGCCACAGGAAACAAAGACATTGTTCGGGCAGAACATTTTGAAGCCATGAAAGACAAAACCATTGTTTGTAATATTGGTCACTTTGACAATGAAATCGATATGGCTTGGCTGAATGAACACTACGGCCATACCAAAGACGAAATTAAAGCCCAAGTGGACAAATACTCTGTTCGCGGGAACGATATTATAATATTGGCAGAAGGACGACTGGTCAACTTAGGTTGTGCCACAGGCCACCCAAGTTTTGTGATGAGCAATTCGTTTACCAATCAAGTACTGGCTCAAATGGAACTTTGGAATAATAATGAGGCCTATCAGAACAAAGTCTACATGCTTCCAAAGCATTTGGATGAAAAAGTTGCCAAACTTCATTTGGAAAAAATTGGGGTTGAACTCACGCAATTGGATCAAGATCAAGCAGACTATATTGGAGTAAAGCCCGAAGGGCCTTTTAAGCCAGACTATTACCGATACTAGACCGTAATTTAAAAAAAAGCCAAAGTTAAACTTTGGCTTTTTTTATATACTGAAACGAATAACACAATGACATTCTGCCATGCCACTCCTCACGATTTAAGCGGTATCATGTCCATCATTTATGATGCTCAAAAGCTATTGGCCAACCAACATATCGACCAATGGCAAAACGGCTACCCTAGCGAGAGTGTTATTCTTCAGGACATCAAAAACAACGAATGTTATGTCCTAAAATCTGAACAAAACAAACTTTTGGCAACAGCCATGTTTTCCACCAGAAGGGAACCAACCTATTCCAACATCGTGGGCCAATGGCGGACCGAGTCTAATGCTAAATATGGCGTTATTCATCGTATGGCGGTGGCCGAAAATCAACGAGGAAAAGGGCTGGCAAAACTTATTTTTGCACGTTGTGAACAACACCTTTTGCGAGATCAAATTACGAGCATGCGGATTGATACCCATGAAGGTAATCTTGCCATGCAACAGCTGCTTAAACAGCTAAATTATTGCTATTGTGGTGTTATTTACCTTCTCAATGGAGACAAGCGGTTGGCTTTTGAAAAAATCTTTTAAGAGTAACAACAAAGCAGATCACTACTATGGTATTGAATGGCGGGGTGGCCCAAATAGAGAGCTTAATAGGGCTTTGATTAAAATTTGCAGCTACAAAAAAAGGCCGAACAATCGTTCGGCCTTTTTTTGTTTTGTTTGTTTTGAATTAGGCTTCAAAAGGAACAACAGAAACATACGATTTGTTGTTCTTTTTCTTTTCAAATTTAACAATCCCATCCACTTTAGCATGAAGGGTGTGATCTTTTCCGGCATAGACATTATCACCTGGATTGTGTGCAGTACCGCGTTGTCTAACAATGATGTTTCCAGCCACAGCAGCCTGTCCACCGAAAATTTTTACGCCAAGGCGTTTCGATTCTGACTCTCTACCGTTTTTCGAACTTCCGACTCCTTTTTTATGTGCCATTTTTTGTCGATTTAAATGTTATGGTTTAGCTAAGGGCTGCAATTAAGTCTGCTTTTTTCATGGCAGAAATTCCAGTAATTCCTTTAGCTTTTGCTAATTCTTTAAGTTGAGCTACCGTCATTTTACTAAGATCTTGCGCTGGAGCTTCTGCTTTTGAAGCTTCAGGTTGGGTCTTTTTTGCAGCTGGGGCTGTTTTTGTAGCTCCAGTTGCGACAATAGAATTAATTTGGATTTCGGTTAGAGCTTGGCGGTGGCCATTTTTAACTCTATACCCTTTGCGTCTTTTCTTTTTAAAGACGATGACTTTATCACCCTTTAGGTGCTTTAGGACTTTTGCGCCGACCTGGGCGCCGTCTATAGCTGGGGCGCCTACTGTGACTTTGTCGCCATCGGCCAAAAGAAGAACGTTGTCAAATGCGACTTTTTTACCTTCTTCTGTTTGCAAACGGTGGACAAAGACTTTTTGGTCTTTTTCAACTTTAAATTGTTGCCCTGCTATCTCTACAATTGCGTACATAGCGTTACGTTTTTTATTTTATTTTGATTTGCTACCTCTTAGATCCCCAAAAGGCGGGTGCAAATATAAACGTATCTATTGTAATATACAAACTTACCAACTGTATTGTGTAATCAAAATCAAGGCCATATAAACTAAAAGTAGTATTTTTGAGCCAAACTGTAACAAATTCGACTAAAATAAGTCTAATTAGCAAGAACATCTAAACCAAAAAAAACTCCTATGAAAATTTATTTAGGCTCACTAATGGCCACCTTGCTCCTGACCCTCTCTGTGTCGGCTCAAGACGTACAATTTGAAGAATATGATTTGGACAATGGCCTTCATGTCATTTTACATCAAGAAAATGCTGCTCCTGTAGTTACGGTAGCGGTAATGTATCAAATTGGCGCTAAAGATGAAGTGAAAGGCAGATCTGGATTTGCTCACTTTTTTGAACACCTGTTATTTGAAGGAACTGAAAACATCGAACGCGGAAAATGGTTCGATATCGTGTCTGCAAACGGCGGAAGTAACAACGCCAACACAACACAAGATCGTACCTATTACTATGAAACATTCCCGTCCAACAAACTTGAAATTGGGCTTTGGATGGAAAGCGAGCGTATGCTACACCCTATCATTGAAAAAGTTGGTGTGGATACACAAAATGAAGTTGTAAAAGAAGAAAAACGTCAACGTATTGACAATGCCCCTTATGGAAAAATTATTTATAGAACAGGTATTGACAATCATCTTTTTAAAGTCCACCCTTATGGCCGTTCTGTGATTGGATCTATGGAAGATTTGGATGCGGCGCAACTGGATGAATTTATCGGATTTAACAAACAATATTACAATCCAAATAATGCCGTGTTAGTTGTGGCTGGCGATATTGACATTAATGAAACCAAAGCATTGATCGAGGGGTACTTTGGGCCCATCCCCAACAATGCAAAACCCAATGTCCCAATAGATGTGGTTGAACCCCCCATCACCGAAACACGATATGCTACAGAATACGATTCTAACATTCAAATTCCGGCGTTTATATTTTCATACATTACACCAAAATCTGTCGATAAAGATGCTTACGTACTGGATTACATTTCTTCAATTTTGACTGGTGGGAATAGCTCCAGAATGTACAAACGAATGGTAGAACAAGACAAAGTAGCCCTTCAAGTGCTCGCTTTTAACCAAGCAAGTCAAGATTATGGGACCTATACTATGGGGGCACTCATTAAAGGAGAGCCAAATTGGGATGAGTTAAAATCAACAATGGATGAAGAAATCCAGAGGTTACAAACGGAACTCATATCTGATAAGGAATATCAAAAACTTCAAAATCAATTTGAGACCGCCTTTGTTGAATCCAACTCAAGCGTTGAAGGTATTGCTGGATCCTTAGCTACATATTACATGCTACAGGGGGATACCGACAGGATTAACACCCAGTTGGACATCTATAGAACCATTACTAAGGAAGACATAAAGCGTGTGGCCAGTGCGTATTTGAATCCAAATCAGCGCGTAGAAATTAAATATCTTGCAGGTTCAAAACCCACTGAAGAGGAGTCTAATTAACAACCATTTTACAAACATCGTTATGAAAAAATATTTAATATATACCCTTGTTGCGGCCTTTATAGGATGGTCTGCAACCGCCCAAATTGATCGAACTAAAATTCCAGCATCTGGTCCTACGCCAGAAGTGAATTTAAAGGAAGCACAAGAATTTAAACTAAAAAACGGTTTAACAGTACTTGTTGCTACAGATAATAAATTCCCCGTTGTACGATGGAACTTAAACCTTAACAACCCTCCCGTTTTCGAAGGAGATATAGCAGGTGTTCAATCGCTCGCAGGTGCGTTGTTGGGAAAAGAAACCCAATTGACCACCAAAGATGAGTTTGCAGAAAAGGTCGATTTCCTTGGAGCATCGGTCAATGTCAATCCTAATGGTGGATTTGGCTACTGTTTGTCCAAATACCAAAGTGAAGTCTTCGCACTATTTACCGAAGCTGCTTTTCAACCAAAATTTACGCAAGAGGAATTGGATTTTGAAAAAGAACAACTCATCGAAAGTATTAAAGCTGGAGAAAATAGTGCCGCTGCTATTGCAAGCGACGTGAGAGATGCTGTTTTTTATGGAAAAAATCACCCTTCTGGTGAAATTATTACTGAAGAAACTGTTCACAACGTAACACTTGAGGATGTCAAAAAATTCTACACAGACCGTTTTAAACCCTCCAATGGATATCTGATTTTCACCGGAGATATTTCAGTAAAAGAAGTCAAAAAACTCCTAAAAAAGCACATAAAAGGTTGGGCCGCTGGATCGGTTGCAACGCCAGAATATCCCAGCTTTAGCGATGTCTCAACAACCGAAATTAATTTTGTGGACGTTCCCAATGCCGTTCAAACGGAGTTAGCTGTTATGAGTGTCTCTCCATTAAAAATGACTGATAAAGATTATCATGCAAGTTTGGTCGCCAACTACATTTTGGGAGGGGCTTTTGGATCATACCTCAATATGAATTTGAGAGAAAAAAACGGATATACCTATGGTGCTCGTTCAAGTTTGGGAACAGGCCGCTGGTACAACTCTTCATTTAGAGCAACCACCAAAGTCCGAAACATGGTTACAGACAGTGCCGTAGTTGAAATTTTAAAAGAAATTAAACGCATCAGAACAGAGCCCGTGGATGCTGAAATCTTGGCCAATGCTAAAGCCAAATTTCTAGGAAATTTCATCCTACAATCGGAAGATAAAACTGTGGCAGTACGACGTGCATTAACCATAAAAACCAACAAACTCCCAGATGATTTTTATAAAAATTATATTGCTAACATTGATGCGGTAACCGTTGAAGACGTACAACGAGTGGCCAACACGTACTTTACGGACGAAAAAGCAAGAATTGTTCTGGTTGGTAAAGCCGCGGATATTTTGAATAATGTTGAACAAATTGAATGGAACGGCCAGAAACTTCCCATCAAATACTTTGACAAAGAGGCCAATCCTACAGAAAAACCGGAATTTTCAAAACCCATCCCAGATGGAGTTACGGCACTTTCGATTATGAGCACATACATCGAAGCTGTTGGTGGTCAGGAAGCTGTAAATGGAGTCAAAACCATTCTTATTAATGCAGACGTTACAATCCAAGGTGCACCCTTTAAGCCTACTGCAATTATAAAATCTATGGCCCCAAATAAATCATCCATGGAAATGAGTATTGCAGGAATGGGAACCATAATGAAGCAAAAATTTGACGGAACTTCAGGCTATGCCGAACAACAAGGCATGAAGCAGCCCATGACAGAAGACCAAATTGCTGAAGCGGCCAGCCAAAAGGGTCTATTTCCAGAGATGCATTACACAGCCCAGGACATTGAGTTGGTGAGTTTAGGCGATATGGAAGGTACAGATGTTTATAAAATTAAAGTTACGGGGGTCAAGGAGTCGTTCCGATACTACGACGCATCCTCTGGTTTACTGCTTCGGGAGGAGAAAACCGAGGAGGCCCAAGGACAAAGTTTTACCTCCATAACCGATTATAAAGATTATAAAAACGTGAATGGTGTTTTGATTCCGTTTGGACAAGAAATTACAACCGGTCCACAAACCATAGGAATTACAGCTTCTGAAGTTAAAATAAACTCTGGTGTTTCTGATGAAGATTTCAACTAGAATTTGAATTTTTTAGATTAAAAAAAACCGCCAATAGGCGGTTTTTTTATGACTTTCTATTTGATAAATAAATGCCTAACAAAATCATCAGAGCAGCAACAGCTTGAAATAAATCAAAAACCTCACCGTCCAAAAGTCCCCAAAAGAGAGCCACAACAGGCATCAGATAAGTCACAGAAGACGCAAAAACTGGCGTGGAAATTTGTATCAAATTATTGAACAACACTTTGGCCATGGCCGTTCCAAAAAGCGACAAGACGGCAACACATCCCAAAGACAACAAAAAGCGATCTCCTTGAACCGTTTCTGTATTAAAACCGCCTGAGCTGAACAGCACAATGAGGGCAGGAATGAAAATTACGGTAAAATTGGCCGTGGCAATCGCTATGGGTCGAACCTCTTGCAGGTGTTTTTTAATGATATTGACATTGGCAGCGTACATCAATGTGGCTAAAACCACAAGACCCGAAAACCAATAATTTTGATTTGGATTGAGCTCAGCGCCCTCTAAAATAAGAAGTAAACCGCCAAAAAATCCAATCAAAACACCCAGAACTTGAAAACGATTGGATTTGATTTTAAAAATGAGATATCCCAAAATAATTGTGTTTAATGGCACAAGAGCATTTAAAATGGAAGCGATGGCACTATCCACTTCCGTTTCCGCATATGCAAACAAAAAGGAGGGAAAGAAAGTTCCCAAAACTCCAGAAATAGCCAACCATTTCCACTGGTATTTTGAAAGATTTTTAATGGATTTGTAACCCGCCACAAAAATAAATAGCCCCGAAATAACTATACGATAGCTGCCCAATTGCATGGGCGTGAGCCCCACGAGGCCTTTTTTTATCAGAATAAATGAACTTCCCCAAATGAGAGATAACGCGACAAGAAAAATCCACTTTTTAATTGAGACAGACACAAGATTGAATTTGAAACATCAAAATTGAAATAATAAACGCTAATTAATGCCAAAAAAATATTAAATTTGACTTTAACCTTAAATTAATTTATCATGAAACCTATTAAATTTACTTTAATTTTATCCGCAACACTGTTGTTGTTTTCTAACTGTAAAAACAATCCTAAAGCAGAGGTGGTGGCCGTTGAATCTGGCAGTGTTGAATCGACACCTAAAGCTGTAGCTGAAACCAATTTGGAAGACTATGCTACGGCCTCTTTTACCATTAATGGAATGGCTTGTAAAATGGGTTGTGCCAAACCTATCGAAAAAAAATTAGCCAAATTGGACGGGGTTGGCTCTGCCGTGGTTGATTTTGAAAATAAACTAGCAACAGTAAAATTTGACGCTAAAAAATTGTCTTCAGATGACTTTATAAAAACCGTTGAGGCGGTTGGCGGAAAATATACTGTAGAAAATTTTACGCTAGCGAAACCCAAATTGTAGGTTTAACTGGAACGCTTTTAAAAAGCTGAAAATCAGGAGTTCATTAGGTCCTCAATATCCTCAACTTCTATGGGAATGTTAGCCATAAGGTTGACGGGCTCGCCGTGGGATTGAATCACAACGTCATCCTCCAGTCGAATTCCCATATTTTCCTCAGGAATATAAATTCCCGGCTCCACCGTGAAAACCATGTTGGGTACCATGGGTGATTTCAGATCGCCAAAATCGTGAGTATCTAGCCCCATATGATGCGATGTTCCATGCATGAAATATTTTTTGTAGGCAGGCCACTTGGGGTCCTGGTTTTGAATGTCGGCTTTGTCGATAAGTCCTAAATTCAATAATTCTGAGGTCATCAGTTTACCAACTTCAAGGTGATAGTCCTCCCAAATTGTCCCAGAAACAAGCATCTTTGTTGCTTCTTTTTTCACTTTTAATACGGATTGGTAAACTGCTTTTTGCCGTGTTGTAAATCGTCCATTGACGGGAATTGTTCGTGTCATATCGCTGGAGTAATTGGCGTATTCTGCGCCAACATCCATCAGAAGTAAATCGCCATCCCGACATTCTTGATTGTTTTCAATATAATGTAAAACACAGGCATTAAACCCAGATCCGATAATGGGGGTATATGCAAATCCTTTAGAGCGATTTTTGAGAAATTCGTGAGCATATTCGGCTTCAATTTCATATTCCATCACGCCAGGTTTTACAAACCCCAATACGCGCCTAAACCCTTTTTCGGTAATGTTACAAGCGGTTTGAATTAGCTCGAGCTCTTCAGGTTCTTTGACACCCCGAAGAGCTTCCATGATTGGGAAGTTGTTTTCAATGGTGTGGTTGGGAAATTTTTGTTTAACGGATTTTAAAAACCGATCTTCTCGAGTTTCCATTTCAACCGCTTGGCGGTAGTGATTGTTGTTATTGAAATATAGGGTGTTAACCTCTGACATCAGTTGTTCAAAAATCGAATCAAATTCATCCAGCCAAAACACCGTTTTAACTCCAGAGCTTTCGGTTGCCTGTACTTTGGTTAATTTTGCCCCTTCCCAAATTGCAATATGCGCGTTGGTTTCTTTCAAAAACAAGATTTCTTTGTGGGCCTCATTTTGGGCATCAGGACAAAGAATCAAAATACTCTCCTCTTGATCCACGCCACTCAGATAAAAAATATTGCGGTGCTGATGAAAGGGCATGGTACTGTCTGCACCAGTGCTAAAAATGTCATTGGAATTAAATACAGCCATGGTTTTTGGCTTCATTTGAGCCGTAAATTTTTGTCTGTTTTTCACAAATAACTTTGGCGATATGGGTCTGTATTTCATAGTCGAGTATTTTGTCAAATGTAAAACTTTTGGATTAGATGTTAAAAAATAAAACCCAAAACTCCACAGGGTTGTTTTACTATTTAAAAAAATTCTAAATATCAAAAATTTATGACATTTGCTATTGTCTAAAAGCGCGTTGTGAAGTACCTTTGTCCAGTTAAAAGAAAGTTAATTTTATGAGTCCATTTCTTAAGTCCTCTATCGGAAGAAAAGTAGCCATGGCCCTGTCGGCTTTTTTCTTAATGGTTTTTATTCTTCAGCACTTTGCTATCAATATTTTATCTGTTTTTAACCCCGATTTATTTAATGAAATATCTCATTTTATGGGAACCAACCCGTTGGTGCAATTTATGCTTCAGCCGGTCCTGATTTTTGGGGTAGTATTTCACTTTCTCATGGGGTTTGTTTTGGAGTACAAAAACAGAGCGTCACGAACCGTGCGGTATGCCGTAAATAACGGCAACGCCAACTCGACATGGATGAGCCGCAATATGATTTACAGCGGAGGATTTATACTGGTGTTTTTAATCATTCATTTTATTGATTTTTGGATTCCAGAAATCAATACAAAATATATCGTTGGTGACACTTCAGGTCTTTTGGGTGACGGTAGTGATTACCGCTATTTTGAGGAATTGCAACATAAATTTGTCCCCCTATGGCGAGTTGTATTGTATTGTGTGGGGTTTGTATTTTTGTCGCTCCATCTGTTGCACGGCTTCAATTCCGCTTTTCAATCCGTTGGTGCAAACAACAAATATACCAATGCGCTCAAAGGGTTTGGAAAGGCCTATGCGGTATTAATTCCACTAGGTTTTATCGTAATAGCTTTGTTCCATTTCTTTAATAATATGCATTAAAACCAATCACTATGGCTTTAAAATCGAACATACCTGAAGGTCCATTAGCTGACAAGTGGACCAATCATAAAAACAACATTAATCTTGTAAATCCGGCCAACAAACGACTAATCGATGTTATCGTTGTTGGAACAGGTTTAGCGGGGGGCTCTGCTGCAGCTACTTTGGCCGAATTAGGTTACAATGTCAAGGCATTTTGTTTTCAAGATTCCCCAAGACGAGCCCACTCCATTGCGGCACAAGGAGGAATCAATGCTGCAAAAAATTATCAAGGTGATGGAGATTCTACATACCGTTTGTTTTACGATACTGTAAAAGGTGGAGATTACCGATCTAGAGAAGCCAACGTTTATCGACTGGCAGAAGTTTCTGCCAATATCATCGACCAATGTGTGGCACAGGGGGTGCCTTTTGCAAGAGATTATGGAGGGCTTTTAGACAACCGTTCTTTTGGAGGGGTTCTAGTTTCTAGAACATTTTACGCCAAAGGCCAAACTGGTCAACAATTACTTCTTGGAGCATACTCAGCAATGAACCGTCAAATTGGTCGAGGAAAAATCAAAATGTACAGCCGACACGAAATGTTGGATGTAGTTATCGTGGATGGAAAAGCCCGAGGAATCATCACTCGAAACTTGGTGACTGGGGAGATTGAACGCCACTCTGCTCACGCTGTAGTGCTGGGAACTGGAGGGTATGGCAATGTGTTTTACCTTTCAACCAACGCCATGGGAAGCAACGTCACTGCAGCATGGAAAGCCCACAAACGAGGGGCCTACTTCGCCAACCCCTGCTACACTCAAATTCATCCCACATGTATTCCAGTATCTGGCGATCACCAATCCAAACTCACCCTCATGTCTGAATCCTTACGAAATGATGGACGAATTTGGGTCCCCAAAAAAATAGAAGATGCCAAAGCAGTTCGAAATAAAACATTAAAACCCACCCAAATTGCCGAAGAAGATCGTGACTATTTCTTGGAGCGACGCTACCCTGCTTTTGGAAACTTAGTCCCAAGGGACGTCGCCTCCAGAGCTGCCAAAGAACGTTGCGATGCAGGGTTTGGGGTCAATGCCACCGGAGAAGCCGTTTACCTTGATTTTGCCTCTGCCATCATTCGGTATGGAAAAGAACAAGCTCATGTCAAAGGACTGAACGAAAATGATGAAAGTCTTGTGAGACAACTCGGCAAAGATATTGTCAAAAGTAAGTATGGAAATTTATTCCAGATGTACGAAAAAATTGTGGATGAAAACCCCTACGAAACACCAATGATGATTTATCCTGCTGTCCATTACACCATGGGAGGCATTTGGGTTGATTATAATTTACAAACTACAGTCCCTGGTCTTTATGCCATTGGCGAAGCCAATTTCTCTGACCATGGTGCCAATCGCCTCGGAGCTTCAGCTCTAATGCAGGGTTTGGCAGACGGCTATTTTGTCCTGCCCTACACCATTGGGAATTATTTATCGGATGACATCAGAACAGGACCCATCTCAACAGATGGCCCAGAATTTGAGGAAGCTGAAAATAATGTTCGCCAACAAATTGACAGTTTGATCAATAATAACGGTACAAAACCTGTAGATTATTTTCATAAAAAATTGGGTAAAATCATGTGGAACAAATGCGGTATGGCCAGAAATAAAAAAGACCTTGAAAGTGCCATTGAAGAAATTTCTGCGCTTCGCGACGAATTTTATAAAGAAGTCCTTGTTCCAGGAGGTGCAGATGAATTTAATGAAGAATTAGCAAAAGCAGGTCGTGTGGCAGACTTTTTAGAACTTGGCGAATTGTTTGCCAAAGATGCCCTTTCACGAGAAGAATCAGCCGGTGGACATTTCCGTGAGGAATATCAAACGGAAGAGGGCGAAGCCCAACGCCGAAAAGAATACCAATTCGTTTCGGCTTGGGAATACAAAGGCGCCCCCAAAGATGCGGTATTGCACAAAGAGTCTTTGGAGTATACTAATATTGAAGTTAAAGAACGATCCTATAAATAAGACAGAAATGAATTTAACACTTAAAATTTGGCGTCAAAAAAATGCCAACCAAAAGGGGAAAATTGTAGAATATCCCATTGAGGATATCTCACCAGATATGTCTTTTTTGGAAATGTTGGACGTACTGAACAGCCAGCTAATACAATCTGGAGAAGAGCCCGTAGCTTTTGACCACGATTGCCGCGAGGGCATCTGTGGGTCCTGCTCGTTATACATCAATGGCGAAGCTCATGGCCCAGACCGACGGGTAACCACGTGCCAACTGCACATGCGAAAATTTAAGGATGGGGATACCATTTTTATCGAACCCTTTAGAGCCACAGCATTTCCAATCATCAAAGATCTTATTGTCGATCGGTCTGCTTTTGACCGCATTCAACACGCTGGTGGTTTTATTTCTGTAAACACCTCAGGAAACACACAAGATGGTAATGCCATTCCCATTGCAAAACACGCGGCTGACGAGGCCATGGATGCTGCTACATGTATCGGTTGCGGGGCTTGTGTAGCATCCTGTAAAAACTCTTCGGCCATGCTGTTTGTTGGTGCTAAAGTATCGCAGTATGCCCTTCTGCCGCAGGGGCAAGTTGAAGCCACTGATAGGGTTCAAAATATGGTAGCCCAAATGGATTTAGAAGGTTTTGGAAATTGCACCAACACTGGGGCTTGCGAGGTAGAATGCCCCAAAGGGATCTCTTTGGAAAACATCGCACGGATGAATCGCGAGTTGATTAAAGCCAACCTCAAAGGTTAATCCTCTAACGTAAAATCGACTATTCGAGACCAATCGGCACGGACCTCTAACAGGTCTTGGGCATAGCTTACCCGTTCCGGTTGAATTTTGTTAAGAAAATGACCCGCGTCATACTTTCCATTATTGTTGCTGTCAAAAATGACTCTTATAAAATAATTCGCAGGAGTAAGGGAAACAAAGTCAATCGGACCACTGGATTTGGCAATGTGTTCCGCTTCAACTTCACCATTTTTCGTAACAATTTGAACAATAATAGGATAGGTTGCATTGCGAATATTAAGTCTAATATCGCCATAGGATGACAATAATTTGGTATTGGCTCTGGCGGTTAACGTATCGTTTTGGACATCATAAAAATCCGTAAATGCCCCAGGCAACAACGTGATTTGGTAGTTGTTATCTTCGGTTAGATTAAATTTTAAATGGGCATTTTTAGCATCAATTGTATCAAGAGATAATATGCTATTTAAAAGGGTAGAATCCTTGTCCATGATTTTAACTTTATCCGAATTCACAGACTTCAGAGGAATGTTGGAATTAAAGTTTAAAATTTCGCCCAATTTTAATGAGGACGTTGCCGCTTTAATACTTAATGAATCGCTATCCATGTTTTTAATTCTAACGGTAACCGTATCGATTTGAGTTGGTCCAGTAACTTCAAATTTCAGGGAGTCCAAATCGATTTCTTTAGGTTTTAACCAAAAATTCAAGGTGTCTGTTTTGGATGCCTTGGAGGTTATAAATTCTAAGGAATCATGAACTTCAGACAGTAATTTGACTGACATTGCGTTAAGATCTCCCTCGTAACCAAATCCAATTCTACCATGGGCCAATTGCCGGGCGCGAACAAATTTAAAATCGGGCTGTTGCTGGAACAATTTAAGAACATAAGCCGTGTCGGAAGGGACCGTAATGAAGGCACTTCGGTAGGCCAATTTATCGCGTTTGGCTTGATACGTGTAATTGGTATTTTCTTCTTTAAGGGCCGTCAAAAGGTATTGCCCTTCTTTAATATTTTCAATGGAAAATTGAGAAAGACTGTCCGTTACCCCAATGTATTTTGGGGGTTGTTTATAAATAATCGAATCGTTGTAAGTAGAATCCACTTCATGCAGCAACACGGAAATTAGTTCAGGCGTTTCTCGCTCAAACGCATCGGTCACCACCCCTTTCACTGCCAAGGAATCGATGGTCGGTCCTGTTGAAAAAACATACCTATAAAACGGAAAACTATTCCCTTCGTTATTGTCCTGAATACTCTCCCCAAAATTAAAGGCATAGGTTGTATTGGGCTGAAGCGTGTCGTAAATTCGAATGGTAATGTACTTGCTGGCCGTTCCTAAAGGCGTAACTTCGGGTTCCGGGTTCATGGGAGGAGACACGATGAGTTGCCTCTGGATGTTTTTTAGTTTGATATACTCATCAAAATAAATTTTAATTTCATCAGCTGCAAAGTTGGTGGAAAAATTTTCCGGAACTTCTTTAACAATAACTGGTGGAGTTGTGTCTTTTTCGCCGCCACTGGCCGTTCCTCTATTGGCACAACGGAGCAAAATCAAAGCGGCGACAATCCCTAAAACTATTATGTTAAAAATTCTTCTTTGCATTGATTTTTTATCCGTTACAAAGAAACGATTTATTTTAATTTTAACGAAACCCGCCAGCAGCTATTGCAATTGAGGCCACCGCAATTGATTTGGGTTGGCCCTTCTGCAACGTACCAACACAAGCATTTATGGTGGCACCAGTGGTAATAATATCATCGACCAATAACACCCTCTTGCCCCGAATGGCCTCCGAGTTAACCAACGCAAAACTATGCTGAACCGATTTCCAGCGTTGCAATTTGGATTGAAATACTTGAGTTTTGGTATGCTTCATTTTCGTTAAAATTCCATCCTGAAATTTGACACCAATCTGAAGGGCAACTTCTTTAGCAAATTTCTCAACTTGATTGTACCCGCGTTGTTTCAGACGTTTTGGATGAATAGGAACAGGAGTTACCAAATCAATACCCACCGCATGATTCAATGTCGCCATTTCAGAACCCAACCACTGCCCCAACACAATACCAATTTTTTGCTGATTTTTATATTTTAAATGATGCAGCAATTGTTGGACTAGCCCCCCTTTTTGAAAAAAGAACAAGGAATAAACATCCTGCAATTCAATCCCCTGTAAAACTTTAGGTTGAAGTTCACGATCCAAACCAAAAGGAAAGGCCAGCGGCAAATGATGGCGGCACGCTGTGCATATTACCAATTCATTATCCGACAAAACCGTATTGCAAGCTTGACATAAAGGAGGGAAACATAAATCTAAAATAAGTTTAAACACGAGCGTTCGGGAGTTGGAGTTTTGTAAAATTAAAAAAAAACTAGATTTTAAAACTTCATAGCCCTTAATTTAAAGTGGTTTTCTATTTTTGTGGCATGAATAACCCAGAAGATCACTTCAAAAAGGTAATTTCGCATGCCAAAGAATACGGTTTTGTTTTTCAGAGCAGCGAAATTTACGATGGCTTGAGTGCCGTTTACGATTACGGTCAAAACGGTGTGGAATTAAAGAAGAACATTAGAGACTATTGGTGGAAAGCCATGGTTCAAATGAACCGTAACATTGTGGGGCTGGACGCTGCCATTTTTATGCATCCTACCACATGGAAGGCTTCTGGTCATGTCGATGCGTTTAACGACCCACTCATAGACAATAAAGATTCCAAAAAACGCTACCGAGCGGATGTGTTAATTGAAGATTATTGTGCTAAAATTGAGCAAAAAATTGAAAAAGAGGTCAAAAAAGCTCAAAAACGATTTGGAGATGCTTTCAACAAAGACGAATTTTTATCGACTAATGGGCGTGTTTTGGGGTATCAGCAAAAAATTGATTCGATTTTAAAACGGCTTGGAAAATCTTTAGAACACGAAGATTTGGCCGATGTCAAGGCCCTTATTGAAGAGTTAGAAATTGCAGACCCCGCTAGTGGCAGTCGCAACTGGACGGACGTTAAACAATTCAACTTAATGTTTGGTACCAAGCTAGGAGCTTCTGCAGAAAATGCTATGGACCTGTACCTTCGCCCTGAAACAGCTCAAGGTATTTTTGTCAATTTTTTAAATGTTCAAAAAACAGGACGGATGAAAATCCCGTTTGGAATTGCACAAACAGGAAAAGCGTTTCGGAATGAAATTGTTGCCAGACAATTCATATTCAGAATGCGAGAATTTGAGCAGATGGAAATGCAATTTTTTATCAAACCAGGAACTCAAGCCAAATGGTATGAGCATTGGAAAGATGCTCGACTGAAGTGGCATTTATCGTTAGGAATGGGGCAGGAAAATTACCGTTTTCATGACCACGAAAAATTGGCCCATTATGCTGATGCGGCTGCCGATATTGAATTTAAATTTCCATTTGGATTTAAAGAATTGGAAGGAATCCACTCCAGAACCGATTTTGATCTGAGTCAACACGAACTACATGCAGGTAAAAAATTACAATTCTTTGATCCTGAAGACAATAAAAATTATGTTCCCTATGTGCTGGAAACTTCCATTGGGTTAGACCGGATGTTTTTGGCTGTGTTTTCCAACAGTTTAAAAGAAGAAATTCTGGACAACAACACCACTCGAACGGTTTTAAAACTTCCAGCAGTCTTAGCCCCGTACAAAGCCGCCATTTTACCTCTTGTTAAAAAGGATGGCCTTCCCGAAATAGCACAAAGCATTTTGAAGGACCTTCAATGGGATTTTAATGTTATTTATGATGAGAAGGATGCCGTGGGACGACGCTACCGCCGCCAAGACGCCATTGGAACCCCATTTTGCATCACGGTAGATCACCAAACACTTGACAATCAAACCGTGACTTTACGATCTAGGGACACTATGATTCAAGAAAGAGTAGCGGTATCAGATTTAAAACATCTTATCGACACGCATGTTTCTGCAAGAAATTGGTTAAAGAAATGCTGATTAAATCATAAATTGAGTTATATTTACAACTCACTGATCAGCTAATTTGTTTTGTTAAGTTATCGCGTACTTTTTGGGGTTATGTTATTGTGTATTGGCTTCTCACCCGTATGCCATGCACAGCTCAACGCTGTGACAGTCGGTGATGCCACTTCAGTTGGCAACAATTGTTACCGCATCACGGACGACGTTGATTGGCAAGTTGGAGGCGTATGGTACGACAACCCCATTGACTTTTCTGAAGATTTTACAATTGACTATAAGAACAATTTTGGTTCCAACGATGCCGATGGGGCAGATGGTATGGCACTAGTCTTTAAAACAACCTCCGCTGCCGTAGTGGGTGGTGCTGGTGGTGGTGTGGGATATGAAGGTATTGCCAATTCTCTTATTGTTGAATTTGATACTTGGCAAAATACTGTTCCCAACAATGACCCCACATTCGATCATCTTTCCATTATGATCAATGGAAATTCCTTTCATTCTACTGCAAACAACTTGGCTGGTCCTGTGCCTCCTACAAGCTCAACAACCAACATGGAAGACGGGCAAGACCATAACATTAAAATTGATTGGAATGCTTCGACCCAAACTTTTGAAGTTTATTTTGATTGTGAGTTGCGTCTTTCTATTGTCCGAGACATCAAAAACACTATTTTTGGGGGTGACAGCAGCGTTTATTTTGGATTTGTAGGCTCTACTGGAGGGAGTTCCAATCTTCATCAAGTTTGTTTCAATAGCATTTCATTTGTTGACAATCTAACCTTGCAAGATCAAACCCTGTGCGAAGGCGAGTCTGTTGAGATTGATGCTACAGTTCCAAGTGGCGATACCTACACTTGGTCACCTGCCTCAGGGGTTAGTAATATCAATATTGCAAATCCAACGTTCTCTCCTACGACCACAACCACTTACAACGTGACTATTGAAGATGAATGCGGAGAAGCCAGAGTGGAGTCGGTAGTGGTAAATGTTACGCCATCCACAACCACAGATTTTAATGCAATAGCACCCATTTGCGCTGGAGACCCCAATCCGTTACCTGCCACAGATTTGAATGGCATCACTGGATCTTGGGCGCCTGCATTTGATGCAAATACTTCACAAACATACACCTTTACCCCTGATGCTGGACAATGTGCAAGCTCCAACAGCGTTAGTGTTACAGTATCACAAATTGTAACTCCTGATTTTAATCCAATTGGGCCAATATGTGTTAACAGCCCAAATCCATTGGTTAATACAGATAATAATGGTGTAACGGGCACATGGTCGCCAAGTTTTGATGCTTCTGTCACAACAACTTACACCTTTACACCAGATGCTGGGCAATGTGCCACAACCGTTGATCAAACCGTTACGATTGCTCCTGAAACTACACCCATTTTCGATCCTATTGCTGATGTCTGTATTGGAACTAATGTTGCCATCCCCACGACCTCCAATGAGGGAATTACAGGGAGTTGGTCACCAGCTTTTAATCCAACAAGTACAACCATTTATACCTTCACACCTGATGCAAATCAGTGTGCTACAACTACTACTTTATCCATTGGCATTACTCCACTTACTGTTCCAGAGTTTTCCCCCATTGGGGATGCTTGTGAGGGAACCAATATCTCGCTTCCTACAACATCAATAAATAATATATCAGGAAGCTGGTCGCCTGCTTTTGATTCATCAACTACCACAACTTACACCTTCACGCCAGAAGCTGGACAATGTGCTGATACAACCACCATGACTGTTGATATTACCGATCAAATAACACCTACATTTTCTGCCATTGACCCCCTTTGCGAAGGAAGTTCGGTGAGCTTACCTACAGCGTCTATTGAAAATATTACAGGAAATTGGTCGCCAAATTTTGACCCAACCTCTACGACAACTTACACGTTTACACCCGATGCAAATCAATGCGCAAATCCAACCACTCTGACTGTCGTTATTTCGCCTTTGATTACGCCCGTATTTGATCCCATAGGGCCCATTTGTATTGGAGAAATTGCTCCAAACTTACCCAACATATCCAACAATGGTATTACAGGAACATGGCTTCCTTCAAATATTGATAATACAGCCACAACTACCTACACGTTTACCCCAAATGATACCTCAAATTGTGAGATTCAAACAACGATGACTGTGACTGTTCTGCAACAAACAACACCCACATTTCAAATCGACGATATTTGTATTGGAGAAACGATTGGGGCACTCCCCACAGTTTCTTTAGAAGGCATAACGGGGAGTTGGTCTCCGGCACCAAACAATTTAACTACCACGACCTATACGTTTACGCCAAATCCAAATCAATGTGCCGATATTGCGACAGAAACCATTGTCGTTAATCCCATTAACTCGCTAACCATTGATGTCACAAATAACTCTGAGCCCTTTGCCTCAAACCAAATTATTGAGGTTACTGTCACTGGTGGCAGTGGAAATTATGAGTATCAATTGGATGGTGGCAGTTGGCAAATGTCTTCCATATTTCAAAATGTGGTGGGTTGTGACGAACACCTCATAAAAGTTAGAGATACTGAAGGGTGTAGCAATGAACCCGAAACATCAGTAACGATTTTAGACTACCCAAAATTTTTCACCCCAAATGGCGACGGTTATAATGATTTTTGGTCCATACAGTGCTTAAGAAATCAAACGGGTCTTATCTCGATTTTTGATCGATTTGGGAAATTATTGAAACAATTTAAAACCTCCAGCCCAGGTTGGAACGGCATTTACAACAACGCTCTCATGCCCACCAACGACTATTGGTTTGTAGTTAATTATTACGACGAAAACGGCATTGAAAAACAATTCCGATCACATTTTACATTAAGGCGATAAGGAAGATTTCAAAACCTGTATCCGACGCATAAGCCACCTTTAGCCAGAAAATCCTCTCTTGTATTTCCCAACAAATTTCGGCCAATCCCAAAACGATACTCGAATACAAATCCACTGCTGTTAATCCATTTTTGTCCCAAGGAGAATCCTAGGGACACATCAAAAGCGTTTTTGTCCTTGCCCAAACCGTTCCTACTTGAGGGGCCTGTGAAAAATGAAGAAAATGCTTCAACAAAAAACCCTTTGGCGCCGTACTGTTCGTCGCGGCTAAAATACATTCTAAAAAAGGGAGTTAATGAAAAAGTCTCGTTATAATCTTTGGATTGGTCCAAATTGACTAAAAGGTAAGCACCGTACCCTTTGTTTCGGTCGTGAACAAATTCGTAGGTGGTTTCTATTATGGGGACAGACAACAGTTTAATAACCTCCATTTTAACTTCATGGCGTTTCTCAAAAATACTTTTAGATTCGGTCTGAGGTTGTGCTATGGACAATTGAATGGCAAAAAACAAAAGGATTGGAAGAAAGAATAGTTTCATGGTAGTGCATTTGGGTTTCTAAAGAATCAACAAAAACTATACCACAGATTAAAAATACGCTTTAAGCTGGATGGTTCCCGTATGAATGGTTCGACTGGTTTCGGTCTTTCGCCCAAAGTAATTTAAATTTAAGTCGAGGTATTTAGTCAATTTCTTTTGAGCAATTAGAGACCACGTAAAATTGGTTCCGGGTTGCAAGCCCTCCATCATTTGATAGGCCACCGGCGAGGAGGCATCACCAGTAAATGCATTCGAAAAATAATTAAATTCTGCCGTTATTGCGGCACTTTGGTTTTGATTAAAAACAGCAGCAACCCCCAGGTTGTGCTGCTGCAGAACCTCTTGATTTTGAATCTGATTATCTTTCTTTTGAAATTGGTAAAATACATCAAAACGCTTGTTGTCATCCAAAATATACGAGAGTTTTGGCGCCAACGAAATTTGATTTAGATTGAAGTTTCGCAACGAAAAATTCTCGCTTATGGATTCATTATTATCAAAATTGGTTTGAAAATTAATCAGCCATTGAGCTTTAATTTTATGCGTAAAATTAAATTGGTGACTCACGCTGTTTTGAGCAATCGCACCAAAAGACAAGAGGTTTTGTAGTGTATTATTTGTAAAACTATAGGACATGGTGTAGTGCTGCTTCCCTCGATTAAAAAACAGTTGGGTTCTAAAATTGGACTGCAACCCCAATTGCTGATCTGGCTCAGACTTGAACGGATTTAAGTTAAATTTTTGACCATTATTGCGGTCTTTTCTATCAATTGAAAATGAGGTTAAATTGTAAAAGTGAGACCAAAATTTTTGAGTTTTATTGCTTGAATTTCGCCACGGAAGAAAATCTAAAGTAAGGGATTGACTCAATCGATTTTGATGCGTACGGATGTAGGTTTGATTGGGCAATAACACACGAATGTAGGCCGCTTGATCCTGGAATTGAGCCACTTCAAATTCTTCCAATTCTTGAATCCCATTGCCATTATAATCGAACCAAACAAAAGTACCTTGACCGGGTTCAACTTCAACATAAGTAAAATCTTGCTGGGGCAATCGCCCAGAATTGGTTTCAAAAACAGTTTGCCACTGCACCACATTTTGCGCCAGTTTTTGAGTGTAAAACACCCGAGAGTTTAGGGCCTTTTGTTGGGCTTGTTGTTGGGTTTTAGAATTAAAAACTCGATAATTGGCATAAACACTAAGTTCAGCATTTTGAGACTGAATAATTCTTGAGTTTAGATAGTAATTGTCGGATTGATTGACCCGCGTCATTTGAGCATTTTGAACGCTATCGTTAATGCGATGAATATACCCCAATTTTAGAAATACTTTGGTGGAATCTCCCACTCCGACAAACCCTTCATAGGACGTAAATTTTTGACTTAAAGAATCCAATTGATTGCTAGATTTTTGAATTATTTCATTAGATTCTACGGCGTATTTTACCCCTGGCCAAAAGGAACCAACATTGTAACGCAACTGTGACAGCGCCCTCACAAATTTAGAATTGGTCTGAATTCCTTTAGTATTTAAAAGACTAGAGTTGGTTTTAAACTCCAAATTTCTGTGCTGTAAATTGGCCCTGAAAACATGTCGATTTCCATTGAATTGGTTTGAGAAATTTAGATGCCCAAAACCGTAATTAATTTGACCTACATCGTCTCTTGACAACACCAGTTCTGAAGTGCTAAACCATTGCGTTCCCAAATCTGAAATCATTTGATTTGAAGAGGGGTCCTTTAAGTTCCAATCTCTATTAAACTCTGGATTATACAGCCGTTGTATGCTTCTAAAATCGCGATGAATATAATCCAAATTTGAAGTTAGATTGATATTCCAACCTTGCGGTGATTTTGCAAGCAGTTGAGACCATTTAATCCGCCCAGCAAGGCCATCATTATCATCGTCCATAAGGTTCGAAAAGAGGTTCAAATCGTTTTTGCTGGCGGCCAACTCCACGTCAATTGTAGTTTTTTTGGAGGGGCTGTAAGAACCGTTCAGCACAGCCACTTGCAATTGTTCTGGGGCAACCAATTGAACAATAGGCGCATAATTCCCTTGCTTTTGACCGTCCACTGGCGCAACATACTCATAGATATTTGAAATTGTATTGGTGCTAGAAATCACATAATCGCCCTGCTGGTTACCAACCAATAAAAAATTGACTTGATACAACTCGTCTTCAGGATTATTTGAAAAAACAAAGATCTCTACCCCATCCTCAAGACCTTTTTTGTACAAAATTCTATTGTCAGAATACTCTTGAATCGTGGCTGAAGGAGCAGTCATAAGGGAACGGTCATCTCCGGCATCGGCTAATATTGCGGCCTGTTCGTTATTTAAGTTTTGTTGCAACGGTTGATTTTTCAAATCATTTTCGTTGTAAAAAGAGAGGCCCATTTGAAATACATCAGAACGGTATTGACCTCCAGCATACCCCACAAATCGCGAATAATTTCGTTCACTGTATTGATAATCAACCGTGATACGCATTTCGGAATTTAGGGGATGCGTGGGGTTAAATGTAATTTCGCCCGCATTGTAATCGATCACATAATCGTGGTTAACCCCTCGAACCAATGGCACCCCATTGACATAAACCGTTTCACTGCCCGAAACAATCAAAACAAACAACTCATTGTTGGGCCCCTTCAATTTATAAGGTCCTTGGTTTCCTTCTTGGGCCGTAAATTGACTTCGTGTAAATTGTCCACGCACCAATGCCCCAGATGCAAATGCTGTAGTTTCGGCGTCGGAATGTTGAAAGGTTGTCTTGACCAATAATCCTTGAACGCGTTTGGAAAATTCAGCAAAATAAGAGGTGCTATTTTGAAGGTCAATATCGCCTGCACGGATGGACCATTGATCTGTAAACGCTTCAATAAATACTTGATCAAACTCATCCAACCGCTGCGAATATCCGCTTTGTTGCAAAGGAATATTAGCGTCTTGAATTGAGGCACGAAGCATGACACGATCGTTGAGTTTACCACTAATTTGTAAATCCAATTCGCTGTTAAGAACAGAATTTTGATTGTTTCCTAAGGTGATTCCTCGAGAAATACTACCAGAGGTTGTAAGCCCATCAAATGGAATTGGCGCCGCTTCATCGTCTGGCTCAGAAAGCTGATATAAGGTATTCATCATCCCGTTGGACTGAACGATGGCAGAAGCGTCCAATTGTTTGTAGGTTTTAGTTAAAAAGTTCGGGTAGTTCAAATATTCAACTCTTATAGAATCTGTAGAGTTCAATGGGGGTTTAAATTTCAATACGGCCGTTCTAAAATCAATCTCGTAAAGTGAATCGTGAATTACATTATTATTTAAATCCAACACCCGAAATGCTGTGGGATTTAGACTTACAGAATCCAAAATTACAACTGGGGTTAGAGCTATTTTTTTGGATTTTACCAACGGTTTAAGGTCTTGAGCGTTAGCCCAACCGCTGCTAAAAAGCACTCCGAAAAAAAAGATCAAACGCATGTTGAGTTTAAACTTCAATTATTCAAAAATATTTTGTTGAAAGATTTAAATAAAACCCTCGAAATTATTTAGTGTAAAAGTAAGGCTTTAATTATTTTAGCTAAAATTATTAATTTTCATGACCATCATTTCATACAATGTCAATGGAATACGAGCAGCCATAAAAAAAGGATTTGTGGAGTGGTTGGTAGCGGCCAACCCCGATGTGATTTGTTTGCAAGAAATAAAAGCTCAAGAAGATCAATTGGATTTGAATCTTTTTGCAGAAGCTGGATACCCCCACAACTATTGGTTTAGCGCTCAAAAAAAAGGCTACAGCGGAGTTGCTGTTTTATGCAAATCGAAGCCCATAAATGTGGTGTATGGAACAGGCATTGAGTCCATGGATTACGAGGGTCGAAATCTTCGAGTTGATTTTCCAGAAGTATCCATCATGAGCTTGTATTTGCCGTCCGGCACCAACATCCAGCGGTTAGAACACAAATTTGAATACATGGATTTATTTCAATCTTACATTGATGAGCTAAAGAAAGAGATTCCAAATTTGGTCATTTGTGGAGATTACAACATTTGCCATGAAGCCATCGACATCCACGACCCGGTAAGAAATAAAAACGTATCGGGCTTTTTGCCCGAGGAAAGAGCTTGGATGAGCGGCTTTTTGGCCAGTGGTTTTACGGATGCTTTTCGTGAATTTAATTCGGAACCTCACCACTACAGTTGGTGGAGTTATCGTGCCAATGCCAGAGCCAACAACAAAGGGTGGCGGTTGGACTATACTCTTGTAGCCAACACCATAAAAGAAACTATAAAACGAGCCGTTATACTTAAAGAAGCTGTGCACAGCGATCATTGCCCAGTTTTAGTGGAATTAACTTCTTAAAATTTAGAATTATGCTGAAAAATATTATTGTGCTTATTGGAATAACCCTGATTTCATCCTCGTGTGTGTCTTCAAAATTATACAAAGAACTCGAAGGGAAATACAACAAGCTGAAATCCGATTACGACGAATTATCGCTTTCAAACGACTATCAAATAGGTCAAAAAAATGAATTGCAAATTCAATTGGAAGACCTTCAAAAACAATACGAAACCTCCAAAGAAAACCGCCACCGGTTGCAACAAGACGTTTTGGCGCTTCAAAAGAAATACAACAATTTGAATGAGGCCTATACGGCATTAGAACAAAACAGTTCCAAATCCATCGAAGAAAATGCCAAAAGAAATCGTGAACTTTTGGCACAATTGGAAGCCAAAGAACAAGCTCTGTCCGCAGAGAATGACAGATTGTTACGCTTGGAAGCAGACATGCAGGAACGGTCTCAACGCATAGCCGAGCTAGAAGCTTTGATTGCAGCTAAAGATCAAGCAATGACCGACCTCAAGGATGCTATATCCAATGCACTAACTGCGTTTGAGGGCAAAGGCCTTACCGTGGAACAACGCGATGGTAAGGTGTACGTGTCCATGGAAAACAAACTTTTGTTCAAATCAGGAAGTTGGGCTGTAGGGTCCGAAGGCCGACAAGCGATTGGGCAGCTGGGAAATGTCCTTGGTGAAAACCCTGATATTGCTGTACTCATTGAAGGTCATACGGATAATGTCCCATTTTCTAATGGCGGTCAAATTGCAAACAATTGGGATTTATCAACCAAGCGGGCTACCGCTATTATCGCTATTTTAAGTGAAAATAAAACCATTAATTTGGAAAACATAACAGCCGCTGGACGAAGCGAATATGCCCCGATAGATTCCAACGACACAAGCGAGGGTAAAGCAAAAAATAGACGAATCGAAATTATTTTAACCCCAAAACTGGATGAAATTTCTAGACTATTAAATGCCAATTAATGAAATACACCACCCTTCCAAATACGGACATTAAAGTCAGTAAAATTTGTCTCGGAACAATGACTTGGGGCAACCAAAATACTGAAGCCGATGGTTTTGCTCAAATGGATTATGCTCTTGAACGGGGGGTCAATTTTTTTGATACCGCCGAACTGTACCCCGTTCCTGCTTCGAAAGACACTCAGGGCCGAACCAGTACCATTATTGGCAATTGGTTCAAGCAGCGCCAGAATAGAAATAAAGTAATTATTGCCAGTAAAATTGCGGGGCCTGGCGAGTATACCGCTCATATCCGTACAACAGGTTTTGGAGGAGCATCAATTCAAGAAGCTATCGAACTGGAACTCAAGCGGCTTCAAACAGACTACATTGATTTGTACCAATTGCATTGGCCAGAAAGACACACCAATACGTTTGGAATTAGAGACTTTAAACCAAGCCCTAATGACCCTTGGATTGATAATTTTAATGACGTTCTTCATCAGCTCAACATGTTGGTCAAAGCTGGTAAAATCAGAGCCTATGGCTTATCCAACGAAAAAGGTTGGGGTACTATGCGGTACATTGAAGAGGTACGAAAAGATAATTTACCAAAAATCAGCACCATTCAAAACGCCTATTCCCTACTGAATCGGACTTTCGAAGGAGATTTGGCAGAAATTTCGCTCCGCGAAAATATGGGCCTTCTTGCCTATTCGCCTTTAGCATTCGGGGTACTTTCTGGAAAGTATATTGAAGGAACTGCTCGGCATGACGCACGTTTAAATTTATTCCCAAGATTTGCACGATACAGCAGTTTGCAATCTACCCAAGCGACTCAACTGTATTTAAATTTGGCCAAAGAACTTGGATTGTCGTTGACGACTTTAGCATTGGCCTTTGTTAATCAACGGCCATTTGTGACAAGTAATATCATTGGTGCTACTACGCTGGGACAACTTGAGGAGAACATCAATACGATTGATACTGTCCTTTGTGAAGAAACTTTGGGGAAAATTAATGCCATTCACGACCAGATTCCAAATCCAGCCCCATAACATTAAGATTTATTGGCCAACTGACCACATGCCGCATCAATATCTTTCCCTCTAGAACGTCGTACAGTTACGGTTATATTTTTGGCCTCCAACATTCGAACATAGTTGTCGATAACATCTGGCTTTGCCTGCTGAAAATCGCCTCCTTCAATAGGGTTATATTCAATGAGATTTACTTTACTCGGTGCAAACTTACAAAACTCAATAAGTGCTAAAATGTCTTTTGTCGAATCATTGACCCCTTCCCAAACTACATATTCGTAAGTAATCTGACGTTTTGTTTTGGCATACCAAAATTCCAGAGCTTTGCGCAAATCGATCAAGGGGAAGGTCTCATTAAACGGCATAATTTGGGACCGAATTTCATCAATGGCAGAGTGTAAAGAAACGGCCAAGTTAAATTTTACGCCATCTTGAGCCATTTTTTTAATCATTTTTGGAATTCCAGATGTTGAAACCACAATGCGTTTTGGCGACATCGCTAGTCCCTCTTTTGAAGTTATTTTCTCGATGGCTTTCAAAACATTGTTGTAATTCATCAGGGGTTCACCCATTCCCATAAAAACAATATTGGTCAGCTTTCTGTTGTGATACAACCGGCTTTGCTTATCGATGGCTAACACCTGATCATAAATTTCATCTGGATTTAAATTTCGCATCCGCTTAAGTCGTGCTGTAGCACAAAATTTACAATCGAGACTGCAGCCGACTTGAGAGGATACACAAGCGGTGGTTCGTTTTGGAGTTGGGATTAATACCGATTCTACAATCAAGCCGTCGTGGAGTCGAATCGCATTCTTTATGGTACCATCTTGACTGCGTTGCATGGAATCCACTGCGATGTGGTTGATGCTGAATTCGTTTTCTAAAAATTCTCGCGTTTGTTTTGATAAATTACTCATCTCCTCAAAGCGATGAGCGCCCTTTTTCCAAAGCCATTCATAGACTTGTTTTCCCCGAAACGCTTTATTGCCTTGAGCCGTAAAAACAGCCATCAGTTCTTCCTTGGATAACGCTCGTATGTCTTGTTTTTTCGGGTTCAAAAATGCATCGATTAAAAAAGCCTCACGAGGAGGCTTTGTGTCATTATAAAATCAGCATGGCATCGCCATAGCTGTAAAATTTATATTTTTCTTTAACGGCTTCTTCGTAAGCTTTCATTATGAAATCGTATCCTCCAAAGGCCGCAGTCATCATGAGTAGGGTTGATTTTGGGGTGTGAAAATTAGTAATCATGCAATTTGCAATTGAGAAATCGTAGGGCGGAAAAATAAATTTGTTGGTCCACCCAGAAAATTCGTTAAGATTACCGCTTGACGACACTGAACTTTCAATGGATCGCATTACTGTGGTACCGACAGCACAAATGCGGCGTTTTTCGCTCAATGCCGTGTTGATGGTTCGAGTGGCTGCAGCGTCTATAATTATTTCTTCGCTGTCCATTTTGTGTTTCGATAGGTCTTCGACCTCAACAGGATTGAATGTTCCTAAGCCAACATGTAGCGTAATTTCAGCAAAATTTACTCCTTTAATTTCCAGTCGCTTTAAAAGGTGTTTTGAAAAGTGCAACCCTGCTGTTGGTGCTGCTACAGCACCTTCGTTTTTAGCATAGATGGTTTGGTATCGATCTTGGTCTTCTGGCTCCACATCGCGTTTGATGTATTTTGGAAGGGGTGTTTGCCCGAGTTCGGTCAATTTTGCACGGAAATCTTCGTAAGATCCGTCAAAAAGAAATCGAAGGGTTCGACCTCTTGAGGTTGTATTATCAATGACTTCAGCGACCAAACTTTCGTCATTTCCAAAGTATAATTTATTTCCAATTCTAATTTTTCGGGCAGGGTCTACCAGGACATCCCACAAGCGTTGCTCTGAGTTAAGCTCACGCAAAAGAAAGACCTCAATACGTGCACCCGTTTTTTCTTTATTCCCAAAAAGTCGAGCCGGAAACACTTTAGTGTTATTAAGAATCATAACGTCATCCTCGCTAAAGTAGTCAATCAAGTCCTTAAAATACTTGTGTTCAATGGTCTGTTTTTCTCTATTGAGGACCATTAATCGGGCTTCGTCTCTATGTTCTGATGGGTATTCGGCCAACAACTCGTCTGGCAACTCAAAGTTAAAGTGGGATAATTTCATTCGTTATATTTTTTCAAGATGCAAATATACAATCCCGCCAATGGGGTTGTCAAGTAAATGTGTGTTTATTTTTCGTTTATCTCAAAACCAATAGCGGAGAGGTCGTTCCAAAAATCGGGATACGATTTAGAAACCACGTCAGCATGTTCAATGCTGAGGTCTGTTTTTAGGGCCAATGGCGCAAAGGCCATAGCCATACGGTGGTCGTTATAAGTTGCAATTTTGACGTTAGATCCTAATGGCATAGGCGAGGTAAGATGGAAGCTCTCATCTGTAATTTTAACCTCTGTACCAAGTTTTTTGATTTCATGTTTTAAGGCCACCAATCGGTCTGTTTCTTTGATCTTCAGGGTATGAAGCCCTGTTAAGTTACACCCCATTTGAAGGCCTAAACACGTCACGGCTATCGTTTGTGCAATGTCTGGAGCGTTTGATAAATCTAAATTTAAAATATCTTCTGATGGGATTTCTACTTTTTTTAAGGTAAGTTTTGTTCCATTAAATTCACTTTGTACCCCAAAATGGTTATAAATGTCCCGTAAAATGGAATCCCCTTGCAGGCTGTTTACTTTGTAGGACCTTAGGCTAAGTTGTGTTCCAATGGGGCCAAGCGCAACAATACTGTAGTAGTAGGATGCAGAGGACCAATCTGACTCAACAGTGAAAGTCTTTTCGGTTTTGCCCTCAAATGGTTTTACGGTAATGCTATTGGAATCAAAACTTGTTTTCACTCCCAAGTCGTCGAGCAGTGCCAAAGTCATTTTAATGTATGGAACGGAAGTGATTTTACCTTTTAATTGCAATTTTAATCCATCAGGAAGCGAAGGTGCAATCAATAGCAATGCAGAGATGTATTGGCTGCTAACATTGGCCTCCATTTCCACCATATTGTTTTGAAGTTTTGTTCCAATAATTTTTAAGGGTGGATACCCTTCTTTTTTTAAGTAACTGATATTCGCTCCCAAAGTCTTCAGGGCATCCACCAGAATCTTAATCGGTCGTTCTTGCATTCTAGAAGACCCCGTCAAAAGGGTTGTTTTTCCAGGTTGAGTGGCATAATAGGCCGTTAAAAATCGCATGGCCGTTCCGGCATGATGAATATCCACAGTTGAGGAATTTGAAATCAAAGCGTTTTGCATCAAAACGCTATCGTCAGAATTAGATAAATTTTCGATTATCAGCCCGTTATAAAGCGCCTGAAGCAGTAAAATCCTATTGGATTCGCTTTTTGAGCCCGTAATTCTAACGGTTGATTTTTGGTTGAGTTTTGACGTCTTAAGATTGATATCCACTCTATTTTAATTTAATATTAGCGTGGTGACGATTGTGATCACGTTTGGTTTTTAACTCTAATTTTTTATCAAATGCAGCTTGCAAATCTACTCCCGTTTGATTGGCCAAACATAGTACAACAAAAATTACATCGGCCAGTTCCTCGCCCAAATCTTTGGTCTTATCACTGTCTTTTTCACTTTGCTCCCCGTAGCGTCTGGCAATAATTCGGGCCACCTCACCAACCTCCTCTGTGAGTTGTGCCATATTGGTTAATTCATTAAAATATCGAACCCCATGGGTTTTAATCCACTCGTCCACCACTTGTTGCGCATGTTGAAGATTCATTTCTGTATAATTTATAAAAAACTAAAGTAGTTAATGTCCTTTGGATATCAAATATTTATCCCCAAAAATACCGGGTTTCATTCACGATTTTTTGAGTCAATAATTATAGTAACAGGACCGTCGTTTTTCAATTCAACTGTCATGTTGGTACCAAAAATTCCAGTTTGAATTGGTTTGTCAAGTTCCAATTTCAGCTGGTGCACAAATTCATCGTAGAGCGGCCGTGCAGTCTCGGGTCGTGCCGCTTTCACGTAGCTGGGTCTGTTCCCTTTTTTTGTCAAAGCATGAAGTGTAAATTGACTCACCACAAGGGCATCGCCTTTGTGGTCTTTCAAAGAGACATTCATAACACCTTGGCTGTCGTTAAAAATTCTAAGATTGGTTATTTTTTTACTCAACCATTCAATATCGTCTTGGGTATCTTCAGCAACAATTCCCAAAAAAATTAAAACCCCAGATTCAATCTGTCCAACCGTTTGATTGTTTACACAAACGTTGGCCTTTTGGACGCGTTGTAATACTGCCTTCATATCAAATCGTAAGAATCCGTTCTGTAGGTTGCCTCCTCGCCCTGCAAAATTTGAAGGTAAGATCTATATCGAGATGGAGCAATCTGATTGTTATCCAAAGCGTGTTTTACGGCACATTTTGGTTCGTGAACATGCAAGCAATTGTGAAATTTACACTGAGATTTAATCGCGAAAAACTCCGGAAAATACTGATCCAGTTCCGAGGGCTCAATGTCAACCACGCCAAACCCTTTGATGCCAGGGGTGTCTATAATTCGGGCATCGAAACTTAAATCAAACATTTCAGCAAATGTGGTGGTATGTTGCCCCTGTTGGTGAGACTCTGAGATGGCTTTCGTTTTTAAATTCAAAGACGGCTCAATGGCATTGACTAAGGTGGATTTCCCTATCCCTGAATGGCCAGAAAACATACTGGTTTTTGATGTCATTCTTTCTTTTATGGGGTCTAAATTTTCAGCTTTAATCGCAGATATTGGCAGGCATTCGTACCCGATTTTAGTGTAAATTTCAATTAAACTTTTTACTATATTTTTTGTCTCCTCATCATAAGCATCCATCTTATTAAACACCAAAATTGCTTTAATTCCATAGGCCTCTGCCGTAACCAAAAACCGATCGATAAAACTTGTAAAAGTAGGAGGATTATCAACGGTTACAAGCAAGAAAACTTGATCGATATTACTGGCAATAATATGGGTTTGTTTGGAAAGATTAACCGATTTCCTGACGATGTAATTTTGACGCGGGTGGATGGTTTTTATAACTCCTGTTTTTTTATTGTTGCTGGTTTCCAATTCAAATTCCACCACATCGCCCACGGCAATGGGATTGGTACTTTTGATGCCTTCCATTCGGAATTTCCCTTTGATGCGGCATTCCAAAAAAAGGCCGTCTTGGGTCTTTACAGAATACCAACTTCCAGTGGATTTATAGACTGTTCCAGTCATTAAAAAATTTGATTTACGCTCACAAAGTAACAAATTTCTTTATTACACCATTTAGATTGAAGATTTTCTGCTCCAAAAAGAAAACTCAAGTGGCCTATAATTAGCCCTTTAAAATTTGCTTTTGATGGTTAATCGACTCTTGGTGAATGGCTTTAAAGAGTTTTAAAATAAACTCTTCACTCAAATTGTGTTGTTCCCCCTCAAGAACCATTTTGCCCAAAATTTCGTTCCAACGTTTACTTTGCAAAACGGCTACATTTTTCTCTTTTTTAAGCCCACCAATCGCTTCAGCTATTTTCATCCGCTTACCAAGGGTTTCTAGCAGTTGATTGTCTGCCACATCAATTTGAGCTCTTAATTTTTGAAGTTCGTTGGTATAATCGGCTTCCGTCGTGCTAACGTTCCGGATTTTTAAATCCTTGGTGTATTGGATTAAGGTTTGCGGTGTAATTTGTTGAGCAGCATCGCTCCAAGCGTTGTCTGGGTCGTGATGTGTTTCAATCATTAAACCGTCAAAATTTAAATCCAAAGCCGTTTGACACACGTCAAAAACCATATCGCGTTTGCCCGTAATGTGCGACGGGTCGTTAATTAGTGGTAAATCTGGGAAACGCCGTTGGAGCTCAATGGGTAATTGCCACTCGGGGTTATTTCTGTATTTTGATTTTTCATAGGTGGAAAAACCACGATGAATTACGCCAAGTTTTTTAATATTTGCTGAGGCCAATCGCTCCACGGCTCCAAGCCACAAGGACAGGTCTGGATTTACAGGATTTTTTATCAATACGATTTTATCGGTTCCCTCCAAAGCATCGGCAATTTCTTGAACAATAAATGGGCTTACTGTGGAGCGCGCCCCAATCCATAGCAAATCGATGTCGTGCTCCAAGGCCAACTCCACGTGTGCTTTATTGGCAACTTCTGTGGCGGTTTTTAAACCTGTTTCGGCTTTGACCTTTTGTAGCCATTTAAGCCCCAAAGCTCCAACGCCTTCAAAATTGCCCGGTCGTGTTCTTGGTTTCCAAATACCAGCACGAAAATAACTGACATCGGAGTGTTTTAGTGCATGGGCTATTTTAAGAACTTGATCTTCAGTTTCAGCGCTGCAAGGCCCTGCGATAACTAGCGGGTGGCTCAGTTTTAAATCGTCCAACCACGTTCGTAATGTATTGCTGTTTTCCATATGTTTTAGAGTTAAGAAATTCCTTTTAAAATTGTTTTAATGTGATTCGTGTTTTTCATTTCATTTCGAATCCCCTCAAAATCATTAGATTCCATCAAAGATTTGAAGTGTTTTAAGTTTTGAATGTACTCGTCTAAAGTTTCAATAACATTGGTTTTATTTTGTTCAAAAATTGGAGCCCACATATCGGGAGAGCTTTTGGCCAAGCGCACCGTCGATTCGAATCCACTTCCGGCCATATCAAAAATATTACGCTCATTTTTTTCTTTATTAATGACCGTTTTGCCCAACATAAATGAGCTGATGTGAGACAAATGAGAAACGTACGCAATGTGTTTATCGTGTGCCTCTGCATCCATATATCGAATGTTCATTCCCATAGCTTCAAAAATATTGATCGCCATTTGAGATAAATTTTTATCCGTTTTTTCTACATCACAAATAATGTTGGTTTTATTTTTAAACAGCCCCAAGTGAGCGGCTTTGGGTCCAGAAAATTCTGTTCCAGCAATGGGATGATTGGCCAGAAATTGTGCGCGTTTGGGATGATTTTCTACCGCTTTGCAAATGGCTGATTTGGTGGATCCCATATCAAAAACAAGCGTGTGTAATGAGACTTTATTTAAAACATCTGGAAGCAGCTTCAATGTTGTGTTCACTGGGATGGCCAACACCACTAGGTCTGCATTTTGAATGTCACTAAGCGTTGCTTTTTGATGAATTATCCCCATTTCAAGAGCAGTTTCTAAATGGGCTTCATTGTGGTCAATCCCATAAATAAGGACCTCGAGTTTTAGAGCATTTAAAGCTAACGCAAAACTACCCCCAATAAGTCCTGTCCCTATGATGTATACCTTTTTCATGAAGTTCGTGTTATGGCTTCTTTTATGGATTCTTCAGGGGCACATAAGGAAAATCGGACATAGCCATTTCCATTGGAGCCAAAGATGGTTCCTGGTGCAATAAATACATGTTTGTCTTGCAATAACGTATCGATAAATTGTTCTGAATCAAGTCCATTTTGGAGCTTGGCCCAAACAAACATTCCACAGGTGTTTTGATCAAAATCACACCCCAGTTGGGCGGCCAATTGCCAAACAAGTTTTCGACGCTGCGCATAGATGGCGTTTAAGTCCGAAAACCATTGCTTTGGCGATTTTAGGGCCTCGATAGCACCTTTTTGGACGCCATAAAACATTCCTGAGTCCATGTTGCTTTTGACCTTAATAACATGATTTATACGGGCTGCATCGCCTGACAACATGCCCACTCGCCAACCTGCCATATTAAACATTTTACTCAATGAATTGAGTTCTAGACAAATGTCTTTTGCCCCTTCAATATTAAAAATACTGGTTGGATTATCATTTAAAATAAAGCTGTAAGGGTTGTCATTTACCAGCAAAATATCGTGTGCTTTTGCCAATTCAATGAGTGCTGTTAAATGCGATTTTGAGGCCTTTGTCCCTGTTGGCATGTGCGGATAATTGATCCACATGAGTTTAACTTTGGAGAGGTCCATCTGAGCCAGAGCATCCAAATTGGGTTGCCATTGCGATTCGGATGTTAAGTCGTAAAACATTGGAGTGGCTCCCAGTAATTTTGTAACGGCGCTGTAGGTTGGATATCCTGGATTTGGAATCAGAACGGCATCGCCCTGATTAAGGTAGGCCATCGAAATGTGCATAATACCCTCCTTACTTCCCATAAGTGGAAGAATTTCTGAGGTAGGGTTTAGGGTTACCCCATAATTAGTCTTATAAAATTGAGAAATGGCCAATCGAAGCTCAGTCAATCCTTGATAGCTCTGATATTTGTGAGCTGTTGGGTCCGATAGACTTTGATTTAGAGCATGTACCACTTGAGGTGGCGGAGGTAAGTCGGGGCTGCCAATCCCGAGGTTAATTATGGGTTTACCTTTTGTCATAAGTGCTTGAACTTCTTTCAGTTTTTTTGAAAAATAGTACTCTTCAACGGTATGTAAACGGTGGGCTACTGCAGTCACGACTTTGCATTTTTATATTCTCCCAACACTTTAAATTCTTCTGCCATGATGGTCATAATAGACTTGGCTTTATTGTAATGCTCATAAACATCAAAGGTTACATCCACAAAAAAAGCGTATTTCCAAGGCGTATCAATTTTTGGCAACGACTGAATTTTAGTCAAATTTAATTTACAATCGCTCATTACATTGAGCATGGCGGCAAGACTGCCTCGCTTGTGATCGAGCATAAATTTTAGGGACGCTTTATTAGCTTGTTCAGTTGAGCTCTGTTCACGCTCAACAATTACAAATCGGGTTTCGTTTTGTTTTATGGTTTGAATACTTTGGGCTAAAATATCTAATTGGTAGGCCTCTGCAGCGGCTTGGCTGGCAATAGCCCCAATACCTTTAAGTTGTTGATTTTGAATTCTTTGTGCCGCTTCTGCAGTATCCGAATCCTCAACCAATTTAATATGCGGGTATGGTTCAAAAAAAGCTTGACATTGCAATAAGGCCATGGGGTGCGAGTGGACTTCTTTAATGTCCGCAATATGTTGCCCAGGAAGAGCCATCAACTGGTGTTGGATGTCCAAATAATGCTCGCCAGTGATGTGTAAATTGTGAGAATCAATTAGAGCATAATTTGGAATGATGGATCCTGCGATAGAATTTTCAATGGCCATAACGGCAGTATCGACTTTTTTGGACGTCAGATGGTCAACAACCTCATTAAAAGTGAGCAACGGGACAATCGCCACTGGATCAGCAAAATACTGCTGCGTAACCAAATGGTGAAACGACCCCTTTACGCCTTGTATAGCAACTTGTGTTGTCATAAAAAAAAATCCCGATGTTGACATCGAGACCTAAATTGAATTTTACAGTAAAATTACACGCACAGCATCTCGATTCGTTTCTCAAAGTAAACGTAATACCAGCTGTAAAAAATGTAATTTAAGTTTAACATCGCATTTTTAATAAAACGCTAAAGTATATATTTTTTTTCCAAAACAAAATTCGTGAACTTATTTTTTAAATTTTGATTTGAGTTTTTGGTATTTCTGAAAAAAATCCATTTTTAATTGCATTATTTCTAATTATTTTACCTCACAGTAAATTCCTTTCAATCAATCAAAAAAATTACCGTTCCTGTATAAAACGCTTGAACGTCCACCGTGGCAGGTGTCCGAGTAGAAATTAAATGCCCTGTGCTGCGCAACTCGCCCGATAACGACTCCTGAGGATTAACCACCATATCGTGGCTACTTCTGTGGTAAACCGTAATGTGATTGGCCTCCAAGTCGGCTCCAAAAAACGCAGTGGTCCCCGCATAAAATCCAACAAAAAGAGCATCTGTTTGACCCGATATGAAAAATTGAGAGAGGTTGTTTGAAATCACTTTTATACTTTCATTTTGAATGTGCAAATTAAAATCGCCAGAGCTTAAATCATCTTGATTAAAATTTTCTGAAATTAAATTCAAACTTGGAAAAGTCAGCACCCCACCAGAGCTTATGGTGTGTTGGGTATTGCTCCTAATTTCAGTTAGCGAAGGGGTGGTCACAATAATTTTGGTGGGGGCATACCGCCGAATCCAATTGCATTGATTGTTATCTGAAAGAGTTAACAATCCATCACTGACATTGTATTCCACATCGTGAATTAGATGCTCGCCAGCTTCTATTTTTAGGTGATATTCTGATCCCATTTTTAGCGTTAATTCAATATTTTCGTTAACCAAAATCCGCTCAAAACCATCTAAAGAATAGTCTCTTGTAATGATTTCTCCAGACAATTGGAGGCAATCCGGTGCATTGTCTTTTGCGCAAGACCATATTAAAAGAAATAGGATGTAGCCACTGTATTTTTTCATAATCGAACGCCAATACTAAATTCCAACGCTTCGGCTTTGGCTGCATGCGATTTTAAGGTTGCACTCACAAACCAATTGGAAAACACAAAATGTTTCAATCCGATACGATTATACACCCTGCCTTCGAAATCAAACGGCGCATAGACGTAATACCCCAGTTGGGTTTGAATGGAAAATCGCCCAAAGAGCAATTCGTGGCCGACATAAATCCCAACTCGATTGTAATCCAAATCGCTGCTTACGTTTGACTCTGGATAAGCCACACTTTGATAATAAATGTATTCCTTTAAAAATTTAGAGTTAAAATATTCTGCTCCAACCATAATCAGACTTTTGGCATTCAGGCGTTTTTCTGCAAAAGCCGAAATGATATAAAACGGAAATTGAGAACTTCCAACCACATCACTCTGGTTAATCCCCGTCCGAAAAAGAAACCCAAACTGGGTTTTTTTGTCAAAATTCTCGTCGAGAATTGGGCGTTGATTAAGGGTCTGATTTGGCTCAAGTGCTGCTGTAAAACCAACGTTAAAAGCCACGGTATTGATGCTGGTATTGGGCGCTTTAATATTCGCATTGGATAAGTGCAGCAGGGTCAGTCCGACCTGAACACCGATGGCACCAAAAAGTTGAGGGCGGGCGTAGTTGAGCATCAAATAGGTGCCACTGAGCAAATCTGAGCCGAAAGCTATATTTTTTGGATTCTTGAGTTTGTTGTAGGGATTGGTTGCGTATGAAATACCTTGTGCAAGGCGCAGCATCAAGCGTCGTTTTAGGAAATAAAAATTGTAGTGAGCATACAACCCATAGGACGAACCTAATTCGATTGTATTAAATTGTTGAGCAACAAAAGAGGCGCCAAACTCGGGGTAATTGTAGCGGCTGTGCCACGGTTGATCGCCAGAAACTCGTTTGTTCCAACCCAAAATAAAGCCATTGGGATGGGCTTTAATCAAATGTGCAATATCACCGTTATGCCGAGCGATATTGCCGGAATAAACATTTAAATCAATGAAACTGAGGGGGGTATCTTTTTGAGAGAGTCCCAAAAAAGAACCGAACAGTACAACATACGGTATTAGTGATTTCAGTGCAGACATAGGGGTTGTAAATCTAACCAAATACTCGATTTAATTACATAATCGAAGTAAAGATTTTTTTTTTACATTTTTATATCTACATTTACGCCACAATTAACAGAGGATAAATTTGATCTGATTGCAACCTCAATAAAAAAAAGCTAAAACAGTAAAACTCCCTTTAGCTTGTTGCACTTATTTGTTCTCATAAACTTTGGAATATGAGTTATTTATTCACGTCGGAAAGCGTCTCTGAGGGCCACCCAGATAAGGTTGCCGACCAAATCAGCGATGCCATAATCGATCATTTTTTAGCGTTTGATCCACAGGCTAAAGTAGCTTGTGAAACCCTTGTTACCACGGGGCAAGTCATCCTTGCTGGTGAAGTCAAATCTAACACGTATTTGGATGTACAACAAATTGCCAGAGATACCATTAATGCCATCGGCTACACAAAAGGCGAATATATGTTTGATGGAAATTCGTGTGGCGTATTGTCTGCCATTCACGAGCAATCTGTGGACATCAATAGAGGTGTCGAGAAAGACAATCCAGAAGATCAAGGCGCTGGCGACCAAGGGATGATGTTTGGCTATGCCACCAACGAAACTGAAAATTTTATGCCACTAGCTTTAGATCTTTCGCATAGAATTCTTAAAGAACTGGCGCTATTGCGTCGTGAATCTAAAGACATCACCTACCTCCGCCCAGATTCTAAAAGTCAAGTCACCATAGAATACAGTGACAAGAACATCCCACAACGCATCGATTCCATTGTCATTTCCACTCAACACGATGCGTTTTTAGCCGATGATAAAGAAATGCTTCAAACCATCAAAAAGGACATCCAAACGATTTTAATGCCTCGTGTCATTACCAAATTGCCAAAAAAAACTCAAGCGCTTTTTAACGACGATATTACCTATCACATCAATCCAACGGGCAAGTTTGTCATTGGTGGTCCTCACGGCGATACCGGTCTCACAGGACGTAAAATTATCGTGGATACTTACGGCGGAAAAGGGGCGCATGGTGGGGGTGCATTTTCTGGAAAAGACCCCAGTAAGGTCGATCGCTCGGCCGCTTACGCCATGCGCCATATTGCTAAAAACATGGTTGCTGCTGGCGTATGTTCCGAGATTTTGGTACAGGTCAGCTATGCCATTGGGGTAGCTGAACCAACGGGTGTTTTTGTGGACACCTACGGCACCTCGGATGTGGAATTTAGCGATGGTGAAATTGCACAAAAAATTACAGAACTCTTTAATCTTCGTCCAGCGGCCATTGAGCAACGCCTTAAACTTCGTGCGCCCATGTACAGCGAAACCGCGGCCTATGGCCATATGGGACGAACCAACGAAACAATAGAAAAAATATTTTACCTCCCCAATGGCGAAAAACGGGTATTGGAAGTTGAGCTTTTTACGTGGGAAAAATTAGATTATATAGCGGCTATCAAAACCGCATTTAATCTATAAATTATTCTATTTTTTGAAATCAAAAATGCCACGCAAAACGTGGCATTTTTTTTTGAGATATTTATACGGTTTTACAACTCGTACCGAACTCTAAAAGTAATAAATCGGGGCTGAATAAAATATTCCGTAGCACTAACAGAAATGTTTCCCGCACTGCTCTGGCTTTGCGCTCGAGTATCTAATAAATTGGTCGCCTTAATCTCGTATTCAAACTTTGCGTCCTCATCTTTTCGATAAGACAAGGAAGCATTCCAAAACTCAAACGTGTTGATGGTCCCATCCTCATCACTAAAATCATTATATGTGTATTCTGTTCTAAAAGTGAACGACTTTAGCAACAACGCATCCAATTCGATTTCCGGACTTTTAGTGAAAAACTTAGTGCTATTTTGACCCAAATTGTTATCCTGAATCGAATAGCGGTAGCTCAATTCAAGATTAGGCGCTGTTCGGAAATTGGTGCGAACTTGCGCTCGATAGGTCTGAGAAAAATTTTCATTTACCGAGCGTCTGTTTTGTATAAACTGATTGAATTTCGAGTAGTTAAAATTAGCTCGAATGGTTCCTCTAATTTTCCCGAAAGTTCTTTGGAAACGTCCATTGGCAGAAACGCTTTCATCGGCAAAAGGCGAATTGAATGGCGTCGAAATACGAATCACGCTACCAGGTTGAAAAATAGATTCTGTACGAATATTATCAATGCTTTTATTGTAATTAATACTGGCAAATACATTGGTGTAATTGAACATATTAAAACTGTAATAAAACAAATTTACGTTGTGAGACAGTGCACTCTCCAGCGCTGGATTCCCCGTAAACAAGGCATTGTAATTATTCAAAACCAACCCGCTTGCAAAATTGGATACATCCGTAAATTGTGTTTGCATGCTATAGGTCAAATTTAGGGTTTCGCTCTTTTTAAGCTGTACGATGATATTTAAATCGGGAAGAAATCTAAAAAATCGGTCGGTAATGGTTTCGCCAAATTGAGTATTTTGAACATTATAGGCATGCCCCGAAATTCCAGGCGTAATGGTAAAAATTCCTGTTTTCAGTCGGTAATGTAACCCTAAGTAAATATCTGAAAAATTATAATCAATTGCATTAACATCGGAGGCACCGCCCAAGTTGGGGGTGGTGTCCAAAGTGGTGTTATCATCTAAAAATTGAAAAATATTGGAATCAAATTTTTGATGACTTAAAATGGTCCCAAAAGTAACATTGATGTTACTTTTCTTGTTTAAAATATTCCAATAATCTAATTTGGCATCCAACTGGTTGGATTTTACCCGTTTCTCTTGCGCTAAATTGTAATTGCTTTGACTGTCGTCTAGGCCCAAATTTGCCGCTGTTCCGTCATAATTCAACTTGTCTTCCAAAATCGCATTATAAAACGGATCCTCATCCTTTATGACGTGTTGTGCTTCCAAAGCAAAAATATTGTCCTCATTGAGCGTGTAATAATAATTTAAATTTTGACTCACATTGTATGGCGTTGTTTCTTCAAACTGATCGATGTTGTTGTTCAGAGATGAAAAGAACCGCTGATCTTGCTCACTTTTAGACATTTGACCAAAGATGTCGTACTCCAACTGATTGTTGGCATCGGGTTGGTATTTGGCCGATAATTTAAGCATCCCCAAATTATTTTCTTGAACCGTATTGCTTTCGGTTCTCTCATCAGGAATCCCCAAATCGGAGTCGGTGTATTGTATGGATCGATTTTCTTGCAATTCATTTCTACTGTTGGAAAAAATGGCAAACCCTCCAAGATCCAGAGCTTGATTGGGCGACCAACTAAAATTGGTGGCCCCAAATTTAGTGTTGATATCCTTGGCTCTGTTGTTTTGAAGCGTCAAAAACCCGATGTCATTATTGCCCAAATTCAGGTTCGTTCCACTGCTCAAACTGGGGCGACGAAACCCGCCCGTAAAATTGAAATAGTCGCGTCGGCTAAACGCCACTTCACCAATATTATTCAAATCGCCGATAAAATTAATACTATAATCTGGGCTGTAATAAAACAGTTTTGGCTGCGCCAAATAGAGGGTTTTATCGTCCGAATCTCCCGCACCAGCGGTGATGTTTCCAAACCAAAAATTCTTTTTTCCTTCTTTGAGTTTAATATTTATCGCAACATTGTTTTGATTGTTTGTAACGCCACCCAACTGGCTTACTTCGGAGTAATTTTTTAGGACTTGGACTTTATCGACCGCATTGGATGGGATGTTTTTAGTGGCTAATTTAGTGTCGCCGTCAAAAAAATCTTTCCCCTCAACCATCAGTTTGGAGACCACTTTACCTTCCACCTCGACCTGCCCATCGTCGTTGATTTCTACTCCGGGTAAGTTTTCTAAAACATCTTCTAATTTTCGTTCCGTTCCTTTATTAAACGAATCGGCATTGTAAACCAGCGTATCACCACTGATAGTTACTGGCATTTCATACGTTAGTTCAACCTCATCGAGCGCGTTGTCTTCCTGAAGCGTGAAATTTTGAGTCACGTTAGAATCGGTTGTTTCCACAATTTGGCTCAAAGACTTCATTCCAATGTAGCTAACTTGAATGGAATAGGTTGTATTTTTTTTAAGATCCAATCGAAATCTGCCCTCATCATTGGTAATTCCATAAGAATCTAGGGCACTAGTGGCTTTGTTGATGGCGATGACATTAGCCAATTCAAGAGGGTTCCCCAAAGAATCTTTCACATAACCCTCCAATTTAACTTGTGAAAATGAAAGGGTACTAAAGAGTAATAAAAGGAGACTGTAATAAAATTTCATGGGTTTAATTTTTATTTAAATTGGTTCATTGGTTAGCGTCTTCGACTACCACGCCCGCGGTACATCTCTCGCATTTCCTGCATTTTTTGTTTCACCGTAGCATTGTAATCTTTTCGGGTGATGACTTTTCCTTTTTTTGGTGCTTCGATGGCAAATTTTTCTTCGGGATTCATCACAATTTTAGAGCACAATATGGTGGTTTGATCAGCATTAACTTCTAGTATGAGTCCAGGCAACCCCCAAAACTCTCCGGGCCCTTGGTTAACCGGAATTTGGGGGGTGTACCAAGCTGTAACTTCTATGGTTTTAGGCACTTCGATTTCATCAGAAACTGAAGATGTTTTGGTCGAGTCGTTTTTAGTTGTGTTGTTATTTTTGGCTCGATCTCGTCGTCGCATACTTCGCCAATCAAACTCATCCACGGTTTTGATCGCAGTGGCCTTCATGCATAAATACTGACCAATTTGTTTGGTTTCCGAGCCAAGTTTCCAATCTAATTTTTGCAAGGAATCTGTAATTAAAAACTGACGCCCAAAAAATTCTTGATCCTGAACGAATTGTTGTGATTTTACATTTTTGTATTGTGGGCCAGCAGACAAACTACCCCACCAGCCGCCAAACCCTCTTTGGCCGGGTGCTTCCAAAACTTCTTCTTCCTTAAAAATGGATGCCGTTTTATCGAAGGTTAAGATGTAGCTCTTTTCGAACATGCTTCGCATGCGATCCATAATTTGTTTTTTTTGAGCTTCGCTCATTTGTTGACCTCCCCAACTGTCCAAATCCGGACTAGTTTTAGAGATATAATGAGCCTGTGCTTGGAAATTTTGTGCTGTTGCGGCAACAGACGTTAGGATTAACATTAAAGCTGCTAAACCCCTAGAATTGAAATACATATAGTTTTGTTTTAACATTTGCAAATTTACATTTTGTTTCAATTTGGGGCGTTAAAATCTTCACAAAAGCGTTTAGCCTCCGATGTGAATTTCAAAAGAATTACCACCTGAGTTTCGACTCTTAAACTGATCATTCATTTCTTCCATTTTTTTAAGCATAATGGCATCGTATTCGGCTTGGGTGACTTGTTTTCCTTTTTTGGGTTCTTGAATTTCGATTGTTTTTTTTGGATTGAGAGTTATCTTACTGCATAAAATGGTCAAATCGCCATCGCTAACCTCTAATATGAGTCCCGGAAGTCCATGATACTGATCTGGACCATTACTGATGGGAATCTGTGGCGTATACCATGCCGTTACGGTTTGAGTGATCATTTTTGGAGTATCGGTATCTTCTTGTTTGACATCTTTTTCTCCATCATCACTACTGAATGTCATCATGGAAAGTTCCTCCACTTCTTTGGTAAAAGTTGCCTTGAAACAAGTATAAGTTCCAATATTTTTAGTCTCGTCATGCAAAATCCATTGGATGGTGGGCATAGAATCCTTAATGATAAATTGCTTTCCTAAAGTTTCAACTTGATTGACAAAAGATTGAGTTTGAATGTTCTTAAATAAGGACCCTGATTCGCTGTCGGACATAACAAACACCATGCCCTTTCCTGTTGTGGGTGGAGCCAATTCCTCGTCTTGTTTATATATCGATTTTGTTTTGTCAAAAGTTAAGAGATAGGTTTTTTGGAATTGCTTTTTAAGCATATCCATCAGTTGTTTTTGCATTTCAGTGCCTCCAACTTCAGTACTATCTAATTTAATATCTAAACTTCGTTGGGTTTTGTAGGTGGCAACACCCTGGAAGTCTTGTGCAAAAAGGGTGACGGTAGAACATAATAGAAGAAGAACGAGTCTAAATAATGCAGTCATGGGTAAATTTTTTAAATTAAAATTTATTGTGCTTTATGTTTAGACGAGCTAGGCCAGAAAATGTAACATAAAAACTCTCGTTTTTTTTGTAATTTTCAGCAATGTTAAAATGCTTACTTTTAATCTTCAGTATATCCCCTGTGTTATTGCAGGCTCAACTTCAGTTGAGTAACAATGATAACAAGACCACCAAAATCGATATGGACTATTTTGTTGGTGTGGATGCCTTTCAGGGGTGTTATTATATCAAAAATCAAACCTTATTTTTGACCAAAACTGGGGTGTTACAAAATTATGCAAATCTTCAATTGGGGGCTATCAGTCAAGTTGAAATTTTTAATGCCCTTAAAATTGCCGTATTACATCGAAATTTCAATACGGTAGTACTGCTTGACAATAGACTGGCCGAGGTTAATATTATTGATTTCAACACGCTCTCACCAATGCGAACGGTATCCCAAATTACTTATGCCAATGACAATAATTTTTGGCTGTTTAATGCGCTAACTTTCGAATTAGAACTATTTAATTACGACAATAAAAAAACGCTTCAAACCACACTACCCATCGCAGAAGAGGTGATCGCCCTTGAGAGTGATTACAACAACCTTTTGGCGTTGACTCCAACCGCATTGTATCACTACAATTATACCGGGAGTTTGATTTCAAAAATGGACCATATTGGTCTTGAAAATATGGTGTTATGGGGAAAACATATTATAGCCCTAAAAAACAACTTGCTGTACCACAAAACCCTCTCGGACAACGAATTTCAGAGGTTAGACATTCCAAAAAAAACAATGAAACAGTTTTTTGTAATGAACCAAAGCTTGTATATTTATGACGGAGAAATTCTTCACCAAAACCAACTTATAAAAGATTAAATTATGCACATTGCCATCGCTGGAAACATAGGGGCAGGAAAAACCACTTTAACACAATTACTGGCCAAACACTACAACTGGGAAGCACAACTGGAAGATGTGGTTGACAACCCGTATTTAGATGATTTTTACAACCAGATGGAACGCTGGAGTTTCAACCTTCAAGTGTATTTTCTAAACAGTCGATTTCGGCAAGTATTACAAATTCGAAAAAGTGGAAAAGACATCATTCAGGATCGAACTATTTATGAAGATGCCAATATTTTTGCACCCAACTTACACGCTATGGGGCTCATGACCAATCGTGATTTTGACAACTACAGCTCATTATTTAACCTTATGGAAAGCTTGGTAGAAGCCCCCGATTTGTTGATATACCTGCGCAGTACAATCCCAAATCTGGTAAATCAAATTCACAAACGAGGCCGCGATTATGAAAACTCCATCAGCATAGATTACCTGAGCCGACTCAACGAGCGTTACGAAGCTTGGATTCATGGCTACAACAAAGGACGACTACTTATCATTGATGTAGATGATTTGGACTTTGTAGAAAACCCCGAAGATTTAGGCCGCATTATCGGAAAAATTGATGCTGAAATAAACGGCCTTTTTTAGCATAATACCATACATTTTTAACAAAAAAACCACACTAATCAGTGTGGTTTTTTTATGCTTTAGAGGTTGAAATTACTCTTTAGTGATTTCAATTTCTTTGATAACTTTTTTCGCAGAGGTACCAGCTGTTTCAGTCACAGAACCTTCAAAGTTATTGAGTTGTTGCATGACTTCGGATTCCGTTCCTGAAAAAGTTTTTTCAACCACAGTTTCAAAACCGTTTTCAGTAGTAACGTACTTGACAGTAGCAACCACTTGATCGGATTGATCTTGATCAACATAGACCTTTACTTCAACTTCTTGATTAGCAAAAGCAGATTCATCTTGAGAATGACCACCAAGAATTGGAGCCACAACCAACCCAATCAAACACGTTAGTTTGATTAAAATATTCATTGAAGGTCCTGAAGTATCTTTAAAAGGATCGCCCACAGTGTCTCCAGTCACAGCTGCTTTATGAGCGTCAGATCCTTTGTAAGTCATTTCACCGTTAATTTCAACCCCCGCTTCGAAAGATTTTTTAGCATTATCCCAAGCTCCTCCAGCATTATTTTGGAAAATGGCCCAAAGAACTCCAGATACCGTAACTCCTGCCATATAGCCGCCTAACATTTCGGCTACAAGTTTGTGATTTTCGGGGTAGATTAAAATTCCAATAATCACAATAATGATGGGAAATCCTATGGTTAATAGCCCTGGAAGAAGCATTTGTTTTAGCGAAGCTTTGGTTGAAATATCAACACATTTGTCGTATTCTGGTTTCCCAGTTCCTTCCATAATTCCTGGAATATCTCTAAATTGACGCCGTACTTCTTCAACCATTTCCATGGCAGCTTTCCCTACAGAACTCATGGCTAAAGCAGAAAATACGACCGGTACCATTCCGCCGACAAAAAGCATGGCAAGAACGGGAGCTTTAAAAATATTAATCCCATCAATTTCGGTAAACGTAACATAGGCCGCAAATAACGCTAAAGCCGTTAGTGCTGCGGAAGCAATGGCAAAACCTTTACCTGTGGCTGCTGTGGTATTTCCTACAGAGTCCAAGATGTCTGTACGCTCTCGAACGATGGGCTCTTGCTCACTCATTTCAGCAATGCCGCCGGCATTGTCTGCGATGGGTCCAAAAGCATCTATGGCCAGTTGCATCGCTGTGGTTGCCATCATGGCTGAGGCCGCCATAGCGACTCCGTAAAATCCAGCAAAAGCATAAGAGGCCCAGATGGCAATTGCAAATAATAGAACTGAAGAAAACGTAGAAATCATTCCTGTGGCAAGTCCAGCAATAATGTTGGTTGCCGCTCCTGTGCTTGATTGTTGTACAATATTTAAAATCGGTTTTTTACCTAAACCTGTATAATATTCTGTAAAGGAGGAAATGGCACCACCAACGATAAGACCAACTAATGTGGCATAAAATACTCGGTAAGCAGAAATATTTTGCAATCCTTCGCCATAAAATTCCATTTGCATGGTTTCTGGTAGCATCCAAGTTACAAGTCCAAAACTGGCCAAACCAACCAACACGATTGAGGTCCAGTTTCCGATATTAAGGGCTTTTTGTACTTCGGCTTCTTTGGCGTCATTTGAGCTAATTTTAACTAAAAATGTTCCAATAATTGATATGATAATTCCAGCACCAGCAATAGCCATTGGTAAAAGGATTGGCCCTATTCCACCAAAAGCGTCAGAAATGCTTCCACCCATGTCTTTTATGATGTAGTTTCCTAAAACCATTGCGGCCAAAACTGTGGCGACATAGGATCCAAATAAATCGGCACCCATACCGGCAACATCACCAACATTGTCACCAACATTATCGGCAATAGTGGCGGGATTTCGTGGGTCGTCCTCTGGAATTCCAGCTTCGACTTTTCCAACAAGGTCAGCTCCAACATCGGCGGCTTTGGTGTAGATCCCGCCACCTACTCGGGCAAATAAAGCGATGGATTCTGCACCAAGTGAAAATCCAGCGAGTGTTTCGAGGACAATTGTCATATCGACAGTGTTGGTCCAAGCCCCACCCATGAACACTTGAAAAAATATGATGAAAAATAAGGAAAGTCCCAATACGGCTAACCCTGCAACGCCTAGTCCCATTACGGTTCCACCTCCAAAAGAAATATTTAGCGCTTTGGGTAAACTGGTCTTTGCGGCTTGTGTTGTTCTAACATTGGTTTTTGTTGCGATGCGCATTCCAATATTTCCTGCAAAAGCAGAAAAAACAGCCCCAATGACAAATGCTATAATGATGAGGTAGCTTGTAGTTTCTACGACAGAGGCTACCCCTGCCAGAGCAATACTAGCCCCGATCACAAAATACGTTAAAAGCTTGTATTCCGCCTTAAGAAAAGCCAAGGCACCAACATAGATGTGGTCTGAAATTTCTTTCATTTTACCATCACCGGCGTCCTGTTTCATAACTGAGGATCGCTTGAGTCCCATATAAATTAACCCTAGAACCGCCATGGCTGCTGGCATGTATATCATTAATGCTTCCATAATTTAAATTTAATTAATTTTAAAGGCCACAAATGTAGTGAAATGATTAAGAATAGAAAAACCTGTTTTTAACCCTATTTGGCCGAGTTTTTATTTGTATAATACTTTCTTTACTGCTTTGATGACATCCTCGCTGTTGGGCAACCATTCTTCCAATAGGACCGGAGAGTAAGGCGCTGGCGTGTCTGCAGTGTTGATTTTGACAACAGGAGCATCTAAATAATCAAACGCTTTTTCCTGAACTTGATAGGTAATTTCTGTAGAAACGTTACCAAAAGGCCAGGCCTCTTCTAAAACAACCAATCGGTTGGTTTTTTTAACAGATTCTAAAATGGTATTAATATCCAAAGGACGAACTGTCCTTAAGTCAATAATCTCACAAGAAATCCCTTCCTGTTCAAGAGCATCAGCAGCTTTGTACGCCTCTTTGATAATTTTACCAAAAGAAACCACAGTCACATCCGTTCCAGAGCGCTTGATCTCTGCAACGCCAATGGGCAAAATATACTCGCCTTCTGGAACTTCACCTTTATCGCCATACATTTGCTCACTTTCCATAAAAATAACAGGGTCGTCGTCGCGAATTGCAGCTTTTAACAAGCCCTTGGCATCGTATGGATTTGAAGGAACGATAACTTTTAAACCGGGGCAATTGGCGTACCAGCTTTCAAAGGCCTGAGAGTGGGTAGCGGCCAATTGGCCTGCAGAAGCCGTTGGGCCTCTAAATACTATGGGGCACTTGAATTGTCCGCCAGACATTTGTCTGATTTTTGCCGCGTTATTGATAATCTGATCAATCCCTACCAGCGAAAAATTAAACGTCATAAATTCGACAATGGGCCTGTTACCAGTCATGGTCGATCCTACTGCAATTCCAGCAAACCCCAATTCGGCTATTGGGGTGTCAATGACGCGCTTGGGACCAAATTCATCTAACATCCCTTTGGATGCTTTGTAGGCACCATTGTATTCCGCAACTTCTTCTCCCATAAGATAGATGCTCTCATCGCGGCGCATCTCCTCACTCATGGCTTCGCAAACGGCTTCTCTAAATTGTATTGTTTTCATGTGTTGGTTCGTAATTAAATCAATTCTATTGTTACAATGTTCGGTTTACTTTACAATTGATTTATTTCAGCCCTGCAAAAATAGTAATAATCAAACATATTAAAGCCAAGTATTATTTAAAAATTTGCTATGCATGCATAGCAAATTCAATTTTTTTTTGTACTTTCGTGGCATAGATAAAACGACCCAAACTATGAAGATTTTAGTATGCATCAGTCATGTCCCAGACACCACTTCAAAAATTAATTTTACAAACGACAATACCGGCTTTGATACAACTGGTGTTCAGTTTGTTATCAACCCCAACGACGAATTTGGATTGACCAGAGCCATGTGGTTTAAGGAACGTCAAAACGCCACGGTAGATGTGGTTAATGTTGGCGGACCAGAAACAGAACCCACGCTTCGAAAAGCACTGGCCATCGGCGCCGATGCCGCTATTCGAGTAAACACACCTGCAACCGATGGTTTTGCTGTAGCTCAAGAATTGACTAAAATTGCAAAAGAAGGCGATTATGACCTAATTATCGCTGGACGGGAATCTATTGATTACAATGGCGGTATGGTTCCAGGAATTATTGCTTCAAATCTTAAGGCGAGTTTTGTAAACAATTGCATACAGTTGGATATTGAGGGAGACAACGCCACTGCTGTTAGAGAAATTGATGGCGGTAAAGAAACTCTAAACACCACCCTACCTCTTGTTATTGGCGGACAAAAAGGCCTTGTTGAAGAAAGTGACCTTAAAATCCCCAACATGCGTGGTATTATGATGGCCAGAAAAAAACCATTGACTGTCCTAGAGCCAAATGAAAACCAAGATTTCACAACATCCATTTCGTTTGAGAAACCCGAGCCAAAAGGGGCCATCAAATTGGTCGATGCCGAAAATATTGATGAACTTATTAATCTTCTGCACAACGAAGCAAAAGTTATTTAAAACAAAAAAAATCTTATGTCCGTATTAGTATATATTGAATCCGAAAATGGCACGTTTAAAAAAAGTGCCTTAGAAGTCGCCTCCTATGGGCGATGTGTTGCCAATTCACTAAACACCTCTTTGTGCGCCTTAGTTTTTAATTCCAAAGACAATGCTACTCTTGGGGCTTATGGTGTGAACAAGGTTTTGAATGTCGAATCCACACATCCGTTCACTGCAGAAGCGCATTCAAATGCTTTGAAACAAGCCGTCGATAAAGAACAATCAACAGTTGTGATTTTGAGCAACAGTGCTAACAGCAAGTATTTAGCACCGCTTTTGGCATCGGACCTAAAAGCCGGTTATGTACCAAACGTTGTTGAAGCGCCATCAAGCACCTCCCCTTTTGTTGTCAAACGAAGTGTATTTAGCAACAAAGCATTTTGTAACACTGAAATTTCAACTCCCATCAAAATTATTGGAATATCCAATAATGCATTTGGTCTGGTGGAACAGGTCGTTGATATCACAACAGAGGCATTTGAACTGGAAAATATCAGCTCAAAAATTAGGGTTGAAGGGGTAGATAAAGCTACCGATAAAGTATCCATTGCAGATGCAGACATTGTAGTGTCGGCAGGACGAGGTCTCAAAGGGCCCGAAAACTGGGGAATGATTGAAGAATTAGCCGATGTGCTTGGTGCAGCAACAGCTTGCTCAAAACCTGTTTCGGATTTAGGGTGGAGACCGCACAGCGAACACGTGGGTCAAACGGGGAAACCAGTAGCTACAAACCTCTACATCGCCATTGGAATTTCAGGTGCTATTCAACACCTTGCTGGTGTGAATTCCTCCAAAACCAAAGTGGTAATCAATACAGATCCTGAGGCCCCTTTTTTTAAGGCCGCAGATTATGGAATTGTAGGCGATGCTTTTGAAGTGGTGCCCAAACTTATTGAAAAACTTCGTGCATTTAAAACCCAAAACGCTTGATTTTTCAAAACTTGCGCATATAAAAGTTTGGTAATTTAGGAATTAAGACTGTTATTTGTTGGTCAAACAATGAGTTTAGTTCGACTTAACATAAAAGGAATTTCTTACAGCCAAACACAAAGTGGTGCTTACGCCCTTATTTTGAGTGAAGAAAATGGAGGCCGAAAGTTGCCAATAGTGATTGGTGCATTTGAGGCACAATCCATTGCAATTGCTCTGGAAAAAGACATTCGTCCTCCTAGGCCACTGACTCACGATTTGTTCAAAAATTTCTCAGACCGATTTAATATTTTAATAAAGCAAGTGATTATCCACAAGCTGGTTGATGGCGTATTTTATGCCTCATTAATTTGTGAGAATAATGGGATTGAGGAAATTATCGATGCTCGAACCAGCGATGCCATTGCCTTAGCGTTGCGATTTTCAGCTCCAATTTTTACTTACAAAAATATTATTGAAAAAGCCGGTATTGTCCTAAAAATAAACCCAAAAGACAAGGACGATACAGAAGACAGTTTGGTTTTTGAAGAAGCCAACTTGGACGACGAAAACGTCGATCAAAACCCTGAAAGTGATTATAAAAACCTTTCTTTAACTAAACTAAAAGAACAACTCAAAGCAGCCGTTAGAGATGAGGACTATGAAACTGCAGCAAAGCTTAGAGACGAAATTTCAAAGCGCTAAACCATCCAATCAATGAAACCATTTTTACTGCTATTTGCGATACTTTTTACCCCATTTGTTCAAGCACAAGATGTTGCCTCTGAGATTATTAAAAGTCAAGGGTTTAACATCGGAAGTTTAGTGCGAGGTGCCATGGGAATGGTCGTTCTGTTGGGCATTGCGTTCTTTTTGAGTACCAATCGGAGGGCCATCAACTGGCGTACTGTAATTCTTGGATTGACTGCGCAATTGGTTTTGGCCATTGGGGTGCTTAAAGTTGAATTTGTTCAAACTATTTTTAAAAAAATTGGAGATCTATTTCTGGCGGTTTTAGACTTCACCATGAAAGGAACTGAATTTTTGTTTGCCGCATTTTCAACTGGTAAAATTGACAACTCAATGGACACATTTGCCATCTCAATTTTACCAACAATCATTTTCTTTTCGGCCCTAACCTCAGTATTATTTTATTTAGGAATAATCCAAAAAGTTGTTAAAGGTTTGGCATGGCTACTCACAAAATTGCTTCAGGTGTCTGGCGCAGAAAGTCTTAGTGTTACCGGAAATATATTCTTGGGTCAAACAGAAGCACCACTGATGATTAAGGCCTATTTAGAAAAAATGAACCGTTCGGAGATTTTGCTCGTTATGGTTGGCGGAATGGCCACTGTGGCAGGAGGCGTATTGGCGGCTTACATTGGTTTTCTAGGCGGCGAAGATGATATTTTGCGGCAATATTATGCCAAACACCTTCTTACGGCCTCGGTCATGGCAGCTCCAGGAGCCATCGTTATTTCAAAAATATTATACCCCCAAACAGAACCAATAAACAACGACGTAACCATAACCCAAGACAAAGTGGGCTCAAATCTATTAGATGCCATTGCCAATGGTACAACAGAGGGCTTAAAATTGGCGTTCAATATTGGAGCCATGTTGTTGGTGTTTTTGGCTTTTATAGCCATGCTAAATGGCATCCTCGAATGGGTTGGTAGCTTGGGGAGTATCAATGAATGGGTGAAATCCAATACAGTTTATGACGCACTTTCGTTAGAATTTTTATTGGGATACGCCTTTGCCCCTTTGATGTGGCTTATTGGTATCGCCAAAGAAGATATTACCCTGATGGGACAATTGCTGGGGATTAAGCTTGTGGCCAGTGAATTTATTGGATACATCCAATTGGCAGAGCTTAAAAATCCGCTTGAAGTTGTTCATTTAAAATATGAAAAATCAATCATAATGGCCACCTACATGCTGTGTGGATTTGCCAATTTTGCTTCCATCGGTATACAAGTAGGAGGCATCGGTTCTTTGGCCCCCAGCCAAAGAAAAAACTTATCGGAACTTGGTATGAAAGCCCTCATTGGGGGGACCATAGCATCCCTTCTTTCAGCGACCATTGCTGGGCTAATTATTGGATAGCTTATCGTTGATAACTTTTAAAAATAATTTAGAGCTTAGCTTTTAATTTCCTTGGGGCTTTGGTTATTTTTATGCTGTATAATCTTACTGTAATATGAAGCAATATTTGGATTTAGTTAATCATGTTTTAAAACATGGAAACGCCAAGGGGGATCGCACGGGAACAGGGACAAAAAGTGTTTTCGGATATCAAATGCGCTTTGATTTGGGCGAAGGTTTCCCGATGGTTACCACTAAAAAATTACATTTAAAATCCATCATTTATGAATTGCTATGGTTTCTTAAAGGCGATACAAACATTCAATATTTGACTGAAAACGGTGTGCGAATTTGGAACGAATGGGCAGACGACCACGGCGATCTTGGCCCAGTGTATGGCCACCAGTGGCGCAACTGGAACAGCGACGAAATTGACCAAATTAAATCCGTCATAGAAACTTTAAAAAATAAGCCCAACAGCCGAAGAATGCTGGTCTCAGCCTGGAATCCATCCGTTTTGCCAGACACCTCAAAATCCTTTGCAGAAAATGTAGCTGACGGGAAAGCTGCTCTTCCGCCTTGTCATGCATTTTTTCAATTTTATGTTCACCAGGGTAAACTATCGTGCCAACTTTATCAACGCAGTGCAGACATTTTTCTGGGAGTACCATTCAATATCGCATCTTATGCTCTTTTCACTATGATGATGGCTCAAGTTTGCGGATACGAGCCCGGTGAATTTATTCACACTTTTGGGGATGCCCACATATACAATAACCATATTGAACAATTGGAATTGCAACGATCGAGAGAACCGCGTCCTTTACCAAAAATGATTCTTAACCCAGAGGTTAAAAGTATTTTTGATTTTAAATTTGAGGACTTTACATTGGTTGACTACAACCCTCATCCCCACATCAAAGGAAAGGTGGCGGTATAATGTCAATGGAAAACATTATTTTTGCCCACAAAATTTGAGGACTTGAACACAAGAAAACACCATAATAACCTAACCCTGATTGTTGCTGTATCTGAAAATCAAATTATTGGAAAAGATAACGATTTGGTTTGGGACTTACGTACGGACATGAAACGATTTAAGGCGCTTACATCTGGACATCACATTATTATGGGTCGAAAAACTTTTGAGAGTTTTCCCAAGCCCTTACCCAACCGAACGCATGTTGTCATTACAAGACAAAAAGACTATGCGGTCCCCGAAGGAGTCATTGTTGTAAACTCATTGGAAAAAGCCATCGAAATTGCTAAAGCCGATGAACAACCCTACATCATTGGTGGCGGAGAAATTTATAAACAAGCGTTACCTTATGCAGACAAAATTGAGCTCACTAGAGTTCATGGGAATTTTGTGGGAGACACCTATTTCCCCGAAATTGACTTAAATGAATGGGTAGAGACTCATCGTGAATTCATTTCAAAGGATGAAATTCATGCCTACGATTTTTCATTTATTACTTACAAAAAACAAACTAACACAAAATAATTTACACCCTATGAATGCCTATATTTTTCCTGGTCAAGGGGCGCAATTCTCCGGAATGGGTAAAGACCTATACGATAATTCTAATGTAGCTAAAGCTATGTTTAATCAGGCCAATTCCCTCTTGGGGTTTGACATCACAAAAATTATGTTTGAGGGTGAAGCCGAAGATTTAAAACAAACCAAGGTAACTCAACCCGCCATATTTTTACACTCCGTTATCTTAGCAAAATGTTTGGGAGCAACCTTTAACCCCGATATGGTTGCCGGTCACTCGCTGGGAGAATTTTCTGCCCTTGTAGCCAATGGGACCTTGGACTTCGAGAATGGATTAAGGCTGGTAGCGCAACGTGCAGAAGCGATGCAAAAAGCATGTGAAGCATCAGAAGGCACCATGGCTGCTATTTTAGGCCTAGACAATGAAGTGGTTGAAGAAACCTGTGAAACCCTCGATGGTGTGGTTGTTGCTGCCAATTACAATTGCCACGGCCAGCTGGTCATTTCTGGAGCTATTGAGCCCATTCACCACGCTTGTGAAATTTTAAAAGAAAAAGGAGCTCGCAGAGCTTTAGTACTTCCTGTGGGTGGTGCATTTCACTCACCGCTCATGGAACCTGCAAGAGAACAATTGGCTGCTGCCATTGAAAAAACACCCTTTAATACGCCAACTTGCCCTATTTATCAAAATGTATCGGCTAGCGCCGTAAGTGATACAACTGCAATCAAATCGAATCTTATAGCTCAACTCACCGCTCCTGTAAAATGGACTCAATCTGTTCAGCAGATGATTCACGATGGAGCCCGTCGGTTTATTGAGGTGGGGCCGGGTAATGTTCTTCAAGGTCTGGTGCGCAAAATCAACAAAGAGGTTTCAACAGAAGCCGTAAAATTTGAATAAAATGATGAAAGCCAAAACCTTAGCTATAATCCTATTAATTGCGATGAATATCGGTCTCGATCAATATTCAAAACATATGGTGAGAGAACAGGTTGTACCTGGTTCACGTACGGAAATTGTGGGTCAATTGGTTCAGCTGATGAATGTTGAGAATTCGGGGGCATTTCTAGGAATTGGTAGTGATTCAAACCCTACTGTAAAATTAATTTTTCTTCTGATATTACCGACCCTCGTTTTAGGTGCTGTGCTTTACTATTTATTCACCAATAAAAACTTAGATCAATTGTCAGTTATTGGATTTAGCAGCATCGTTGGGGGTGGAATTGCCAACTTATACGACCGTTTTGTGTATGGGTCTGTGACGGATTTTATTTTCATGGATTTTGGTTTTGCTAAAACAGGCATATTTAACGCCGCAGATTTATCCGTAACAACTGGAATGGTTTTGCTTCTCATTGCTTCGTTCAAATCCCAAAAAGGCAGCTCGAAAACTTAGTTTTTGTAAACCACACCGTCTTTCATTACAAAAGTAATGCGCTCTAGGGCCGAGATATCATCAATAGGGTTGGTATCGGTTGCTACAATATCCGCGATAAAACCGACCTTAATTTGACCTATTTCGTTGGATAATCCTAAAATTTTAGCATTGGTCACAGTAGCAGATTGAATGGCTTCCATGGGAGGCATTCCGACCTCTACCATATACCCAAATTCTTTTGCATTTAGCCCGTGGGGGAAAACACCGGCATCTGTACCGAAAGCGATTCTAACACCACGCTTATACGCTTTTGCGAAGGTACTTTGAATTTTTGGTCCGATTTCTAAAGCTTTGGGGACAATTATTTTAGGGTAAAACCCTTCAATGGTAGCATTTTCAGCAACTGCTTTACCGGCAGTTATGGTAGGGACAAAATACGTTCCGTATTGTTTCATCAAATCCATTGTTTTTGTACTCATTTTAGTTCCGTGTTCAATGGTAGTAACCCCTCCTATTACAGCGCGTTGCATCCCCTCGTCGCCGTGGGCATGGGCAGCGACTATCATTCCATAATCTTTAGCTGTTTCACAAATGGCTTTAACTTCCTCTATAGTAAATTGAGGGTTTTGACCATTTTTTGCCACACTCAATACCCCGCCAGTAGCCGTAATTTTAATATTATCTGCTCCATTTTTATAGCGCTGGCGTACTGCTTTTCGAGCCTCATCTGGGCTATTTATAACGCCTTGCTCTGGCCCTGGGTCACCCATCAATAATTTTTTTCTTCCATTGGTTGGATCTGCATGTCCACCTGTTGTAGCTATGGCTTTTCCTGCTGTGAAAATCCTTGGACCAACAATAAGTTTGTTATTTATCGCATTTCGAAGGGCTATATTTACACCTGTTCCGCCAAGATCACGCACAGTTGTAAAACCGGCCATAAGTGTTGTTTTTGCAAAATTGACCGATTTAAATGCCACATCAGCTTCGTTAGCGGTAAATTGTTCCATGTATCGCTTTGGATTGTATTCGTTCTCTAAATGTACATGCATGTCAATAAGCCCTGGTAAAACAGTTTTAGATTTTAAATCAATAATAATATCCTCGGAATTTTCTGGTACAACATACCCCTTTTCAATGGCTATTATTTTATCACCATAAACAATAATAGTCTGGCTTGGAACTAGAGTCCCATTTTTGGTGTCAACCAATTGACCACAGTGCAGGTAAAGGTTTTGAGCAGAACTCAAAAACGCAACAAATAAAATCAAAATTGAGCATATTTTTTTCATAGTATTTAAATTTAATCCAAATATTCTAAAACGGCTTGAACAATACATGCGATTTGTTCGCTATCCAATTCCGTATGCATGGGTAATGATATAACTTCTTTCGCCAATTGATTTGTAACTGGAAAATCGGATTCGTTGTAACGATCGTCTTGGTAGGCCTTTTGTCGGTGAAGTGGGATGGGGTAATACACCCCACATGGAATACCTTTTGAGTTTAAATGTGCTACCAGGCCATCGCGGTCGGCATCTTTAATCTTCAAGGTATATTGATGAAAGACATGACAATCGCAAGTATCGCATAGCGTCTGACAACTGTTCCCCATTTTTGGAATGATAATGTTGGGGTGGGTTTCAAAGGCGGCGTTATATTGGCGAGCTGCGTCTTGGCGGGCCTTGTTATAATCGTCCAAATGAGGCAACTTGGCATCCAAAACAGCGGCTTGAATGGAGTCCAACCGCGAGTTTACACCAACAACATCGTGGTGGTAGCGCTTGTACATCCCATGATTTACAATCCCTCGGATGGTGTGAGCAAGTTCGTCATCGTTGGTGAAAATAGCGCCTCCATCGCCGTAACATCCCAAATTTTTAGACGGAAAAAATGACGTGGAAGCGACATGTCCTAAGGTCCCTGTTTTGGATTTTTCTCCATTTGAAGTTGTAAAATTAGATCCAATTCCTTGGGCATTATCTTCAATGACATACAGGTTGTGTTCTTTAGCTAGGCGTAGTATTTCATCCATTTTAGCACACTGACCAAATAGATGAACAGGAACAATGGCTTTGGTTTTTGGGGTAATGGCTTTTTTTATGGCTTGAACATCGATGTTGAAATCGTCTGGATCTACATCTACCAAAACTGGCGTTAGACCCAACAGCGCAATGACCTCAACTGTAGCCGCAAAAGTAAAATCAGCAGTAATGACCTCATCTCCAGGTTTTAGGCCCAATCCCATCATGGCAATTTGAAGCGCATCAGTGCCGTTAGCACAAGGGATAACGTGCTTAACCCCTAAGTAATTTTCGAGATTGGATTGAAATTCTTTGACCTTAGGACCGTTAATAAAAGAGGTCGTTTCGATTACCTCTTGAATGGAGGAATTGACTTCATTTTTGATCCCTTCGTACTGACCTTTGAGGTCGACCATGTGTATTTTCTTCATAAAAATTGTGGTGTAAATTTCAATATTCCAACGCAGACAAAAATACAAAATTCGCCTTGTGCAAATGCTAAAATTAAGATAAAGAATGTATTTTTGTTTTAAAACCAAACAGATTGATCGGTATTTATAATTTTATAATTGAAGTAGCTAACTTCTTTGTTCCGATTTTTGGGGTCTTTAACAAAAAGCTAAAACAAGGGGTGGAGGGACGAAAAAAGACCTTTTCATTGTTGGAGCAAAATATTACTTCAAAAGATACCGTTTTTTGGTTTCATTGTGCTTCATTGGGAGAATATGAGCAGGGTCTCCCAGTGTTCCAACGCATTAAAAACACGAATCCTGAAGCTAAAATTGTACTGTCATTTTTTTCGCCATCGGGCTACGAGATCCGACAACAAAATCCAATAACTCCCCTTGTGGTTTACCTCCCTTTGGATACGAAAAAAAATGCTCGATTATTTCTTAAAATCACCCGTCCTAAGCTTGTTGTTTTTGTAAAATATGAACTGTGGCCGAATTACCTCAAAGCGTTAAAAAAGGAATCAACTAAGGCCATTCTTATCTCTGCATTGTTTCGTAAAAATCACTATTTTTTCAACCGTTTTGGAACAGTCTGGCACTCTTTACTGTTTTCATTTGATCATATTTTTACACAAAATGAGGCGTCTAAAATTCTATTAAATTCTATCGGATATCGCGATGTAACTGTCTCGAAAGACACCCGCTTTGATAGAGTCTCTAACCAGTTGAAGCAAAACAATTCTTTGGCGTTTATAGAAACGTTTTTAAATGGAAAGCAGGCCTTAGTTGCTGGCAGCACATGGCCCGAGGATGATCAAATCATTTTACCCTACATCAAACAAATGGGTTCGGATCTGAAATTCATTATTGCGCCACACAGCATTGATCCTCATTACATTGGAAAATTAAAACAGCAGCTGGGGGAGGATGCCGTTTTATTTTCGCATTATGACGAAGACTCTTTATCTAAAAAAAGAATTTTTATAGTGGATACTATTGGTGTTTTAACCAAATTGTACAGCTATGCCTCAGTGGCCTACGTTGGGGGTGGTATGGGAACGGGTGGGTTGCACAACACCTTGGAGGCCGCCGTATTTGGGGTGCCTATTATAATTGGTAAAAACTACAATAAATTCCCAGAAGCCAAAGCTATGATTCAAATGGGGGGCATGACAAGTGTTTCTAATAAACAAGACTTTAAATCTAGTGTAGATGCTCTGATGTCTAATCCAAAATACCGGGAGGAATGCGGGGCGAAAAACACGTCCTACATTAAAGCCAACAAAGGAGCTACAGACAAGATTATGAAGCAGTTAGAACTGTTATTTGACGACTAATTTCGTTACTCGTAAACTTTGATGTAGTCAATGATAAATTCTTGTGGAAAGATCGAATCATCAACTTCAAATCCTCCAAAATGACCGCCAACGGCCAAATTAACAATCAAGTAAAATGGTTTATTGAACGGCCAAATATCGGCCGTTTTATTGTCGGGCGCAAAAGTATACACCCGATGGTCGTCAATAAAAAATTGAATCTTTTCGGCATCCCAATCCATTTTATAAACATGAAACCCCTCTTCAATATTTTCAATCGTTGTTATTTTGGTATTTATAGATGTCCCATGACTGTCTTGCGTGTGTAGTGTTGTATGTATTTTATTGGGCATCCGACCCACATATTCCATAATATCAATCTCACCGCAAGAGGGCCAATGGATGTCATCGATGTCATGACCTAACATCCATATGGCAGGCCAAACGCCCAACCCCTTTGGCAATTTTGCACGAACCTCGACAGTTCCGTACTTAAATTCCATTTTGTCTTTTGTAGTGATTCGCCCCGAAAAATACTTCCCGTTCTGTTCAGTTGCTGTGATAATGAGTTGGTTATCTTTTACAGAGACATTGTCTTGGGTGTAAGCTTGATATTCTTTATTTCCCCATCCACAAAGAGTTGGACATCCATCGCCCAACTCATAATTCCAGTAGCGTTTATCTAAAACATCTGAACTAAAATCGTCCTCAAAAATAAACTTTCTATCGGTCGATAACCCTGAACTAAAAAGCAGTGTAACGCTTAAAACAATTAAAACTCGTAGTGCATTCATAATTCAATGGTGGTTGTTAAGTTGGCTGTTGAATCTCCGCCAATATAGATTGTAAATTCACCCGGTTGAACCGTTAGTGTGCCGTGGTCGTCATAAAACCCCAGCTCTTGCTCGGTAAGGGTAAATTGAACTCTTATAGATGTGTTGGGTAGTAGCTCAATGAGTTCAAATCCTTTAAGCTCTTTAACTGGTCTGGTAGGGCGAGCCACATGATCTTTTAGATACAACTGAACAACTTCCTTACCCGAAACATCCCCCGTGTTTTTAACTTCTACACTTACAGAAAAATTTCCATCAGTTTCCCTATGGGCTTCTATGTTATAATATTCAAAAGTGGTATAGCTTAAGCCATAGCCAAAAGGGTAAAGCGGCGAATTTTTTTCATCTTGATAATGGGTCCAAAATACTTCTCCAGGAGCGGGTAAACTGGGTCGTCCACTACTTTTGTGATTGTAATAAATGGGGACTTGACCTACAGATCGTGGAAAAGACATCGGGAGTTTGCCACTAGGGTTGTAATCGCCATAAATGACTTGAGCAAGGGCATGACCGCTTTGAGAACCCAATTGCCAAGCTTCAACGATGGCAGGAAGGTGTTGATCGGCCCAGTTCAAAACGAGTGGCCGACCGTTATTTAATACTAAAACAATGGTTTTATTAACTTGATAAACCGCTTCCAAAAGGTCCTGTTGAACACCAGGAAGTCCCAGGTCCGTTCGGCTTCGTCCCTCGCCGCTTTGATAGCCATGCTCACCCAAAACCATGATCACTACATCCGATTGTTTAGCAACTTCCAGCGCCTTCGGAAAATCACTTTTATTATCAGAATTAATAATCATTTCTTGTGCAAATTGTATTTCACCCAGATTTAAATCGGCCCCTTTCGCATACAAAATTGTATTACCAGGGTATGATTTCATGCCCTCGAGCACGGAAACTGCAGAGCCGTCGTCGGCTGCAAAACACCAATTCCCCAATGGGCTCGTTTTATCGCTGGCTAAAGCTCCAATAACTCCAATTGTCAATCCTTGTTTTGGAAGTGGTAACAGTTGTTTGTCGTTTTTAAGAAGTACAATTGATTTTTTGGCTATGTCTAAACTTGCCTGTTGAATTTTAGTGTTTCCAACAGTAGTTTTTTCACGAATTGGGTCGCAATATTTATAGGGGTCATCAAAAAGTCCAAGTTCAAATTTAACTCGGAGTATTCTTCGAGTGGCATCCTCAATTAGAGCTTCATTTACTTCGCCACTTCTTACCAAATCGGCCAAATGGGTGACATAGGCCAACGATTGCATGTCCATATCGGACCCGGCCTGAAGGGCAATTTTGGCTGCCATCTTTGAGTCCTTTGCATACCCATGATTAACCATTTCTTTGATGGATCCCCAATCTGAAACGACAAAGCCATCGAAATTCCATTGGGTTTTTAATACGTCCCTTTGCAGCGCTTTACTTCCCGTTGAAGGAATTCCATTAACTTGACTAAATGAGTTCATAAGGGTTCGAACTCCAGCGTTGACTGTGGCTAGAAATGGCGGTAAAACGATGTTGTTTAGCGTTTGAGTTCCGATGTCAACCGTGTTGTATTCTTTGCCTGATTCTGGAAAACCGTACCCAGCAAAATGTTTGGCACAAGCTGCAATGGTTTTTGGCGATGATAAATCGTCTCCTTGAAATCCTTTAACTCTAGCAAAAGCAACTTTTGAACCGAGGTAAGGATCCTCCCCAGCCCCTTCCATAACTCGTCCCCAACGTGCATCTCTTGACACATCCACCATGGGGGCAAAGGTCCAATTAATTCCAGAAGCTGAGGCTTCAAGTGCAGCCATTCGAGCTGAAGTTTCAATGGCTTTCAGATCCCAACTGGCAGCTTCAGCCAGTGGGATAGGACTTATGGTTTTAAATCCATGGATGACATCAAACCCAAAAATTAAAGGTATGCCAAGACGAGTCTCTTCAACGGCAATTTGTTGAATTGCTCGAACATTTTCCACCCCGCGTATATTGAGCATCGATCCGACATGGCCCTTTTTGAGTTGTTCGTATTGTTGAGCGGCTGATCCAACCTTGGGAGCTGGGCCCGTTGCGTCCCAAAACCCTGAATATTGATTCATCTGACCAATTTTTTCTTCCAGTGTCATTTGCGACAACAGGACATCAATTCGCTGCTCAATGGATGTTTCTGTTTGGTTTGGAGCGCAAGTTATTAGCCCCAAAAAACACAATGCCATGGCGAATATTAAACTGGTCTTCGTCATTACTTATTGATACACCCTGATGTAATCGACTTCCATAGCATCCATGGTGAAGTTTGGATCAATAGTACCTCCATTGGTACCGCCCATGGCCACATTCATGATAAAAAAGAAGTCTTCATTGAAAGGGAAATAGGGTTCCGTTCCTGAGATATTCATCGAGAAGTATTCATTACCGTCCAGAAAGGCTCTGATGGAGGTTGAAGTCCAGTCAAGCGAGTAAACATGAAATTGGTCGGAAGTGGTATTCGGTGTATCCTCGCCATATTCTGCACGGGTGCTATCAGGTAGTTTCCAGTGTAGGGTCGCTTTGACTTTATTTTTATCTTGAAATTGTTCCATGATATCAATCTCTCCACACTGTGGCCATCCAACTCCGGGTTCCGAAAAATTAGCCCCCAACATCCAAAGTGCTGGCCAGGTACCTTGGGCAGTGGGTAATTTGGCACGAATATCTACACGGCCGTATTTAAACTCATATTTGTCTTTAGTAACAATTCTAGCTGAGGTATAGGATCCGTTAGATTCTTTAATCGCCTTAATCTTCAATATTCCATCCTCGCGAACAACATTGCTGGAACCCGGGGTGTAAACTTGCTCCTCTTGATTGCCCCATCCGCCGCCACCAACTTCGTTGGTCCATTTGGAAGAGTTCAGAGGGCCAGAACCATCAAATTCGTCAAACCAAACCAAAACGTCATTGTTTCCTGATCCGCCATTACCAATCACAAAAACTTTCATGTTTTCAATCTTTGATATTCTGTCATCAGTTTCTGAGTAAGCGTAGACATAAACAGGGAACTGATTGATCCCCAAATCGGTAACGGTATAGGAAAACTGCCCAGTTGTATTTTGTGATTCAGAACCACTGTTCCCGACTTGAAAGCCGTATTTCACAGCATTAGTTGCGCTAGCTGTTATGGAAAAAATACCCGAACCGTCGCCAAACGGATTGCTGTCATTTTGTCCTTGCAAGGTTGCATTCACTGCCAGATTTGAGGGGATGATCGATTGTGACCCTCCTCCATTATCTCCGCCACCAGAAGAATCGCCTCCTCCAGAACAAGACACTAATGTTGCTAAAGCAAAGCAAAAACAAACTGAAATATGGGTAAGTTTTTTTTTCATCGTTATAAGTTAAAAAGAGGCAGATTACATGATCTGCCTCTGTTAAATATTAATATGTAAAAATTATTCGGCTACCAAGATGGTCCACCACGTAAATTCTCCTGCACCATCTATGGTTCTCAAATATAACTCATTGTCGTTGTAATCCCAAATCTCATAGACATGACTTCCACCCGTATAATAGGTGAAAAATCCATTTCCAGTGAGGTTTATAGATAGTTGTCCAGGATCTGTAATAACCCAGTTTTCAGTGTAGTCTGCATATTCATAATTAAGAATATCTGCACCATCTTCACCACCAGTACCATTATTACCTAGGTCGGCATAGACTTGAGCCGTTCGGCCAAAAATGGTGCCATTGGTAATGTGATTTATGGTGCCATCCGAATTGATTACCCAGCGGTCATCATAGGAACCTGTTCCGGCTTTTTCTTCAGCTCCAGCGCCATACCATTCGCATGGAATCAATCCGCCAGCAGGGCCTAATCCAAAATGCTGAGGCACCTCAGATTTAACGCGCCATGTTTTAGAGCTACCGCCAGTGAGGGCGGCAATTAACTCCGCCGGTGGCGTGTAAGTGGCCAAAACTTCAATGGTTGTGGTAGCAGAAGTTGCATTTCCAGCAGTACCAGAGGCTACAACTGTAATGTCATATGAATTTACACCAACAGTGTAAAAGGTCTTGTTTAAAACCCCTGACGAATTAACAGCATCTGTTTCTCCATTAATGATAAATTTATAAGATGAGGCATTATTTGCTGTAGCAGTGATAGTTACCACTCCTGAGCCATCTCCATTTGGATTTTGATCGTCTTGCCCCGCAATTTCTGTCTCAATAGAAAGGTTTGTGGGCGACGTTATTGGGCCAAATTCGTAATCATCCTCTTCGCAAGATGTAAAAACAAAAAGCGACAGGCATAAGATTGATATATATTTTAAATGTTTCATAACTGTTTAGTATTAATTTTTAACCAATTTATAACGCCACCATACTCCAGAACCGGCTTCAATATCTATAATGGCTGTTGTTGAATTTACCAGGTCAATTAGATAAGTTATAGTGTTATTAGCGGGAGCGCCATCTTCGCCACCATTGTGTGCCTTTGGTAAACCAATGTAGGCCCCAAGTCCTGAAACAGTTAGCGTCCCTGCTGCCTCATCATAGGAATAAGTAGCTGGGTTAGATCCATCATGTGGAGCAATAGGAGCACCGCAACCATCAGAAACACCTTGCCATCCTTCCAACCATGTTTCAGTGCCGAGGACATTTGAAAAACTGCCATCAGCTCCAAACACATAGGTGTCGTCGAAGTAACAAGCTCTTGCCGATACGCCCGCATCGTCAATAGACCACCATTCTGATGAGCCTTGATTTGGACCAACAGCTAAAGATCCCGCCTCAGCAGCAACTTGCCAAGTTCCTGCAAGCGGTGAGGCTACTGGTGCATCTTTAACCAATTTATAACGCCACCATACTCCAGAACCGGCTTCAATATCTATAATGGCTGTTGTTGAATTTACCAGGTCAATTAGATAAGTTATAGTGTTATTAGCGGGAGCGCCATCTTCGCCACCATTGTGTGCCTTTGGTAAACCAATGTAGGCCCCAAGTCCTGAAACAGTTAGCGTCCCTGCTGCCTCATCATAGGAATAAGTAGCTGGGTTAGATCCATCATGTGGAGCAATAGGAGCACCGCAACCATCAGAAACACCTTGCCATCCTTCCAACCATGTTTCAGTGCCGAGGACATTTGAAAAACTGCCATCAGCTCCAAACACATAGGTGTCGTCGAAGTAACAAGCTCTTGCCGATACGCCCGCATCGTCAATAGACCACCATTCTGATGAGCCTTGATTTGGACCAACAGCTAAAGATCCCGCCTCAGCAGCAACCCTCCAAGTTCCTACTATTGGGGAGCTGTTGTTTGATGGAGCTCTGTAAAAATAAATGTTATCAATAAAAACAGTTCCTGCTGCCCATGGTGTTCCAACAAACTTCAATTGAAAAATATCTGATACTGTAAGCCCTTGGTCCGTGTAGGCAGAAATCGGTATTTCTATACTGGTCCATTCTCCAGCGGTAAGGGATTCTGTTACAGGTGCTTCAGTTACCACACCACCATCGTTATTAATGAGGGAGGTTTCAATTGCAGTGACGGCATCTGTGGTCCAAACATCTAAATGTAAGAATTCCATGTTTGACACATCAACTGTAGTTCCATCTGCAAGAGCAATTCCTTGGTAGCTAAGATTAACATATTGAAGAATTTCATCGCCATTTAGATCAAACATTGCCCAAGAACTGCCTTGACCAGCTTGACCCCAGTCTGGAAAATAATTTGTTCCGGGAACATCGTTGTATGCTGCGCTAAATATTGAAATGACATCCTCAGGTTCTCTAGACGGAGGAGTCGGAGCAGAAGCTATTGGTGCCTCTATCGCTGTTACCTCAAAATCCTCTTCGATGTAAATAGTGGTTTGAATGGCTGCCCCTTTAATTTCAATGGTGATGTCGTAAACACCAGCTTCTTGATATTGAATGTTTGCAGTTTCACCAATATTGGCAGATACAGGTTCTGTGACTCCAGTTTCTCCAGAGTATACATCAAAGGTTATCGCGTAATCTGCAGTGACTGTAACATTAACTTGTTTTGAAACTGTAGCATCGTTTTCTATCGTCACCTGTTCGTTTGACGGCGCTTGAAACGAGACCACCAAAGGCTTGGTTAGGGTTGTAGAAAGACCTGTTACGCCATAAGCTGTAGCTGTAACGGTGTACTCTCCCTCAGCATAAGTATGGGATACACTTTGGCCATTGTCAATCTGAGCTGGCTCTGGCGTGTCGTCACCCAATGCAATGTCGAAGGATACTGCGCCTTCGGCAAGTGGTAAAATGGTTACTAAGCCGGTGTTGTCTTGTGTGACATCAAACTGCAGGTCTAACCCACTAGGGGCTGTAGCAGTATTGACAAAGTCCACATTTTTTTCGTCATCTGCACAAGTAAAAACAAGAAGTGCAGCAAGACAAAAACTAAATAAATATTTTATTGTGTTCATAATATTGTGTATTAATAATTTGGATTTTGACTCCAGTTACCATTCGAAAATTGAATTTCTTCAAATGGAATTGGGAATACTTCATGTTTTCCGGCCACAAATCCATTAATGGCTTGTGGCGCTTTACCTGTTCTTACGAGGTCAAAGAAACGGTGTCCTTCACCCATAAGTTCAAGACGTCTCTCTTCCAAGATGGCATCAGTCAAGGCAGCACCAGAAGCCGTTATGTTTTGACTGCTATCACCAAAAGCACGCTCTCTAACTTGATTCAAATAGGTTTGAGCTTGAGTGTCATCAATACCGCCTCTGTTAAGGGCTTCCGCAGCCATCAAAAGAACATCAGCATAACGAATCGATCTATAGTTGTTTGGATTGGTTAGGTTTTGATCGCCTATATTTTGATCGCCTTTTCTTGGTAAATATTTTCTGTTGTAATACCCGGTGTGTTCATACCCTTCAACATAGGTTGCGCCAGTGGTTTCAGCCCAAGCAACAATATCTAAAATAGAGACATCACGTCTAGTATCATTGGCATTGTAGGCATCAAAAGCCGCTTGCACTGGAACATTAAAACTGTATCCAGAATCGTATAATGGTCCTGTATGATTTCGAATTCCCATAAATCCAACAGCCACGTTCCCTTCACTACACTGTAAGCATCCAAAACCGGCTCCCTCGCCGTCGGTATATTGTACTTCAAAAACAGATTCTACACCATTTTCGCCATCGTTTTCAAAGATTTCTGAAAAATCAGAAACCAATTGATATGGTCCGTTATTAATTAAATCTTGTAAAACCTCTGCAGCATCTGCGAATTTATCTTGGTACAGGTAAGCCTTCCCAAGAAGGGCTTGAGCTGCTCCTTTGGTGACACGTCCAATTTGTGGAGCGGTATACTCTAAGGTATTGACGGCATAGGTTAAATCACTTTCTATCAGTGCATAAACATCTGAAACCGAGGATCTTGGAATGGATGTTTCATCGCCTGGAGCGAAGCGTTTTCCGCCGCCTGCTAGGGCATTGTCGTATTCCTTAATTGGAATTCCTCCAAACCACTTTACAAGTTCAAAATGAAAATATGCTCTTAAAAACCGAACTTCAGCAATCATCTTGTCGCGCCCATCAAATTCGGTTTTATTTTGAAATTCTAAAAAGTAATTGGTTCGTTTTACCCCCGCAAACATCCAGTTCCATACGTCTCGTAAGTTGCTATTTACTGGGGTGTGAGTCATGTCGTCAATTTGCTGAAACCCAACCACGTCCGTGGCACTCTCACCGCCACACAAGGTGTTGTCGGAGGCAATTTCGCCCAACAAATTGTTGACGTAAGTGGCTTGCAATAAATCGTAAGCACCTACTAGTGCTAAATAATAATCTTCTTCAGAGTTGAAATATCCCTCTGAATCAATGATGTAGTTTTCTTCTTCGTCTAGAAATTGATCCGTACAAGAATAAATTCCAGCCGCCAAAAGAAATCCTACGACCATTAGTAATATGTTGTTGTTTGTTGTCTTCATTATTATATACTATTTAAAATGAAACATTAAGTCCTAATAAGTATTGTCGAGTGACGGGGTAAAACCCCGGGTCTATCCCGCCTCCAATGGCATTTCCGTTGGTGGCAGCAGGATCAAATCCTTTATATTTAGAGAATGTAAAGGCGTTGTTGACTGAGGCATACACTCTAAATTTAGAGACACCTACTTTGTTGGTTACCTCACTTGGAATGGTGTATCCGAGTTGAATATTTTGAATTCTTAAGAACGAGGCGTCTTCTACAAAGAAATCGGAAAACAACTTGTTGGAGGTTGCTCCTGTGGTTGCTCTTGGCACTTCATTGCTGGTACCTGGCCCGGTCCAGCGGTCCAGATAGTAATCTAATCGGTTGACATTTTTTTGATCTCTTTCGTAATTTCGAACCATGTCTTTCCCTAATTCGGCATAGGCATAGGCCGAAAAATCAAAGTTTTTGTAATCCAATGCAATATTGAATCCCATGATGTAATCTGGAAGTGGTTTCCCAATAAATGTTCGATCGTTGGCATTAATTTGACCATCGCCATTAACATCTACAAAACGCAGGTCTCCGGGTTGAGCTGCGTTACCTAATCCTGCTTGAGATGGGTGTGCGTCAACTTCGGCTTGGGTTTGGAATATTCCATCGGTTTTTAGTCCGTAGAAATACCCAATGGGTTGACCAACTTCCATTCGCGATGGTGCCAACTGTCCGATTCCGAAAGATCCACCTTCTAAAGCAACATCGCCATTGATTGAAATTACTTCACCGTCAAGTTTCGTAACATTATATCCGAGGTTGTAATTAAAATCTTCTCCGATTTCACCTTTGTAATTTAATAGCAATTCAATCCCTTTTGTTCTTGTAGTTCCTGCATTTACAACTGGTGTTCCAGATCCTGGTGCTGTTGCGCCTAATATTCCTGAGAAAGGTAAACCTGGAATTAGCAGATCAACACGGTCTTCTACAAAGTAGTCTGCTACGACTTCTAATTTGTTTCCAAACAATTGTGCATCCAAACCGATGTCTAACTTTTCTGCAGTTTCCCAAGAGGCAACAGGGTTGGGCAGTGGCCCAAGTGCAGTTCCGTTGGTGAGTACGCCATTGAATACGTAGGTAGCTTCTCCATTGAGTGAGGCGCGGTATAAATCACTCCCTACAAGGTTTCCAAGTGTTCCGTAACTGGCTCTAAGTTTAAGAAAATCTACAAAACTGCTGTTTTGCATAAAGGTTTCGTCCGATATTTTCCAACCTGCAGTCGCCGATTTAAAGTAATCGACTCTATAATCTTGATCAAATGCCGATGAGGCATCCCGACGTATCATGGCAGATAATAAATATTTGCCTTTAAAATCGTATTGTAAACGCGTAAAGTAGGATAATAATCTATTGTCGTAGGTATACGATCCATTTTCTTTGGCATCGTTGGTTCCTGTTGTAAGTGCTATATCGGCAAATTCCCAAGAATTGTTGGGCACATCATAGCCGGTAGCAAATAATCCATCGCCCCAATCTTTGGTTACTGCCATACCCACGGTCAGTTCTGCATTATGGTCATCAAATAGCGTCTTTTTGTAGTTGATAAACGTATCCCAAGTGTATGAATTATTTTCTCTTTTGGACTGACTTACGGTACTTCGGTCGGTATTAAAAACTTTTCCAGCACCGTAATTTACTATTGGAGAAAACGTTTTGGCTTTATCATCGTAAGTTTTAAATCCCATACGAGTTGTAGCCGTGAGGCCTTCTAATACTTTGTATTCAATTTGAAAATTACCTTCAATACTATTCCCAAAATAGGAATTGTACGTGTCTCTTATTTGAGAAAATGGGTTGATAATTTCATTACCAAATGCGCCATTTAAATCTTCTTGATCCAAGGCATACAATGGCGAATAACTGATCGCATTAAATAATACGGACCCTAAACCGGACTCGTTTATTGTTCGGCGCTCGTTGGCAAAATAGTTAAGATTAAGCGTTGTTTTTATCTTTTCACTTACATCAATTCCAAGACTTAATTTAACGTTATTTCTTTTAAAATTCGATTTATCACTTGCAATAATCCCTTCTTGATCCAATTGCGAAGCACCAAGATAATATGTCACACTTTCGGTTCCACCAGAAAGACTGATGTTATGATTAGTTATCATGGCTTCGTCAAATAAGTTGTCTTGCCAATTGGTATTGTTGCTCAAGTTGTTGAGATTAGGAAACGGTAAAGCTTCGCCGTTTGCAGCATAGCTTTCGTTAAGTAGTGCTGCATATTCTACATTATTGAGTAGAGATAATTTCTTGGACGTTTCTTGAACCCCAGTGTAGGCGTTATAAGAAACTTTTGGCGCCGAGTTTTTCGACCCTTTTTTGGTCGTTACTAAAATTACTCCATTAGCCCCTTCGATACCATAAATAGCGGCCTGTGCATCCTTTAGGACTGTGAGCGATTCAATATCGTCCGGATTAACACTATTCATTGAAGCAATGTATCCATCGACAACAACCAACGGGTCGTTGTCAGAATTACTACTCACACCACGAATCAAAACTCTAAAACCACTTCCTGGTGACCCAGAAGCTGTGGTTACAGAAACTCCTGTGGAACGCCCTTGCAACGCTTGGGCAACATCCACTGGCTTTAATTTTTCGATGGTTTCTGATTTTACCATAGACACAGAACCTGTTAGATCTTTGCGACTTTTGGAGCCGTATCCAATAAGAACAACCTCATCAAGAGATTCGTTGTCTTCGTCCATCGTAACTTGCATGCTGGACACTGCTGGCAACTCAATTGTTTTAAATCCAATGTAAGTAAATACAACCACGGCATCCGAAGCGACGTTGGATAAAACGAAATTTCCATCGAAATCGGTTACCGCACCATTGTTGGTATTTTTGACTACCACATTGACCCCGGGAAGGGGTAAGCCGTCAACGCTTGATTTAACTGTTCCTGACACTGAAATCGTTTGCGCTGTTGCAAAAGAAGCACACAACACAGTCAGCAACAAAGTAGAAACTATTTTTTTCATAAAATTTGTTTTGTTTGATTTTGTTAAATATATCACAACAAACTGTAGTGTTAATAAAATGAACCGCAACAAAAATAATACATGCCGTAAAAAAATGAATTAAAGATGAAAAATTACTTTTTTTATGATAAAAAAGCGAGGCATCGCATCTGAAAAAACATTAGTTTGTTGTGGAAAATATGGGAGATGTTGGGGTGGTGTATGGTTTTTTTTAAGAAAAAAACCATCTTAAAGATCTAAAATATAATTGGTTAAACTGGATTTCGGTGCTAAATTCATCTTTTTCCGCAAACGATATCGCTTGACCTCTACACTTCTTGGTGAAATATTTAGAAGCGGCGCTATCTCTTTGGAGGATAAATTTAGTCTAAGATACGCACAAAGTTTTAAATCGTTCGGGGTGAGATTTGGATGTTTTTCTTTGACCAATTTTAAAAAGTCTTTATCGGCGTTATCAAATGCTTCTTTGAACAGTTTCCAATCGTCCGTGTTATTCAAATTATTATCAATAATGTTTATGACTTTCCTTAAATCCTTGGCCGGATTTTGAGTGTTTAATTCCGATTTTATATTGTTCAGAAATTCATTCTTCTTAATCAAACTCATTGTCGAAATTGCGAGCTCTCTATTTTTACTTTCGATTTCAAGTTCCAACTTTTCGTTTTTTAGACGCATTAATTTTTGGCTATTTTCAAGCTCATTTAAGGCCATTTCTTTTTGAGACTTTTGGAGCAATTGCATTTGCTGACGCCTGTAGTACCTGCGGTAAATGGTGTGAATCATCACAGAAAGAATAAGCAGCAGAACAACGTAAGTTGCCATGGCTATGGCTGATAAGTACCACGGCCGCTTGATGATGACTCGAAAAGTGGCTTCATTGCGAGTCTCGGTAGTTCCAATTTTTCCTTTTACTTTGAACGTATATTTCCCAAAAGGTAAATTTTCAAAAACTTGGGTTGTATTGCTCTGCCAGTCGGACCAGTCTTTGGACCACCCCTCAAGCTTATAGGAATACGCCGTATTTACCATATTGCCATATTGAGGAATACTGTACTCAAAATGAAGGTTATTGTTGTCATAATTTAAACTTGGAGGTGTCTCGAAATTTAGAGGCGTTTTGGGTTCGTTTTTAAAATTGGCTTGCGCCGAATTAATATGAATGGTTTGGCTGTAATCGGGTTTTGGAATATTATTTTTTAAAACATAATACCCGTTGGAGGATCCTAATAAATACTCGCTGTCATTTATTCTGGTGAAATTTTCAAATCCTGCAACTACATTTTTAACGTTAGAAATTGACACTGGAATTTCTTCAATATTAGGTTTATCCGTTACACTTCCTGGGGAAATGATAAGAATATTATCATCGGCAAAACACCACTTTAAATTATCGGTCGATTTGACGTCCAACAAAGTCGAAGTGGTGGTGTATTTTTTAAAAATTTCTGCCATGGTTAAAGACTCAGAAAACAGTTGGGTTTCTCGATTTAATTGGAAAATCCCATTCGAAGAATAATAATAATAATTGCTTAACAGTTTGATGAAATTTGATCCACTCCCTTTATCAATTTCGTTTATTACATCTTTTGATTTCAGGGTTTTAAAATCCTCCGATAATGCTAATTTGTACAACCCTCTTAACTCATGATTGACATATATGTTGTTGTCAATAATTTGAAAAAATCGGCTGGATAGGTCAAAACCTTTAATTTTGTAGCCATAATCCCAACCGCCGGAAGATTTGGTCAATACATGAAGCCCTTTGTAGTTGCCTTGCAAAATTTTATCCGTCCCAGGAATTTTTTTAAAATCCCACGTCCCAGAGGCTTCTGATAATTGGGATCTGATGGCATTGTTCTTGATGACAATTGTCCCCAAATCGTGACCACAAAAAAGAAAATTGTCAATGACTTTTAGAGCCCAAACCTGGCCGCTAGTCCCTTGAACAAACTTAAAATCGCCATTGTCATTTCGGGGTTTGACAAATAACCCCTGATTGGTTCCAAGATAGAGTCGATCTTCAAACACGACGGAGGCATACACTGTACCAATTTGACCTGTTGCATCTTTATAAACTCGAAATCTTGATGCTAAATTAATGTGGCTAATTCCGATATCTAACCCCAACCACAGGTTGTTTGTTTGGTCTTCATAAATAGATAAAACGGTGTTGTTGGTCAATCCTTTTTCATAATCCAAATTGTAGCTCAATGTACCGTTGGGTGAGATGTGCAATAGCCCGTTTGAGATTGTCCCCAAGATAAGACTCCCATCATTCAGTTGATTGGCGCAATAAATGCTGAGTTCTTTAAGGTTCAGTTTCGAATCAAATTGCCATGGTTTTGTGGCATTATCTTCGATGTAAAATAATCCAGCTTTGGAGGTAATATATACCGTAGTGTCATCAAAAATAGAAATCCCTACCAGTTTGGATGAGGTCAAATTTGGGTCTTCAGAAACAAGGATGACTTCCCCATTTACGATTTTATAAATTCCTTTGTTCCTTTTGGCAAAATAAATTATGCCATCTACATTGAACAGATTCCATATTTCGTGGTCGGAATTTATAATTTTAATGGCTTTGGTTTCTGCATCGATAAGATAAATTCTTGAAAGCGATTGAAATAAAATCCAATTGTCTAAAATTTCGATATTCCAAAATTGTTCCTCCTCTAAAACCTCAACATCCAAGGCCTTAACTAAAGATTGATACCCCAGGGTACCAGATGTATTTTTTGTCCATACCCCAAAATCCATGTAACTTCCAGAGTAAATTTTACTGCCAGAAGCTTTCACCGAGCGAACTATTGAGTTATCCGGAACCGGATATAACGTCCATTTGGAGCCATTAAACTCCAAAAGGCCAGAATTGTTTGCAAAATACATGGTTTGATTGTCGGTTTGAGTGATGCTCCAGTTCTGATTTTCAGCACCATAGTCATCTGGTGAATAGGTCATCACGGGGGGGTGCTCTTGAGCAACCACTGGCAAGGATAAAATCCAAACTAAAATTAGACGCAATCTTAGCATTTCTTGAATAAAATTTATAATGAAATGATATATCGCAAAATACAAATTTTATAATTAACATAAACAACATTTAAAAAAAGCACCTATACACTGCCCTATCGTTGGTGTTGTATTGTTGTTATTCTAACTTCTTAACAATATTGTTTTTGGTGTTTTTATAAAGTCCATTTACTTACATCAATAAATCATCACACCACTAAACTTAAAATGGTTTAGTAAAATAAGAGATAAAGAAATTTAAATTCAGTTTCTGAGGCACTCATTCGTTTGACTTTGGCAACTGACAGAAAAAGCAAAGCACCGCCAGAAGCGATGCCTTACCAATTAACCAATTTAACTTGTAATAAGATATTTAATTACTCTGCTAAAGTATGACGGAAACCAATAAAAAAAAAGGGTCATGTAACAAACGGCCATTTGACGTAATAAACGGCCATTTGACGTAATAAACGGGAAAAATGAGTTACAAATATTTCTACAAAATCGTTTAGGTTTAAAAAAAAGAGAGTGTCTTTAAAAAGACACTCTCTTGGGACTAAGTCAAATTCTAATAAATTATGAAAACTTTATGGCATAAAATTACTTCAACCTGAAGATCTATACAAGCATTATGTAACAAGCGGCCATTTGACGTAATAAACGGCCATTTGACGTAATAAACGGGAAAATTTGTCCTAAAAAAACCCTAAGAAATATTGAGATAAGCCACTAATTCCTCCTTTCGGCGTTTGGCCACCGGCAACACTATATTGCCTTCCATTTCACAATTGCTGCCATCTGCATTGTTAATATTGACAATGTACTTGAGATTAATCAGATATTTTTGATGAATTCTAAAAAAGTATGCGGGAGATAATATTTTGTCATACTCACCAATATTTTTGGCGACAACAATGGTACCCCCATCGTGCATATGAACAATCGTGTAGCGCCCGTCGGATTCAAAAAAGAGAATATCCTCTAATTTTCTAAAATGAATTTTCCGAATGGATGGGATGGCTATAAAGTTGTAATTTGAAGTGTTTGCTTCCATAGAATCTTTGAGGGACTCGATTTGAGCTGGTGTCGTGTAGTACTGATTGTCTAAACTGTTTTTTACTTTTTCAACGGCTAAGATCAAGTCCTTTGTGTCAATTGGTTTTAGTAAAAAATCGATGGCATTAAATTTAAATGCTGAAAGTGCATATTCTTGGAAGGCAGTGATAAATACCACCAAAAAATCATCATATTGGATTTGTTCCAAAACATCAAAACCAGTTCCTTGATCCAAAACGATATCCAAAAAAATAAGCTTTGGCTCTATGTTATTTATCTTCGCTATGGCATCGGATACTGTTGTTGCAACATCAACAATTTCAATGGATGGGCAGTGCCGTTCTAAGTAGATTTTGAGTAGTTCGTTGTTTTTGACTTCGTCATCAACTAAAATAGTGGAGATTTTTTGCATGGCGTGATTTTTGGAGTGTGGAAGGTTTCATAAAATCTTAAATATCAAGAGATTATTACCTAAAATATTTGGGGTTCTTTAACAAATCTATAACAATAATTGGTTTTAACCCAATAAATTACTTAATTTATAACTAAATCCAATTCAATCTATCGTGTTATACCATCGCATAAAAATCGCTTTTAAGTCAATTTTAAAGCGCCTAAATTCGGCCTATTTAATCGCCGTTTATTTAATTTTATTTGCCTTTGGCTGGAGCCATGCTCAACCCCTGTCCAAAGACGAGTTGGTCAAAATTATCGATAGTGTAAACCAATCGGAACTTGAAAATGTAGATCGGGTTTATAATGAGTTAAAGCAACACGCTTTGGACATTGAAGAGGATTCGATTTATGCTGAATTGACCTTTAAACAAATTGAAAAAAATGGTGGTATTTTTCTTTATTCGCAGACTGAAATTCTGCTGGGAAATTTGCTTTTTAATGAACATTATTTTTTAAAAAATCATCCCAAAATTCTCTTACGATGTCTTCATGATCTTGCCAGGTCGTACCTATTCCACAGCGGTTCATCTGAAATAATCAAAAGTATTTCAGAACACTACTATAAGCGGTATTTTAAACTCCTTAGACAATTGAATCTAAATGCTGATGAAGAAAAAATAGCCAAAAAAAACAAGTTACAATACCTGGTTCACACCAAAAATGACAGCCTGTTTTATTACTTAGATCTGTACAAAATTAGTGAGGCCAAAAAAGCAAAATATTTAAATCACTGGTACAAAGAACTTAACCTACCGCTAAAAGAGCTGCAATATGCCACGCTCACTGGGGATAAAATGGCAATCATTACAGCGCACTTTAACAACCGCAATTTTAATGAGGTTGTTAAGTTGTATCCTGATTTTTTGAAACGTTTTAAAGCTGAAAATGATATTTTGGGAGAACACCAATTGTACCGCATTATGGGTCAATCTTACTTGATTCAAAATAAATTTCAGAAGGCGGAGGCATTCTATGCAAAAGCTCTAAATTATTTTAAACAAAATACCTCTAGCCCTTATGTTGAAGAGATCTACAACGACTTAATTGATTTGCAATCTAGAGTTAATAATCTTGAAAAATATCGTTTTTACAGCAATGAACTCATTAGTTACACGAATAACCTGAAAGAGCAGCAACTTGAGGTGTTGCGCAATCATCTTGATTATTCCAGTAAAATTTCAAATCTCGAACTGAAACTCAAAAACGAAGAAGAGGCCTTAAAAATTGAAGGGTTTCAAAATCAAATCAACAAACAAAAAACAATCATTTCATTTGCGTTGGGTCTTATTGTGGTTACCCTAATATTTATATACTTCTATGCGGTAAGTTCAAAAACGCAGGCGGAGTTGGAGGACGCCAATAAGCAAATGGTTATTGATGTTTTAAGATCAAAATTTAAACCTCATTTTACTTTTAATGTTTTGTCCGTAATCAATTATTTTGTGGAAAAAAAAGAGGTTAAAAATGCCACATTAGCATTGACAAAAATGTCTTCATTGCTGCGGTCAACACTAGATAACATGAACGAAAAACTGGTGTCTTTTGAATCGGAATATCAAATTTGTCAAAACTATATGTATTTGGAATCCCTTCGTTTTTCGAACAAATTTGATTATGAATTTCAGCCGCTTGATAATTTGACTGCATCACATTGGTTAATTCCCCCTGGCGTTTTAGAGCCGATTTTAGAGAACGCTGTGAATCATGCTTTTAAAGGGGTGGATTATAAGGGGAAAATTAATTTCAACTACGAAATCACCGATGACTTTTTTTTAAAGATTACCATCAAAGATAATGGGACAGGATTTAGGCCTTCTTCTGGAATCGTAAAGAAAAAATCGCACGGATTAAAAATCACTAGAGATTATATCAAAACCGTTTCTAAATTGTACAAAAAACCAATTCAATTGGAGTTTTTTTCGAATCAAGGTACTCAAGTCGTTTTAACAATTCCCAGGCTGAATCCAGATTTAGGGTATTTTAAAAACGACTAAAGTAATGTTTTGGTATGACCCCTAAATTAAGAGAGGGTAAATTTCATTACGAAATCTACCCTCTCAACTTATGAAAACAAAACTAATTTTTATGTCTCTTATTGACACTCTTATTCATCATAAGAGTTTAATATTTGTTTTTGTCCTTTTATTTTATTCTGATAACTTCTACTCGTCTGTTTTGTTTTCTTCCTTCACGTGTTGCATTAGAAGCCGTTGGTTTAGATTCTCCAAATGCTTCGGTTACTAACGCTGACGCAGGTACACCATTGTTTACTAGATAATCTCTAACGGCTTTAACTCGTCTTTCAGATAACTTCATATTCATAGCGCTGTTTCCTGTACTATCCGTATGCCCTTCTAATTTGAATTGAGCCTCTGGGTGTTGGTTGATTATTTTTACAATCTCTCCAAGGACTGCATATGTTTCTTGCTTGAAACTGGACTTACTGGTGTCGAATAGGATGCGTTTTGATAAATTATTCAAGTCTGAACCCCTATCACCCACAACAACTTCTTTGTAGGGACAACCGTTATTTTCAGGGATTCCAGGAACTTTTGGACACCTGTCAGCGCTATCAACAATACCATCATTATCAGAATCTGGAAGCGGGCATCCTTTATTACTCGCAGGACCTTTTATTTTCGGACAATTGTCAACAGAATCCAATAGACCATCACCGTCTGAGTCAACATCGACTGGCTTTGGCGGACAACCATTGTTACTGGCCACACCGCTAACATTTGGACAACGATCCAAATTATCGTTTATGCCGTCACCATCAGAATCAGGAATAATCGTTGGAAGAATGTCTTCAACTGTTTCTTCTTCTATCACCTCACCTCCAAAGTTGATAGACAGCCCCAGAGCATGTTGGAAGTGCTTCGTTAAATAATCTTTAAATGAGTGCTTGTAGGTAGTGCTATAAGTTAATCCTATATAATCTGAAAACCAATATGAAAGTCCTAACGTCCCGTTTAGAGTTCCTGCACCTACGTTGGCACTTGACTTTTTGGCATTATTAGTGTTGTATGGACCTTCTTCGATCCATGTGTATCCACCACCTAGGCCAATAAAAGGCTCTAATCGTTTAGATTTAACAAGATTAGATAGGCTATATTTTACAGAGCCGTCCAAAGCATAATACATCAAATCATCAACCTTAAGAGATGGATTTGTGGCGGTCTGTCCCCACTTTTCTATTCGATTTAAAGAGGCAGTGAATGCAAATGAAAAATTATCTTTAAAATATCGGCCTACAGAAAGGGTAGAAACTGAAGGTAATATATTCCAGTGATCTTCTAAGTTAAAAAATTCATCAAAATAAGATCCTTGTGGAGAGTCCTCCCCAACGGGGTATACATCTACAGCATTGACTCCTATAGTAATTTGCCACGGATTAGCTTCGTTTTGTGCTGTTGAAGTCCACGCAAATAGGACAATCAACGCTAAAAGCCTACTAATTTCTTTGATGTTGTTAGTAATTTTTTTCATGCTTAATACAGTTTAATATTTAAATTTATTTTGGGCGGTGTACTCAACCCGAGCATGTAGCCACGGTTGAATGCACTTTGCAAAGGACGGTTGAAAGTTTAACTTTCACTAACCTCATGTAACAAACGGCCATTTGACGTAATAAACGGCCATTTGACGTAATAAACGGGAAAATTAAGCTCAAAGATTTCTTTGAAATTGAATTAAAATTAAGTTAAAAATTACTGTTATTAATAGTAATACTATTATATTTGCGCTTTATTACTATGGAAAAATTGAGCCTTCAAATTAAGATAAGCCCAGCACTGTATTCCAAAGACCCGGAATCCTCGGAGCTTGGTCGTCAGATTATTTCAAAAAGTATTGAAATGATTGTCGAGTTGGGGTTTGAGTCCTTTACGTTCAAAAAACTTGGCCAAGCCATTGGGTCCAATGAAAGTTCGGTGTATCGTTATTTTTCCAATAAACACACCTTGCTTATTTATCTTGTCAATTGGTACTGGAGTTGGATGGACTACAAAATTGTCATTGGAACCAACAATAGGCCTCATGCAGAAGATAAAATAAAATCAGCCATTGAACTGTTGGTGAGCGATGTTAAACAAGACAGTAATTTTTCCTACATCAATGAAATATTGCTTAATAAGATTATCATCACCGAATCCTCCAAAGCGTATCACAACGCCGATGTGGATATTGAAAATGAAAAAGGGTTTTTTAAAACCTACAAACAAGTTGTTCAGCGGGTTAGTGATTTTATTTTGGAATACAGCCCAGGTTTTGAGTTTCCGCACATGTTGGTATCAACCGTCATTGAGGGCGCTCACAATCAACGGTTTTTTGCAGAACACCTTCCTGCCCTTACCGATTATGAAGAAGGCCAAAATAACATCATCCGATTTTACACCAATTTAGTATTCAAAACGCTGCAATGATCGTTAATACGTTTTATAAATATCAGACAATATCTGTGGCGATTTCGGCACTTATTTTAGCAAGTGTTCTCGTTCATCCGGTGTCGCATTTGATTGATTTGGTGTTGGATATTGATGCCATAGAAGTTGTGGAAATCAACGACATGAAAGACAGTACCAACGAGGGTGAAAATTCTGAATTGGAAGAAAATTCTTTTGAAAAAAATACCCAAATAAAACATCTGTTGGATTGGGCCATTTGTGTAGAACGGTCGTCCAACACCGTAAAATTACGATACAGTCAACTGCATGACTCAGTTGTCGCGGATATTGTTTTACCCCCTCCAGAACTTCACGTTTAAAGTTATCGTTTAGTGCTTTTGGCACACCCTGACTTTCAGGTTTTATAAAATATTCTGTTGGTCATTGTATATTAATCTAATTAAAAATTCAATTTAACTCATTAATAATGAATCATTTACATCCATTAAAAAATTTAAAAGCTGATATTCCAGCTAGTATTGTCGTATTTTTTGTAGCCCTTCCGCTGTGCTTGGGTATCGCATTGGCTAGTGGCGCACCACTTTTTTCAGGGCTAATTGCCGGTATTGTCGGTGGGATAATTGTTGGGGCAATTAGTGGTTCTGCCATTGGAGTCAGTGGGCCTGCAGCTGGTCTGGCTGCCATTGTGTTGGTCGCTATAAGCACTTTAGGAGGATTTGAAAATTTCCTGTTGGCTGTTGTTTTGGGAGGCCTAATTCAAGTTGGTTTTGGAATCCTAAAAGCTGGAGTTATCGGATATTATTTTCCTTCCTCCGTTATTAAAGGCATGCTGACTGGTATTGGAATAATTATTGTCATCAAACAAATTCCTTATTTCTTCGGCTATGACACAACTCTGGCAGAAGGAGCTCGTTTTTCAGAAGTATTTAATTTCATCAGTCCAGGTGCGACATTAATTGCCTGTATTGGTCTTGCTATCCTAATTATTTGGAATGTATGGTTGTCCAAATCTTATAAAATATTTCAAATCATTCAGGGGCCCGTTGTGGCTGTCGCTGTTGGTATTATTTACTACATTTTGACTCAGGACAATTCCACTTGGGGTATCGATAAAAGCATGCTCGTAAGTGTCCCTGTTCCTGAAGATTTATCGTCATTTGTTGGGCAATTTAGTTCGCCTAATTTTGATCAAATTACCAACCCACAAATCTGGGTTACCGCTTTTACAATTGCTCTGGTAGCCAGTTTGGAAACCCTACTGTGTGTTGAAGCCACCGACAAATTGGACCCCAGAAAACGCGTCACGCCCACCAATAGAGAACTCATCGCTCAAGGATCTGGAAATATCATTTCTGGACTCATCGGAGGGCTGCCAATTACACAAGTCATTGTAAGAAGTTCAGCCAACATTCAATCTGGAGGGCGCACCAAAACCTCTGCCATTGTTCATGGCTTTTTGTTGCTTATTTCTATTTTGATCATCCCAACGTTACTTAACAAAATTCCGCTTTCGGTACTGGCAGCGGTGCTGTTTATTGTTGGATATAAATTGGCTAAACCTGCTCTATTTGTTACCATTTATAAACAGGGGTGGAAACAATTTGTACCCTTTATTGTAACTGTTTTGGGTATTATTTTCACCGATCTGCTTGTGGGTATTGGACTAGGACTTGCCGTAGGTATAATTGTAGTTTTAATCAAAAGCTACCAAAACTCCCACTTCCTCCACATCGAGGATAAGAGCAATGGCGTGCAAAAGCTCAAAATGACCTTGGCTGAAGAAGTGACCTTTATAAATAAAGGTGCTATTTTGAAAGAGCTGGAACATATTTCGGCAGACTCCTTGTTGGAAATTGATGTTCGTAAAACACAATTTTTAGATTACGATATTATTGAAATTTTAGACGATTTTTCTCTAAAAGCCAAAAATAGAAACATCAATATTACGTTAATATCTGAACGAGGGACAATAGAAAACCCTGAAAGTTTTTCAGATTTTTTTAAATTACAACCCGCATCTTAATCCTACACTTTAATATAAAACACATAATACTATGAATGCACACACAAAAGAAACACAAAATCAAATGACCCCTGAATCAGCTAAAAATGCTTTGATGGATGGAAACGCCCGTTTTGTTCAAGGACAACAAACGGGGCGGGACCTCATGAAACAAGTCCGTCAAACCAGCACAGGACAATTCCCCTTTGCCACGATTTTAAGCTGTATCGATTCCAGAGTTTCCTCAGAGCTTATTTTTGACCAAGGAATTGGCGATATTTTTAGTGTTCGTATAGCTGGAAATTTTGTCAACGAGGACATCCTAGGGAGCATGGAATTCGCTTGCAAGTTGGCGGGCACAAAACTAGTTGTTGTTTTGGGACACACCGCCTGTGGCGCCGTAAAAGGGGCTTGTGACCATGCCCGCCTTGGCAACCTTACAACTTTAATTAATAAAATTGAACCTGCTGTAGAAGCTGTAACTGAACCACAGGATGAAACCCTAAGAAACTCGTCTAATATCGATTTTGTGAATGAGGTGGCCAAAACAAACGTACACATGACCATTGATAACATCCGTAAGTCAAGCCAAGTCCTCAAAGATATGGAAGATGCTGGTGAGATAGAAATTGTTGGTGGAATGTACGATATTAAAACAGGTCTAGTTACATTTTATTAATTATGAATCTCAAATTTTTATTTAGCATTGGCCTCCTCACCTGGGGGTCAATGTTTTTAACGGCTCAAAACGATACGGGCAACTGGCTGATGTATTTTGGCACCAATAAAATCAGTGAAAAATTTAGTATTCACACGGAAGCACAGTACCGAAATCACACCATCAGCCCCACCAACATCGAACAACTTCTACTTCGTACGGGGCTTAATTATCATTTTAAATCAAACAGCTTGGCAACGTTAGGGTATGCGCATATCGGAAACTACGTGTACGAGTCTGAACAAAAAAGTCCAGAGGTTGAGGAGCATCGGATATGGCAACAATTTTTAAACTCCAATACCATTGGTCGAGTTAAATTGGAGCACCGATACAGACTAGAGGAACGATTTATTGAAGACGACTTTAAAATGCGTTTTCGATACCGATTGATGGTCTTTGTACCAATTAATAGACCAACAATCGAAACGGGCACCCTATATCTCGGCGTTTACGATGAATTGTTCATTAATGACAAACGGACTTTCTTTGATCGCAACCGACTATATGCTGGATTAGGCTATCAATACGCTAACAATATCCATTTTCAAGTTGGATTGCTTCGACAGGAAGTCCAAACAGCTGCCAAAACATTTTTGCAGTTTGGTTTGATTTACAATACCGATTTGAGACCCGTCAAGGAGTAAACAAATTCATTGGTCTATTGGTCTTCAAAAACAAGATGTTAAACATCAAATGCTGAGCAACAAATAATTTAAATCATAAATCAACCAATCAACACAAAAAAAGGCATTCCTAACGAATGCCTTTTCTTATGATGACCTTTACGTTAAATGATTACTTTTGTGAAAACAGCAATTCAATGCCTGAAAATGAAGTTCTATTGTCCTTAGTTGTTCCTGTTTTCAATGAGGAACAGAATATTCCAATTCTCACCAAAAAAGTACATCAAGCGCTTGATGATTATAACTTCGAATTAATTTTTATCGACGACTGCTCTACAGATAATACTCGACAAGTCATCAAGACGATGAACGATCCAAAAGTTGTACTGCTAACGCTTAAAAAAAAATATGGCCAAAGTTTAGCCATGGCAGCGGGTTTTGAGCTGGCCGCAGGGGACTACATTGTAACCCTTGATGGCGACTTGCAAAATGACCCCAAAGATATTCCAATCATGCTTAAAAAACTTGTCCACGAGGACTGGGATTTGGTGACGGGATTTCGAGAGAAACGTCGCGATTCATTACTAAAAACCATCCCCTCACGAGTTGCCAATTTCATCATCCGAATCACCACAAAACTCAATGTTAAGGACCAAGGATGTGCGCTAAAAGTCTTTAAAAAAGAGACTGCAAAAGAACTGAACCTCTACGGCGAAATGCACCGTTTTATAGCCTTAGTAGCCCACCTCGATGGTGCCAGAATAACGGAAATTTCGGTACAGCATCATGCCCGTAAATATGGTATTTCCAAATATGGCCTGGGACGCACTTTTAAGGTTATAAATGATCTTTTGCTTATCCTTTTTCAGCGTAATTTTTTACAAAAACCAATTTATTTTTTTGGTAATATTGGGCTGTTTTTATTTGGGGGAGGCGCTTTGATTTGTCTCTATTTTTTAATTCTAAAACTTTTGGGGGAGGACATTTGGGGAAGACCCCTTCTTATTCTGGCTGTGGTTCTATTAGTAGTAGGAATTCAATTCTTTAGCATCGGTATTTTGTACGATTTACTCATGAAAACTTACTTTGAGTCTCAAGAAAAAAAACCCTATCAAATTCGAAAAATTTTCCGTTTTAAAGGATAAAACACGCCTGAAAATATGAGTGTGTACTGCTCACTCGCATTGTGATGTAATACAGACTTAAGAATCACTAAAAACTAGTTTAATTCTGGAAACTTTGCCTTGATTTTATCCAAGGCCAAGTTGTCTATGGCTCCAATATGTTTGTGTTTGTGTCGTGTCCCACGTGCGTAAGATCCATCTTGAACTTGTGCCCCAATAACTTGGTAGGCTTCCCTAAATGTTGCACCATTTTGCACCAGAGAATTAATACTATCCACCGTAAATAAATACTTATACTTATCGTCTTCCAAATTCACCGATTTAACTTCAATCTTTTGAAGGCCATAATCAAAAATAGACAATACCGTTTTAAGCGTTTCAAATGCTGAAATCATTGGTGATTTTAACAATTGAAAATCCCGATGGTAGCCGCTTGGCAGGTTGTTCGTCATTAATTGCATTTGAGACGCTAAACCTTGTAAACCATTACATTTTGCACGGATTAATTCAAATACATCTGGGTTTTTTTTATGCGGCATGATACTACTGCCTGTTGTGAGCTGTTCTGGAAAGCTGATAAAATCAAAATTTTGACTCATATACAAGCAAATATCCATGGCAAACTTGGAAAGAGTAAATGCTAGGTTGCCTAGACTTGAGGCAATGATTTGTTCGTTTTTTCCTCTTGCCATTTGAGCAGATACCACATTGTATTTTAAATCTGAAAAGTTCAGTAAATCTGTTGTCATTTCTCGGTCAATTGGAAAGGAGCTCCCATAACCAGCAGCCGAGCCCAATGGGTTCTGATCTACAACTTTTTGTGCTGACTGAAGCACCATAACGTCATCAATAAGAGATTCGGCATAAGCCGAAAACCAAAGCCCAAAGGAAGAAGGCATGGCAACCTGAAGATGAGTATAACCTGGCAATAATTTAGATTTATGCTGTTCTGCTAAATCTAATAAGGTCCCAAATAGGACTTTAACCTGATTTTGAATGTGGTTTAAATTGTCTTTATAATACAATTGAAGTGCTACTAAAACCTGATCATTTCTGGAGCGTGCAGTATGTATTTTTTTTCCTGCGGTGCCAATGCGCTGGGTTAGCTCGTGCTCAATTTTAGAATGAACATCCTCAAATTGGTTTTCGATTTTAAAAATGCCCCGCTCTTCTTCTTCTTGAAGTTCGCCAATAGCGTCCTCAACTTGTTTAAGCTCACTGTTGTTTAAAATTCCAATATGGGCTAACATTTTGGCATGTGCAAGGGAGGCTTGTAAATCATACTTAGCAATATACAAGTCAATGTCCCGATCATCTCCTACAGTAAATGTTTCAATAGTTTTGTCAATAGATATTCCTTTATCCCAAAGTTTCATAGATTAAAGTATTTTTTTTAATAATTGGATATATAATCTAACCCCTTCTTCAATTTCGTGGATATAAATAAACTCATCAGCTGTATGCGATCGTGTACTGTCTCCAGGACCTAACTTTAATGAAGGACAACTCAATACCGCCTGATCTGATAAAGTTGGCGAACCGTATGTTTCTCTCCCCATCTCGATCCCCGCTTGAACTAATGGATGGTTTTTAGGAATACTAGAAGAATTTAAATTTGTGCTACGCGCTGTGGCTTTAGCGTTTGGTAAATGCTTTTGTAGAATAGCCACAATTTGAGCATTGGTATAACAATCGTTCACACGCACGTCTACCACCATAGACACTTTTGCTGGAACGGCGTTGTGTTGCTGACCCGCATTAATTTGTGTAAGTGTCATCTTTACACTTCCCAAAGCCTCCGATTCTTGTTCAAATTTGTAGGTCTTTATCCACTCCATAACAGGTATGGCATTGTATAGCGCATTGTTACCATTGGGGTGAGCGGCATGACCTGGCGTACCTGATACCTCAACATCGAAAACAATCAATCCTTTTTCTGCTATAGCCAAATGCATTTGAGTGGGTTCCCCAACAATAGCAACATCAATTTTGGGAATTACTTTAAGCATACTATTGAGGCCATTTGACCCGCTGCTTTCTTCTTCTGCAGAACCCACAAAAACCAAGTTATAGGCCAGTGATTCCTGAAAGTAAAAATGGGTGAATGTTGCCAAAAGTGACACCAAACATCCCCCTGCATCGTTACTCCCAAGACCATAAAGCTTACCGTCTTCAATATGTGCGTCAAAAGGATCTTTTGTGTATCCACTGTTGGGTTTTACAGTGTCGTGATGCGAATTCAGCAAAAGCGTTGGTTTAGAATCATCAAAATACTTATTAGTAGCCCATACGTTATTTTGATGACGTTGAAATGGAATATCAAAAGACTTAAACCACTGCTCCAAAAGCAAGGCCGTGAGATCTTCTTTTGAAGAAAATGAAGGTGTTTCTATCAAGTTTTTTAATAATTTAATAGCCGACTGAGTAAGCGAGTCTATAGTCATCATAGGGTTAAAGTTGTATGGTTATTGGAATTCCCCGAAAGCATGCTTGGCTGACCGATGCAAACCCTCGAAACTTGATGTTCTAAAGCATCAAAGGAGTTTTGTAGTTTTGGCAACATTCCATCGGATATAACTCCAGAAGCTAAAAGTTCAGTATATAATGACTTGTCTATAGTTTTGATTAGAGTTGATGCAAGATCAATATCTTTTAAAACTCCTTGTTTTTCAAAACAGTAATATAATGTAACCTCAAAAATATCGGCTAGAGATTTTGCTAATGAGGCAGCAATAGTGTCTGCATTGGTATTGAGTAATTGTCCTTTTTTATTGTGCGTAATAGCAGAAAAAACTGGTGTTAAATCTGCACTTAACAACAATGAAATATAGTCCGAATTTACGTTTTGAACATCCCCCACAAACCCATAATCAACATCCAAAACAGGTCGTTTTACAGATTGAATAGAATTAGCATCGGCGCCGGAGCAACCTACGGCGTTACAGCCCAGTGCTTGAAGCTGAGCTACAATCGAAGTGTTAATTTGACCCGAATAAACCATCGTGATTACCTCCAAGGTCTTAGCATCTGTAATGCGCCGTCCATCCACCATTTGAACCTCCAATTGCATTTTTTGAGATAATGCTGTTGCTGATTTCCCTCCTCCATGAACCAATAGTTTTAACCCATCCATTACGGAAAATTGAGATAAAAATGATCTTTTGGCCTCAGAATTGTCAAGAATATGACCTCCTATTTTTACAATACTTAATGACTGTTTCATAATGATTCTAAAACTTGTTTCAACACAATCTGAGCCGCAAACGTTCGGTTGTGAGATTGATCGATACATAAAGACTTTGGGCTGTCAAGTACAGCGTCCTCCACCACAACATTTCGTCGAACAGGGAGGCAATGCATAAATTTAGCTGCACCTATTTTATCTTGTGTAATCATCCAATCTGATTTTGGCTTCAGAATTTTTCCATAATCCGTAAAACTGCTCCAGTTTTTGGCGTAAATAAAATCAGCATCTTTAAAGGCTTCTATTTGGTTATTAGATACAGCGGTATGCTTTACAATTGATGGATCCAACTCATAACCCTTTGGGTGAACTATACTAAAATCCACATCTTGAAGCTGCATGGTTCGTACAAATGAATTGGCAACTGCATGCGGTAAAGCTTTTGGATGTGGGGCCCATGAAAGCACAACCTTTGGCTTCTTTTTGTCGCTTTGCTCTACAATAGTAATGGCATCGGCTAATCCCTGTAAAGGATGAGCTGTGGCACTTTCCATATTAATTAGTGGAACTGAGGCATAAGTAGCAAAAGCATTCAAAACCCACTCAGACTGATCCTTGGCCTTGTCTATTAAAGTTGGGAATGCCCTTACACCAATAATTGAAGCGTATTGAGAAATGACTTGAGCGGCCTCTTTTATATGTTCCGAAGACTTTAAATCCATAACCGCTCCTTCTTCAAACTCTAATTGCCATGCATCATTGACATTTAAAACAATGACATTCATCCCCAAATTTTTGGCCGCCAACTCTGTACTAATTCGGGTTCTTAAACTCGCATTAAAAAATAACAAGACTAAGGTCTTTTGAGCACCAAGACTGCTGTATGCGTGTGGATTGGCTTTTAATGCAAGAGCGTCTTGAACGGTTTTGTTCAAATCTTTAATGCTATTGATGTTTAAAAAGTGATTCATAATTCTTGTTTTAAAGCGCTGAAAAAAGCATCAATATGTTCTTTTTGAATGGTAAGAGGAGGTAAAATGCGAATCAAATTTGGGTTTTTTGAACTTCCTGTAAATATTTTATGTTTGAAAAGTAGTGTTTTTCTTAATTTAGAAACTGGGAATTCAAATTCCAATCCAAGCATCAATCCTCTTCCTTTAAATTGTAAAATTTGAGGAATATCTTCTGCCAATTGCCTAAAATAAAGTTCCATTTGCTGAGCATTCTGCATCAAATCTTGATTTTTTAACACCTCCAAAACACTAAGAGATGCGGCACAAGCCAAGTGATTTCCTCCAAAGGTTGTTCCTAAAAGTCCATAAGAGGCTTTTATGTCTGAATGAATCAAAATTCCACCCACAGGAAATCCGTTGCCCATGCCTTTGGCCATAGAAATAATGTGCGGGGTAATCCCATGTTTTTGAAAGGCAAAAAAATCACCGCTGCGCCCAAAACCAGATTGCACCTCATCGGCAATAAGTAAAGAACCGTACTGTTTGCACAACTCCTCCAAACCTTTGTAAAATTCTGTAGTACTTTGGTCTAAACCACCAACTCCCTGAATACATTCAATAATGATGGCGCAAGTTTCTCCTTTTTGAAGCGTTTTCTCTACCGCCTCCAAATCACCTAATGGATGAAAATCCACTTTTTGTTGTGCATTAAGTGGCGAAATAATTTTTGCATTATCCGTACTTGCCACCGCAGCAGATGTTCGCCCATGAAAAGAATTCTGAAAAGCAATTACAGAAGCTTTATTGGTGTGAAAGGAGGCTAATTTCAGTGCGTTTTCATTGGCTTCTGCACCTGAGCTGCAAAGAAATAACGCATAATTATGACAGCCCGAATCCGTAGCCAATTGCTTCGCTAATTCATTTTGCAATGGGTTTTTAACCGCATTACTATAAAAACCAAGCTTGTTCAGTTGTTGGGTTATGCCCTCAACATACTTAGGATGAGCATGACCTATGGAAATCACAGCGTGACCTCCGTAAAGGTCCAAATATTGCACCCCTTGTTCGTCAAAAATAAAAACATCTTTTGCTTGAACTGGCGTTACATCAAACAATGGATAAACATCAAATAACTTCATACTTGATTGGTTTTAATGGCATTAATTTTTTGAAATGACGCCACCATGCCTTGAATCAATGATGAACTAAGGCCTTTGTGTTCCATTTCATTGAGCCCTTCAATGGTGCAACCCATCGGTGTGGTCACTTTGTCAATTTCTTGTTCAGGGTGATTCCCATTTTTGATTAACAATTGAGCTGCACCTTCACTAGTGTACATGGCCAATCGTTGCGCTTGTTTGGCATCGAAACCCAATTGAATAGCCGCCTGTGTAGTGGCTCTTATTAATCGCATCCAAAAGGCAATTCCACTGGCGCAAACTACTGTTGCGGCTTGCATCTGTTCCTCTGGAATACAAATTGTTGCTCCAAGTCTATTGAAAATAGCTTCGGCTACGGATAATCTTGATTTGCCTGTTTCATTACTGCACAAGCAGGTCATAGATTTACCAACGGCGATAGCTGTATTTGGCATCGCTCTTATGATGTAATTTTGAGCACCAACAAGGGTTTCAATTTTAGTTATTGGGAATCCAGTAATGGTTGAAATTAAAATGTGTTTTTCTGTTAGAAAGGGGGCGATATTTTCTAAAATGAACTGTAAATGAGCGGGTTGAACTGCAAAAATCAAAATGTCCGAATTCTGTACAGCTTTGCTATTGTCCGTGGTAAGATAAACATTTTTGTAGCCATCAAATTCTTTTAGTGCTTCTAGCCCTCTCCGCGTTAAATATAAAGACGTAATGGCATTATTGATGATAAGTCCTTTGGCAATTGAACGCCCTAAGTTTCCTGTTCCAATGATTGCTATTTTCATTTTTTTAATTTTAAAAATAATTTGCTTTGAGTTGTAATCCTGTTGTTTCTTCAAGTCCAAACATCAGATTCATGTTTTGAACAGCTTGACCTGATGCGCCTTTTAAAAGATTATCGACAGCACTGGTTATGAGTAATTTATTGTTGTGTTTACTAAGATGTATCAAACATTTATTGGTATTAACCACCTGCTTGAGATGAATTTCATTTTCAGAAATTATTACAAAAGGCGATTTGTCATAAAACGATTTATAAAGCGTCGTAATGGCCTCCAAACTCTCGTTTAACTCCAAATATATACTTGCAAAAATGCCTCTAGAGAAATTACCTCTATTAGGTATAAAATTCAATTCAGAATCAAAATTATTTTGCACTGCAATCAATGATTCCTTAATCTCTGCCAAATGCTGATGTTTAAAAGCCTTGTAATGAGAAAAATTATTGTCTCTCCACGTAAAATGAGTCGTTGCTGAAGGGTTAGTCCCAGCACCAGTTGCTCCTGTAACTGCATTAATATGAACCGGACTTTGAATCAAATTTTTAGCCGCTAACGGTAAAAGTGCTAATTGAATAGCTGTTGCAAAACAGCCAGGATTAGCAATGTATTTGGCCTTGATTATTGCCTTTTTATTCAATTCGGGGAGCCCGTATATAAATTGTTTAGCTTGAAAATTAGCCGAAATATTCAGCCTAAAGTCGTGACTCAAATCGATGATTTTTGTTTGCTTAGAAAACAAATGGTTTTCTAAAAATGCTTTTGAATTTCCATGCCCTAAACACAAAAATAAAACGTCGATATTTGGATTTATTTGATCTGAAAAATTTTGATATGATTCGCCTACCAAATCTTGATGAATATCACTCAGTGGGCGGCCTGCGCTTGATGTGCTGTACACAAAATTTAGGGCTGCTTTAGGGTGATTTATTAGCAATCGAATCAGCTCACCAGCAGTGTATCCTGCTCCACCAATTATTCCTACTTGTATCATGATTTAGAATTTATATTTTGAATAATTTTGTTTTGATTGGCCGTAATTTTTATAAATCCTTTCGCATCGTCGGCAGTCCATGCAGTATTCATTTCGCCATAGCTTGCAAAATTAGATTTCATCAAATCATAAGGAGAATCAACACCATTTAGCATAAAGTGATAGGGCTTTAAAACCACTGTGACATCTCCACTAACATTGGCCTGACTCGATTGAAAAAATGCTTCCATATCACGCATCACTGGATCTAAGTATTGACCCTCGTGTAGGTGCATTCCATAGTAACTGGCCAAACTGTCTTTGTGTTGCAGTTGCCATTTGGAAAGGGTGTGTTTTTCCAGCAAATGGTGGGCTTTAATGACGATTAATGCTGCAGCGGCTTCAAAACCAACTCTACCCTTAATGCCCACAATAGTATCACCAACATGAATATCTCTTCCAATGGCGTAAAGAGAAGCAAGATCATTTAGCTTTTGAATATTTTGAAGCGGAGCGTTTGAAATCCCATCAATGGCTGATAATTGACCTTTATCAAAACTTAAAACTACTGTACTTTGATTCTTCTTTCGTAATGGTGAGGGATAAGCTTCTTCAGGCAAAGCCAAATGAGAGGTCAATGTTTCATCACCGCCGATACTCGTCCCCCAAAGCCCTTTATTTATGGAATATTTCGCTTTGTCCCAAGCCAAGTCAACCCCTTTTGATTTTAAATACGTGATTTCATCTTCCCTACTTAATTTATGATCTCGAATAGGGGTAATAATTTGAATTTCTGGTGCCAAGGTTTGAAAAATCATATCAAAACGCACTTGATCGTTTCCTGCACCTGTACTTCCGTGTGCAATGTATTTGGCATTTATGGACTTAGCATAAGTTACGATTTCTATGGCATGGATTATACGCTCAGCACTAACAGAAAGTGGATAGGTATTGTTTTTAAGGACATTTCCAAAAATTAAATACTTAACGACTTTTTGATAAAATTGCTCCGTAGCTTCAATATTTTTGTAAACTGAAACACCCATTTTATAGGCTTTTGCCTCTATGGATTGAATTTCGTTTTTAGTAAAGCCCCCTGTATTGACACTAATGGCGTGGACCTCAAAGCCCAAATCTTGAGAAAGGTGTACTGCACAATACGAAGTATCCAATCCGCCACTATAGGCCAAAACTAATTTATCTTTAGAATTCATTTCATTTGTTTTTTGAGAAAAAGAGTTTGTTTTATGCTTTTTAAACGTTTAAAGGTTGATGGCTTAATCTTTTTTTGATTTTTCTGTTTTTGATTTTTTGGATCAAATAACATCCCCGTACACAAGCACATGGTTTGCTCAGTACGTTGTAAAACATCATAATTTTTACACGTTTGACATCCCTTCCAAAAAGACGGCTCCTTGGTCAGTTCAGAAAAGGTCACAGGTTTGTACCCCAAATTAGTATTGAGCTTCATAACGGCTAACCCCGTGGTAATACTAAACACCTTGGCTTTTGGGTATTTAGTTCTGGAGTGATCGAATACCAATTGTTTGATTTTTTTTGCCAATCCTTGATTTCTGTAATCGGGATGTACAATTAGCCCAGAATTGGCTACAAACCGTTGGTGATCCCAAGTTTCGATGTAACAAAATCCAGCAAATTTATCGCCATCCAATGCGATGACTGCGTCTCCTTGATCCATCTTTGCACAAATGTATTCTGGTGAGCGCTTAGCAATACCTGTCCCTCTGACTTTTGCTGCAGCTTCAATGGTGGCGCAAATAACTTGCGCATAAATATGATGAGATTTATCTGTGATAACCAATTTCATTATCAATAGATTAAATAAGAGTTAAAACTAAAAGAAAATTGAAAAGAAAGAACCGGACTCACCTAAGTTCCAAAAATTAAAGATACACCCTAAGGGCGACGGCGGTTGTGACGCGGAAACAACGAAGCACTACTCGGTCGAGCTAATAAACAAATTTTTGCTGTTGTAAAATGTGGGTTAATCATCATTAACATATAACATCTCAAAACTATAAATTAATTTTTTATTTGAAACTCCAGATTCAAATTATTTTGAAAAATTGAAGAATTGTCAGTTGTTTATTAAAAAAATGACTATTTGTGAAAAAATAACCCTTAAAATCATTTAAACGAAAAATCTACACAAAAAAAACCACCTGAAGGTGGTCTTTTTTTAGCTAATGGTAAAAAAAATTAATTGTTTGAGGCAGGAAGGCGTTGGTAAACATAAAATTTATTCACTTTTCCGTTCTCAAAGTAAATATCTGACAAGTGAATAAACTGAGCGTCTTGTCCATTTACACTCATGGTCACTTGTGCCCCAGTAACAACCCATTGTCCGTCTTTTTGAGTTTCCAGATCATTGACTTTCATTGGAAACGAGAAAAAGGTATTCCACTTGGGGTTGGCGCCTTCAAACCATGCTGCCAAAAATGCTGCATGCGCCTCCTTACCTTGAATATATTCCCCATTTGGCCCCCAGATTTGGATATCATCAGACTCCATATCCATGATGGCGTCTATATTTCTATCATTATGAACTTGAATATATTGATCCCAAAGATCAACTACCGAATTGTCTCCAGAGGAAGCCGTATATGTTTTGTTTGGTGTTTTTAAATAGCCAACCGCCCTATCTATTTCAATAATTTTTTCTGGTGCTGGGGGTGGAGGCGTCTTTTTTGAATTACCAATACTTATAGCACACGAGGTTATTACAATAAAAGAAAGGCTTAATAATACTAATTTTTTCATTTTTAAAAATTTTATAATTGGTTAAAGGTCTAAATATATAAAAAATTAGTTGTGAATTACAAGTTATTTTGATAGATTTAAACCATTGTTAACCAATAATTTTAAAAATGAAAAATGTAATAGTATTATCTTTTATGGCAATCCTTGCCACAAGTTGCAACACACAACATCGCGACTACACCAAAAATTTAAAAACGGCTCAAAAACTTTTTCAGCTTCATGAAGTTGAAGATTATGAGGCACAATACGAGCTGATGAGTGACGATCTGGTGTCCGAATCCTCATTGTATGGCTCAGGGTCAATGAATAAAGATCAATTTATGGCCAATGTTAAAGGCTATCACACGGCCTTTGATAATCTAAAATATACACCTGAAGTTTGGCTGCCTGGAACGGATACCCTCGGACAACCTGATGGCAGTGTACGAACTTATGGCGTTTGGACAGGGACTCAAGTTCAAACTCAAAAAGAAGTAAACCTGAAAGGATACTGGTACTTCAATTTTGACGAAGAAGGAAAAATTGTTGGTCAGGGCGATTATTTTGATTTTGGAGGAATGCTAGATGCCGTTTATCCAAAGAATTTGGTGTTTGCCTCTGTTCAAGCCAAAGATGGAAAGTTAGACAATCTATTAGAAGTTTTAAACAGTGAAAACGGCCTTCCAAAGACGCGCTCATTTGAGGGCTGTATGTCTCTAGAAATGACCATCAATAAAGACACCAATACGGTTTGGATTGTTTCCAACTGGGGAACTAACGACCAATACTTGGCTTATTTAAACTGGAGACAGACCGAAGACAATATCATTGAAACCATGGTTCCACTACTTGAAGGAGGGACTGAAGGATTAAAAATTGCGCACTCCAATACTGGATTTAAATCGTTTTAATAATATCAAAACAATAATTATGAAACAATTAATTTATTTATTTTTCGTCTTTTCAGTCGTTAGTTGCAATGCCCCAAAGCCGGTTGATTTAGAAAAAGCCACTCAAGAAGCTAATGATTTCATTGCCAGTCAATTTGATTTTTTCACAGAAAGCAGTCTAGAAATTGCAGAGGCAACTTTTGCAGAGGATGCCGTTTTAATAGGCACAGATGCCGCTGAATACCTAACGGGTTGGGCAGAAATTGAACCTTCTGTTAAAGGGCAATTAGCCATTAAAAACCCTGTGTTCACGTCTCGTAAATTAAATGTAATCATGAGCGATGGAGGTGATATGGCCTCTTATACTCAAGAGCTGGATTTCACATTTTCCATTGCCGGAGAAGCCGGAGAGGTTAAAAATGTTCGAAATAGCGGGGTGATTAAGAAAATAAACGGTCAATGGAAAGTGGTACAAATTCACTGGTCTATTGGTCTTGAAGGTCAAGCTGTCGAATATCAGATGGCTGAGTAGTGTGATTTAACCACTAATTAATCCACAAAAAAACCCGCAACACTTGTTGCGGGTTTTGTACTGAAGGCGGGACTTGAACCCGCACGGCCATAATGGCCATTGGATTTTAAGTCCAACGTGTCTACCAATTCCACCACTTCAGCATTAAGACTTAAAAATTATGAGCGAAAGACGGGATTTGAACCCGCGACCCTCACCTTGGCAAGGTGATGCTCTACCCCTGAGCTACTTTCGCATTGTTTAAGATCGTACTTTGAGAGTCAAAGGGGACGCAAATTTAATACATTTATAGTAATACCAAAGTTTTTTTTTGTTTTATCCTTATTTTTTGCCCGATAACATCCGCTTGATTTCATTCAACTTCATGAGCGCTTCAACAGGGGTTAAGCGGTCAATATCAGTATCTAAAATATCTGCTTTTAATTCCTCTAATAAAGGATCGTCTAAATTGAAAAAACTGAGCTGCATTTCAGAACTGGGGTTTTTAACTTTGGCCGAAAGCTCGTCTGCTGAATGGGATTTTTCCAATTGTTTTAAAATCTTCTTCGAGCGCTGAAGGACTTGTTGCGGCATACCGGCCATTTTGGCCACGTGAATCCCAAAACTGTGTTGGCTCCCCCCAGCTATTAGGGTTCTCAAAAACAATACATTATCTTTCAATTCTTTGACAGCAACATTGTAATTTTTAATTCGTGAAAATGTGTTTGTCATTTCATTCAACTCGTGGTAATGTGTCGCAAAAAGGGTTTTGACCCGCGATGGGTGTTCGTGTAAATATTCGCTTATGGCCCACGCAATAGAAATCCCGTCGTAAGTACTTGTTCCTCGACCGATTTCGTCCAAAAGTACCAAACTGCGCTCAGAAATATTATTGAGGATAGAAGCAGTTTCATTCATTTCAACCATAAACGTTGACTCTCCTACAGAAATATTATCATTGGCACCAACTCTAGTAAATAATTTGTCGATTACTCCAATTCTGGCAGAATCAGCAGGCACAAAACTACCCATTTGAGCCAACAATACGATCAGAGCGGTCTGCCGTAAAATGGCTGATTTTCCAGACATGTTGGGCCCTGTTATCATGATGATTTGTTGGGTTTCCCGATCCAAAAACACATCGTTAGCCACGTAAGTGTCCCCCAACGGCAACTGCTTTTCTATAACCGGATGGCGGCCTTTTTTTATGTCTAAATCAAACGATTCATCCACAACAGGACAGCTGTATTGGTTTTGAAGAGCCAACTCTGAAAAAGAACTTAAACAATCCAATTGTGCTATCTGTTGAGCGTTTTGCTGTACAGCTTTGATGTGATCACTCATCCAAACGACAAGTTCAGAAAACAGCCGTTGCTCGATAGCTAAAATTTGTTCCTCGGCACCTAATATTTTTTGTTCATAGTCTTTAAGCTCATCAGTAATGTAACGCTCGGCATTGACTAAAGTCTGCTTTCTTACCCAGTGGTCAGGCACCTTATCTTTGTGGGTGTTTCTAACCTCAATGTAATACCCAAATACATTATTTGATGCAATTTTTAACGACGGAATTCCAGTCGTTTCACTTTCACGGATCAGCATTTGATCTAAATAATCTTTCCCCGAAAAAGCAATCTCACGCAGCGCCTTTAGTTCATTTGATGCAGAGGATAAAATGGCGTTACCTTTGAGAATATTGACTGGAGACTCTTCACTTAATGTGTGTTGTATTCTATCACGAAGTGCCGTACAATCGTTGATCTGTTGGCCCAAAGCGATTAGAGTTTCATGGTTACTCTCAAGCGTTAGCGTCTTAATGGGCAGTAATAATTCCAAAGAATTCTTTAACTGGACTACTTCTCGTGGATTTACTTTTCCTGTCGCAACTTTTGAAATGAGTCGTTCCAAATCACCCATACCTTTCAACTGCGATTGTATGGCTTTTCGTGCCGAATCCATCTTATAAAAATACTGGACAATGTCATGCCGTTGCTTGATTTTATCAATTGACTTTAGGGGCAATGCCAACCAACGTTTTAAAAGCCGACCACCCATGGGGGTTCGAGTTTTATCAATAACATCAATTAATGTGACGGCATTTGGATTTGTAGAATGATACAACTCCAGATTTCGAATGGTAAACCGATCCATCCACACAAAATGTTCTTCCAAAAGGCGCTCAATCGAGGTGATATGCTGAAGTTTGTGGTGTTGTGTCTCTCCTAAATAGTGCAAAATAGCCCCCGATGCAACGATACCTTGGCGGAGCTCATCCACACCAAATCCTTTTAGGGTTGTTGTGTTGAAATGTTTGCACAACGATTCTTCAGCATAATCCAATTGAAACACCCAATCTTCCTGAAAAAATACATGAAAATTATCACCAAAAAGTTCGGAAAATTTGTGCCGTTTTTGCTTTTCAATTAGAATTTCGCTGGGGTTAAAATTTTGAAGTAATTTGGCCACATAAGCCGCATGGCCTTGAGCCGTTAGAAATTCCCCCGTCGAAACATCCAAAAACGAAACCCCAATTGTTTGACCTAAATACACAGAGGCCAAAAAGTTATTGGTTTTAGCACTCAAAACCTCATCATTGAGCGAAACACCAGGCGTAATTAGTTCTGTAACACCGCGTTTTACAATTGTTTTGGCTTGTTTTGGGTCTTCCAATTGATCACAAATGGCTACACGCTCGCCCGCTTTGACCAATTTTGGCAAATAGGTGTTCAGAGAATGGTGTGGAAATCCTGCCAATTCGGTTTCGCTTTGGCTCCCGGCTCCGCGTTTGGTCAGAATTATATCCAATATTTTGGAGGCCTTAATGGCATCCTGACCAAAGGTTTCGTAAAAATCGCCCACACGAAACAGCAATAAAGCATCCGGGTACTTTGCCTTTATGGCGTTGTACTGCTTCATTAATGGGGTTTCTTTTTTGGGTTTGGCGGTCAATGGATCTCTAATTAAAAGCGTATTTTTGTGTATATATAAAGACGCTAATGTAACTAATTTTGGCGTTTTTTAAAACCCATCAACAGAGAATTACACGGATGCGAAAATTAAAAAATAGTGAGTTAGCCCGGCTTAGTTTGGACGAATTTAAGGCTACAAAAAAAACACCGCTTATTGTAATTTTAGATAACATTAGAAGTCTAAACAACGTAGGGAGTGTGTTTCGAACCGCCGATGCCTTTCGAATTGAGCACATCTACTTGTGTGGAATTACGGCAAGCCCCCCGCACAAGGACATTCAAAAAACAGCACTAGGAAGTACTGAATCTGTGGATTGGAGCCATGCAGAAGATACGGTCGGTGTTGTTCAAGATTTAAAAGCCAAAGGCATTAAAGTTTGGGCTGTGGAACAAGCTGAAAAGGCCACGTTTCTGCAACATTTTAAGCCAAAAATAGATACAACTTATGCCGTCGTATTTGGCCATGAAGTTAAAGGTGTTTCTCAAAATGTTGTCTCAATTTGCGATGGTGTTTTAGAAATTCCACAATTTGGAACCAAACACTCTTTGAATATTTCTGTAAGTTGTGGTATTGTTCTTTGGCAGCTCTTTTCGAAGTTAAATCAGCATTGAATTTGATCCAAAAGCCAAAGATAATCGTGACGATTTTCTACAAAATCTCGATTGGTGATGTCTATTATTTTAACCCTAAATTGAGGATTGTTTTTCATAAACTCGGCATACCCTTTGTGAATTTTATTTAAATATTCTGTGTCCAAATGTCGCTCATAATCTCGGCCTCGTTTTTTTATATTGGCTTTGAGTTTATCGATATTTTGATGCAAATACACGTACAAATCGGGGCGTTTGATGTCTTTATATACCTGGTAAAATAATTTACGGTATAATAAAAACTCATCTTTTGATAAGGTAATTTTTGAAAAAATCAAGGATTTGAACACGTCATAATCGGCAATAACAAAATCTTTAAACAGGTCCAATTGAGCCAAATCTTCAGAGATTTGTTGATAGCGATCAGCCAAAAAGGACATCTCTAAGGTAAATGCATAGCGTTCGTTATCTTTATAGAATTTGGGTAAAAACGGATTATCCGCAAAACGTTCAAAAATCGGTTTGGCATTAAAATCTTGGGCCATCATTTGTGTTAAAGAGGATTTCCCAGCGCCTATATTTCCTTCAATAGTAATGAAATTAAACGCCGTTAAATCAATCGTTTCAAGCGGATTATAAAGCGCATCTTGGGTTTGATTTACCGCACTTTGGTCTTGACAAAGTTCCACAAGATGGGCTACCGATTGGTTGAGCTTTGGGTGGACTAAATCCGCCGCAATTTCAGCGAGAGGTTCCAGCACAAATAGGCGTTGTTCCAACCTTGGGTGTGGCACAGTCAAAATGTTATTTTCAATAATTTCGTCGCCGTAAAATAAAATGTCCAAATCAATCGTCCGGTTGTGATACTGGCCGTCATTGAGGCGTTTTCGGCCTTGATTTTGTTCAATTTGAAGCAATTTTGAAATCAACAACTCAGCAGACCAATTGGTTCTAATTTCGATACAGGCATTGAGAAATGGATCGCCCTGAAATCCCAGAGCAGGCGTTTCGTAGCAGTTTGATATTTTGATGATACTCCCGACTTCAAAATGAATGGCATCAATAGCGGCCTGGAGGTAATCTAACCTGTTTCCAACGTTACTGCCGAGGCCAATATAAACACGAGTTCTATCTTGCATAAGAGGTGGCAATTTAAGTAAAAGAAAAATTAATATTCTATCTTTACCGAAGTATTTATTGACAACTCATGACTCTGAAAGACAAGACTTTAGCACGTCGCTTATATTTAATTCTCGGAATTTTATTTATCACCTCACTGGTCGTTTCCAATTTGATTTTTAAGAAATTCTTTTACTACTACCCTTTTGATGTTTCTATTTTTGGGATTACGCTATTTGAAATTTCTGTTGGCATATTACCCTACCCCATCACGTTTTTAATAACGGATTTAATCAGTGAAATTTATGGAAAGAAAAAGGCCAATGAGGTGGTCATTGGAGGGATTTTTGCTTCCTTTTTTGCGATGGGAATCATTTATGTGGCCAATGCAGTCCCGGCCACAGACTGGTCGCCTGTTTCGGACAATTTATTTTCTACCGTATTTGGAAGTACTGCCATAGCGGTTTTGGCCAGTATGCTGGCCTATTTATTTGCCCAATTTGTAGACATTCAAATCTATCATTTTTGGAAACGAATCACTCAAGGCAAACACCTTTGGTTACGAAATAACTTTTCCACCTTTTTGTCCCAATTCATCGACACCGCCACAGTGTTGCTATTGTTGTGCTCATTCGGGGAAATTGATTGGAATTTATTTGGAGGATTATTACTGGCAGGATTTCTATTTAAAGTCTTAATAGCAGCAGTAGACACCCCATTTTTATACCTTGGGGTTTATTGGTTTCGAAAACGATTTGATCTTAAAATTAACGATGAAATTCCATTGGACTAACCCCCAACGTCCAGCCCAACCACCAAGCCCTCATTACTTCGTACATTGAACACAGTATCGTCTTCAAAAATAAGATATTGACCTTTGACTCCAACAAGCGTTCCACTAAATTCTGGTGTTTTTATCAAGTTTAAACTTTTGGGAGTTTCAGGGTATTTTTGAACAGGAAACTTCAAGCGCAAGGGCTCTTTATTTTGTAATACATAGGGGCGAACCTCCTCTGGCAAATGCTGAATCAATTGATGCCGCCATTGTTTTAAATCCTCCGAACTGGCATCGCCTTTAAGCATCTGACGCCAGTTGGTTTTATCGCTAACAAATTGTTTTAGAACCACCTCGGCAACACCGGCTAAATATCGGTTAGGAACCTCTAAAATTTCTAACGCCTCTTGCGCCCCTTGGTCTATCCAACGGGTTGGAACTTGAGTTTTCCGAGTCACCCCCACTTTCACATTGCTTGAGTTGGCCAAATACACAATATGGGGTTGCAATTGTACCTGTTTTTCGTAAGACAAATCCCGTTCTTCAATATTCAAATGCGCTTTACTGAGTTCAGGACGCATAATCCAATCTGCTGTTTGAGGCAATTCAAAAAAACACGATTTACAAAACCCTTGACGAAAAGTAGGCTCCATACTCCCGCAACTCAAACATTCGTATCCCACAAATTTCAGCGTGATTTTCTTTTGAATCAACTGATGAACCTGAATAAAAGCCCCTCCAATCCTCAAAAAATAATTGATCGGGCTTGAAAACTCCGTTTTCATTTTTGTAAGAACACCTTGATACAGCATTGAGATTTTTTGTTACTTTTAGCCTTGTAAATATATGTAATTTTTATGCCAATCCCATTAGTCAATTCGGTTGCAAGTTGGTTTTTAAAAAAACGGTTTCATCAAATTGAATTGTTTTTAAAATACCCCTATGAAGTTCAAAATGAGCTTCTTATGAATCTTTTAGATTTGTCAAAGCACACGGAATTTGGACAACAATATGATTTTAAATCCATACGAACATACCGCGAATTTGCAGCGCGTGTTCCCGTTTCAACGTATGAAAATTACCACCATTGGATCCAACGGTCGCGACAAGGTGAGCAAAACCTGTTTTGGCCAAAGCCCATAAAATGGTTTGCAAAATCCAGTGGTACAACCAATACAAAAAGTAAATTTATCCCTGTGAGTAATGCAGCTCTCGAAGATTGTCACTATGCTGCAGGCAAGGATTTATTGTGTATGTATCTTAACAACAACCCGAATTCCGAATTGTTTAACGGAAAAAATTTGCGGTTGGGCGGGAGTAAAGAATTGTACGAAGAAAACGGAACTGTATTTGGCGATCTTTCCGCTATTTTGATTGACAATATGCCATTTTGGGCCGAATTCAGTAGTACCCCCAGCAATAAGGTCTCACTAATGAGCGATTGGAACACCAAAATGCAGGCCATTGTAGATGAAACTGTCAATGAAAATGTGACCAGTTTGGCAGGTGTTCCGTCCTGGATGTTGGTCTTATTGAATCAAGTTTTGGAAACTTCCGGCCAATCAAATCTGTTGGACATCTGGCCCAATTTAGAAGTCTATTTCCATGGCGGTGTTAGTTTTATGCCATACGTGGGACAGTACAAAAAAATTATCCCAAAAAAAGACTTTAATTACTACGAAACCTATAATGCTTCCGAAGGATTTTTTGCTATTCAGGATCAAAACAACTCGAATGAACTTCTACTGATGTTGGACTATGGGATTTTTTATGAGTTTATTCCTATGGATACTTATGGAACCTCAGAAGAAAAAATTATTCCTTTGCATGAGGTTGAAAAAGGGAAAAATTACGCCATGATTATCACGACTAATGCAGGTTTGTGGCGGTACAAAATTGGAGATACTGTCAAGTTTACGTGCATCGATCCGTATCGAATTAAAGTCACAGGACGAACCAAGCATTTTATCAATGCCTTTGGAGAAGAACTTATTATTGAAAATACGGAAAAGGCGCTTCAAAATATTTCGAAAAAAATGAACTTTGAGATTAGCGATTATACCGTAGCTCCAATTTTTATGAAAGGTAATGAAAAGGGCGCACACGAGTGGTTAATTGAATTTAAAACCCCTCCCGAAGACCTGAACTATTTTACAGAGCTATTGGACAATGCTTTGAAAGCATTGAATTCGGATTATGAAGCCAAACGCTATAATAATATGACGCTGAATCCTCCAAAAATAAACATCGCGCGAACGGGGCTTTTTCACGACTGGTTAAAACGTAAAAATAAACTCGGCGGACAGCACAAAGTACCGCGACTTTCAAATTCAAGAGAATTTTTAGAAGAACTATTTAATCTCTTTTAGAATGTGGTTGCTTTAAAACAAATCTGTCATCCACCAAAAATCCATGTGAATCAACTACCTCGGGGCAAGCCCACGAGGTATTCAAAGGAAACTATTTTAAACA
>CAJXUB010000002.1 GCA_913061125.1 uncultured Flavobacteriaceae bacterium
CTTTTGGGTGTTCTTTTGTTTTCGGGTTCTATTTATCTATTGGCCACCAATGCCCTAACGTCCACAAATTTTGACTTCCTTGGCCCTGTTACGCCCATAGGAGGTTTGTTGCTGATTATGGCTTGGGGCTTGCTTGCTTTTTATCTTCTAAAACGCAAAAAATAAGTTAAATTTTAGCTCTTTTTAAAAGAATATTTACCTTTGTTCCTTTAATTGTATTCGATTTTTATGCCACAAATAAATCAAATTACGAAAACGATTTCGTTACTTGCATATGGAATACCCTCAGCCACAGTACATTACCAACTTTCCCCCGACGAATTACATCAAATTAGTTTAGATCTTCAGCAAGGGGTAGAGAGCAAAATGGGGGCGCTTGCCATACGTACTGGAGAGTTTACGGGGCGTTCGCCCAAAGACCGTTTTATTGTTAAAGATGCCATAACTCAAGACATGGTCTGGTGGGGCGATATCAATATTCCATTCTCGCCCAGCGCCTTTGACAAACTCTACACCAAAGTAGTTTCGTACCTCAATGATAAGGAACTGTATGTACGCGACAGTTATGCCTGTTCAGACCCCAATTACCGGCTGAAAATAAGAATCATTAACGAACACCCCTGGAGCAACTTGTTTGCCTACAACATGTTCCTAAGACCAGAACCCTCCGAATTGGTCGATTTTAACCCCGACTGGACCATAATTAACGCGCCAGGATTTATGGCCATTTCAAAAGAAGACGGTACCCGTCAGCACAATTTTGCCATTTTAAATTTCACTAAAAAAATAGTATTGATTGGAGGTACAGGATATACTGGAGAGATTAAAAAAGGGATTTTTTCGGCACTCAATTTTTTGTTGCCTGTTTATAAAAACACCCTTCCCATGCATTGCAGTGCCAATGTTGGAGCGGACGGAAATACGAGCCTATTTTTCGGATTATCTGGTACAGGAAAAACCACCTTGTCTACGGATCCCGATCGAAAACTAATTGGCGATGATGAACACGGCTGGACGGCAGAAAACACCATTTTTAATTTTGAAGGGGGTTGCTACGCCAAAGTGATAAATCTTTCCAAATCCAAAGAACCTGAGATTTATAAGGCCATCAAAAAAGGTGCAATTTTGGAAAATGTGGTCATGGACAACACTGGGAATATTGATTTTACAAACAAAAGCATCACCCCAAATACGCGTGTGAGTTACCCCATCCATCATATCCAAAACATTCAACCCAATTCAATTGGTAAAAACCCCAAAAATATTTTCTTCCTCACGGCGGATGCCTTTGGCGTATTACCCCCCATTTCGAAGCTTACACCAGGCCAGGCGGCCTATCATTTTATTTCTGGATACACAGCCAAAGTGGCTGGAACAGAGGCCGGAATCAATGAGCCAAAACCCATTTTTTCGGCTTGTTTTGGCGCGCCTTTTATGCCACTTCATCCTACCAAATATGCCGAAATGTTGAGCGCCAAAATGAAATCTTCAGGTGTTACCGTTTGGTTGGTCAACACGGGTTGGACAGGGGGGCCCTATGGCATCGGAGAGCGGATGCCACTTAAACATACCAGAGCCATGATAGCGGCAGCTATGGACGGCTCTTTGGAGGCCGCCAACAAAAATAATTACCACATTCATTCGGTTTTTGGGGTGCTACAACCTCGAGTTTGCCCCAACGTTCCCACCGAACTTTTAAGCCCAAGAAAAACTTGGAAAAATGATACTGCTTTCTATAAAACCGCTTTCCAACTTTCTAAATCGTTTGTTGAAAATTTCAAGCAATTTGAAGAATTTGCCAACCCCGAAATTATGCGTGGTGCGCCAAATTTAAAATGAATTTGACATTGTCTTAACAATTTGAAATTAGCACCACGTGTTTCTTAACGATTTATTTCACTTCAATTATTTTAATCGTAATGAGATGACGGTTTTTGGGCGTTATATTTGAGTTTATGAAAAACTCAAAACGACCTGTTGAACTTATTGTTATTTCCGACACCCATCTGGGCACTGTGGGTGCTCGAGCTCAGGAGCTGCACCGTTACTTAAAAAGTATTCAGCCCAAAACCATCGTCCTTAATGGCGATATTGTGGACCTCTGGCAATTCAGTAAGCGCCATTGGAATAAATACCACACCAAGGTGATAAAACAGCTGTTGAAGTTTATTTCTAACGGCGTAAAAGTACACTACATTGCCGGTAATCACGACGAGGCCCTGAGACGGTTTTTGAATTTTGAGTTGGAGGGGTTTAAAATCACAAACAAATTGTCATTGGATCTTGATGGGAAAAAAACCTGGTTTTTTCATGGCGATGTGTTTGATGTGACCATGCAACATTCGCGTTGGTTGACTCGTTTGGGCGGATTTGGGTACGATCTTTTAATCTTAATAAATTCTACTGTCAATAAGTTTTTGACTCTTTTTGGACGTGAAAAATTATCATTTTCTAAAACCATAAAAAACAAAGTAAAAGCAGCGGTATCCTACATCAATAGCTTTGAAACCACGGTGGTTGATATCGCCATTCGAAATAATTTTGATTATGTGGTGTGTGGTCATATTCATCAACCGGTCATAAAAACCATTGAATTGAACTCAAAACGCGTAGTTTATCTAAACTCTGGAGATTGGATTGAAAACATGACTGCTTTAGAGTATAATAATAAAGAATGGACTCTATTTCAGTACGACTCCGACGCGTTTAAACTAAGCGACCCGGAGGATCATGAGTACAAAGATGCCAAAGCTCTTTTTTCTGATTTGGTTGCAGACATTAATCCTAATTTCTCAAATTCATGAAAGTCCTCTATGCGATTCAAGCCACTGGGAATGGCCATATTTCTAGAGCCAAAGAACTCATTCCTTTACTGCAAAAGCATATCGAGGTTGACGTGTTATTGAGCGGAACATCGGCGGATATCGAATTGGGACTACCGGTACGGTATCGTTACCGTGGACTCAGTTTTGTGTTTGGAAAAAATGGAGGTATTGCCATTTGGAAGACCATTTTGAGAATGAATTTTTGGAAGTTTTTAAGAGATGTTAGACGTCTTCCTCTAAGGCAGTACGATTTTGTAATTAATGATTTTGAACCTGTTTCTGCGTGGGCTTGTCAGCTGCGAAAAACCCATTGTATTGCATTGAGTCACCAGTACAGTTTATTGACAAAAGCTGTTCCAAAACCGCAAAAGATTGCTCGGTTTTCGAATTTTATTTTAAGCTATTATGCCCCAGCATCAAAAGGTTATGGATTTCATTTCAAGTCGTATAATTCCTCAATTTTTCTCCCCATTATAAAACGAGAGATAAAATCGATTAGCCCCATCAAAAAAAATTATTTTGTAGTGTATTTACCTGCATTTGACGATCAAAAAATTATCAAAGCACTATCTAAAATTCACAAGACCAATTGGGTTGTGTTTTCAAAACACGCCAAAGAAAAGTACACTTTTGGTAACATCAAAATTAAACCGATATCTACAAAAGTATTTAATAAAAAATTGGTGAATTGCAGAGGGGTATTGTGCGGTGCAGGTTTTGAAACACCAGCCGAAGCGCTATATTTGAAAAAGAAATTACTGGTTATTCCTATGAAAAACCAGTACGAACAACAGTGCAATGCAGAGGCCTTAAAGGAACTTGGAGTGCCAATTTTATATGACTTGAAAAAGGGAGATTTAAAGGCGATTAAATCTTGGATTAAATCCAAAAAAATTGTCAAAGTGGATTATTCCGAGTCGCCACAAAAAGTCATAAATCAAATCTTTATTGATTACATCAAAAAAGAATCAAAACAACACATCATTCACGAATTCAACACCACGAGCCCGTAAGGTTTTTTAAGTTCAAATTAAAAGCGTAATTTTAAGGTTTACTACAAACCAATGCGCTTAGTACTGATTTTATTGTTTAGTATTTGTTTTTCTTGCACCTTTTTTCAGCAAAAAAAGTTGGATTCCAATACCATTTTGGATAACGAATTGCAAACGTTTCAGTGGGATCAAGTGGATCAATACCCCACGTTTGAAACCTGCCAAGAGGGTTTTGATTTTGAGCAAAACAAAAGTTGTTTTGAATCCACGATATCTGCGTATGTTACTAAGGTTTTAAATTCGGAATCTATTACCCCAATGCTGACACAAAACGACACATTGAAGATTAAATTTTTAGTATCCAAAACGGGTGTTGTATCCATTACCATCCTTGACAGTCAGAATTATTCCGATGCTGTTACGACTTCTATTGGAGAAGCCCTGAGGGAAAGTTTAGAAGAATTGCCCTTACTTTTTCCAGCTATAAAGCGAAGTCAACAGGTCCAATCTGAGTTTCAACTGCCAATTATTTTAAAGGTTAATTGATGTATCATGTTCCATATTTTAATTCCTAACCCATGACCTCCGAAACCATCATTTTAGGCATTGACCCTGGGACTACCATCATGGGATTTGGACTGATTAAAGTCAAAGGGAAATCCATGGAATTTTTACAACTTAATGAACTTCAACTGAAGAAATATTCCGATCATTACTTGAAATTAAAGCTAATTTTTGAGCGTACCATTGAGTTGATTGACACCTATAAACCCGACGAAATCGCGATTGAAGCCCCATTTTTTGGTAAAAATGTACAAAGTATGTTGAAATTGGGTCGAGCACAAGGCGTGGCCATGGCGGCAGGATTGTCTAGGGAAATCCCTATTACAGAATATTCCCCAAAAAAAATTAAAATGGCCATCACAGGGAACGGAAATGCAAGCAAAGAACAGGTGGCTAAAATGTTACAAAATTTATTGCACCTCAAAGAGTTGCCCAAAAATTTAGATTCTACGGATGGCCTTGCGGCGGCAGTTTGTCATTTTTACAATGCAGGACAAGTAACGGCAGGAAAAAGTTATACCGGTTGGAGTGCTTTTATAAAACAAAACGAAAATCGAGTTAAAAAATAACACTCATTGGCAGGACTCTATCTCCATATTCCATTTTGTAAAAAGGCCTGTCATTATTGCAACTTCCATTTTTCGACCAACCAAAAGCATAAGCAAGATTTTGTCACGGCCCTTTGTAAAGAACTTCAACTTAGAGCACAAGAATTAAAATCTGCACCACTAGAATCCATTTATTTTGGAGGTGGAACGCCATCGCTGTTGTCCGTCGAACATCTGAGGATTATCTTTAAGACCATCGAATCGCATTACAACATTCAGCCCCACGCCGAAATCACTTTGGAGGCCAACCCTGATGATCTTACAACATCTAAAATCAAGCTGCTTTCAACAACTAAAATCAACAGATTAAGCATTGGGATTCAATCGTTTTTTCAGGGCGATTTAACTGCGATGAATCGAGCGCATTCGGCTCAAGAAGCCAAAGACTGCATTTCATCTGCTCAAGATTATTTTGATAATGTTACCATTGATTTATTGTATGGAATGCCCCAAATGTCGGAGTCCCGTTGGCGCGATAATTTAAATATTGCCTTCGATTTGGGAGTTAAACATTTATCATGCTATGCACTGACTGTGGAGCCCAAAACGGCCCTGGAGCATTTTATCAAAACTGCCCAACACCCCCCATTGGATGATGCCCAAGCTGCGTCTCATTTTCAAATTTTAGTGGACGAAACTTACAAAGCGGGGTTTATACAGTATGAGGTTTGTAGTTTTGGAAAACCCGGTTATTTTTCAAACCACAACACCAGCTATTGGCTGGGTGAGCCCTACCTCGGGGTTGGTCCATCGGCACACTCTTTTGACGGAGTTAAACGGTCGTGGAACGTTTCTAATAACAAGCTGTATATCAATGCTTTAGAACAAGAAAAACGTCCTTTTACACAAGAAATTTTAACCAAAAAAAATCGTTTTAATGAGTATTTAATGACCGGTCTTAGAACCATGTGGGGGGTGTCGCTTCAAAAAATTAAAGACGATTTTGGCACGGTCTTCATCACAAAACTTCATGATAACGCTCAGAAGTACCTCGATAATAAAACCCTTATTATTGATAACGATCGCTTGAAAATTACAGCCAAAGGACAGTTTTTGTGCGACGGGATTGCATCGGATTTATTTATCGTTTAAATTTTTATTAAATTTATACAAAACCTCAACCTATGAAAGCCATTATTTATGCAAATTCCAGAACCTACACTATTTTTATCGATCAACCCATTGATATTTCTATCCCATTACGGGCCAGCAAAGAGAATGTCAATGCGTGGTATTTACCTCCGCCAAAAATATACCCTGCAACCCTAGACCACTGGACAGGCAGCGTGAAAAGTGGGGCTGCTGTTAATTTTAATTCTATTGAATTTAACCCTCACGCCCATGGAACTCATACGGAATGCGTGGGGCATATTTCAGAGGAAGTTATAAGTCTGAATTCTTGTTTAAAACAGTTTTTGTTTGTGGCTGAGGTCATCACTGTGGTTCCAGAAAAACAAGCCGAAGATTTTGTTATCTCTGAAAAGCAACTGCGTTACGCCATAGGAAATAAAAAACGTGAGGCCGTAATTATCAGGACATTACCCAACACAAAAGATAAATTAAATCGACAATATGCGTACACCAACCCTCCGTATTTATTGGAGTCAGCAGCGGTTTATCTTCGAAATAAAGGGGTGAAACACTTGTTGGTGGATTTGCCAAGTGTGGATAAAGAGAATGACCAGGGGCAATTGTTGGCCCACAAGGCCTTTTGGAATGTTAATGCCGAGGTACGACACAATGCAACCATAACCGAATTAATTTTTGTACCAAACTCTGTTAAAGACGGGAAATACATTCTTAATTTGATGATCGCTCCCTTTGAAAACGATGCCTCGCCCAGTAAACCCGTGTTGTATAAATTGCACGATTAACCCAACCTTTAATTCCATGACCATAGACGAGATTCGCCTATTTTGTTTAAACAAACCCAAAACCACGGAAGAGTTTCCTTTCGATAAAGACACTCTCGTGTTTAAAGTTTTAGGGAAAATATTTGCCCTTTGCCCGCTCGAGCAATGGGACAGCGGGAGGCCTTCAATCACTTTAAAATGCGATCCAGAATACGCCCTTGAGCTTCGGGACAACCACAATGGTATTGTACCAGGGTTTCATGCCAATAAAAAGCATTGGAACACAGTTTATTTAGAACCTCAGCAGGTATCGCCTCAATTGTTATTCGACTTAATCACCCACAGCTACAACATGGTGGTTCAGAACATGCCCAAAAAACAACGCGACCAGTTGTTGTAGGGGCTATTTTTGGTTAAGCTCCGCAAAATACTTGTAAAACAAGGGGATGGTTTCGATACCTTTCAAATAGTTGAACACCCCAAAATGTTCGTTAGGAGAATGGATGGCGTCACTGTCCAAACCAAAGCCCATTAAAATGGTTTTGCTTTTCAAAAGATCTTCAAAAAGAGCTACAATAGGGATGCTTCCTCCGCCGCGTTGCGGTATGGGATATTTCCCAAAAGTATCGTAGTACGCCTTTGAAGCGGCTTGATAGCCAATGTTATCAATGGGTGTAACGTACCCTTGCCCACCATGATGAGGGGTTACTTTAACCCGTACACCATCGGGTGCAATGGTTTCAAAATGCGTTTTAAATAATTGGGTGATTTCTTCATGATTTTGATTCGGAACCAGACGCATTGAAATTTTAGCATAGGCCTTACTGGCGATTACGGTTTTAGCCCCTTCACCTGTGTATCCGCCCCAAATTCCATTGACGTCAAGTGTGGGACGGATGGAATTCCGTTCGTTGGTTGAGTATCCTTTTTCGCCATAAACTGCATCAATGTCAAGGGTTTTTTTATAATTTTCTAGTGAAAAAGGGGCTTTAGCCATGGCTGCACGTTCGTCATGAGACAATTCTTCAACATTATCGTAAAACCCCGGGATTGTTATGCGGTTGTCCTTGTCCTGTAAAGAGGCGATCATTTTCGCTAAAATATTAATTGGATTAGCCACAGCACCGCCATAAATTCCCGAGTGTAAATCTCGATTTGGTCCAGTAACTTCCACTTCAACATAACTTAACCCGCGTAATCCAGTTGTTATCGAGGGGGTGTCTTTTGAAATCATTCCGGTGTCAGAAATTAGAATGACATCATTGCAGAGTTTCTCTGCATGGGTTTTAACAAATGTGGCTAAGTTTTCACTGCCCACTTCTTCTTCGCCTTCAATCATAAACTTTACGTTGCAAGGCAATTGACTTGTTGAGGTCATAAATTCCAGAGCTTTGACATGCATGTACATTTGGCCTTTATCGTCGCAAGCGCCACGCGCAAAAATGGCACCTTCGGGATGCAATTCAGTTGGTTTGATAATGGGCTCAAATGGAGCAGAATCCCACAACTCTAGGGGGTCAGCCGGTTGCACATCGTAATGACCATAGACCAAAACAGTTGGTAATTTTGTATCCATAATTTTTTCACCATAAACAATAGGATATCCGTCGGTTTCACAAATTTCAACGGTGTCGCATCCTGCAGCTTTTAGACTCTCTGCTACAAAATTTGCAGTAGAAATGACGTCTTTTTTGTAGCTTGAGTCGGCGCTTACTGACGGAAGTTTTAGCAAAGCAAATAATTCGTCTAAAAAACGGGTTTTGTGGGTTTCGATATAGGATTTTAGATTTTTCATGGCGCTTAAATTTAATGTCAAAATTACGAAATGGTTTTAAATAATTTTTAGCGGTTAAGTGTGAATTTATAAACTATTGTTTATATTTGCGTCCCTATAAATCAGGTCATGCGGGCGTGGTGGAATTGGTAGACACGCTAGACTTAGGATCTAGTGCCGCAAGGTGTGAGAGTTCGAGTCTCTCCGCCCGCACAAAAAAAGCTTCTCAATAAGAGAAGCTTTTTTTATTTAATTTTTAATCAGTTTTTGATAAGTTGTTCGCCCAGTGGTAGTCCTGACTTTAACTAAGTAAAGCCCCTGGTTTAATTTTGAGACATCGATTGGTTGGCCCAGTTGATACCTCTTCTGTTGTTTTAAAATCGATTTGCCACTAATATCAAAAATCTCGATGTACTCAAGATCGTTATTAAACTGAATGGTTTCTTTTGCCGGGTTGGGGTGCATAACCGGTTCAAGTTTTTCAACAGATGCGATACTTAAAGATGCTGCTGCTGCATTACCAAAAATTCTAAATTCCCCTGCAGGAATACTGATTGGCGCGGTGGTACTTGTCACATTAATGGTATTACTTCCAGTTGGATCCATAAGATTGTACCATGTCCCTGTGTATGGAAAATCGGGAGTGATGTTTTGAGGTGTTAAGTTGAAATTGGCCAAAATCACAACGTTTTTCAGAGAGTTTGCTGGGAGGGCGTCATCCCAAATGAAAATTCTTGGAGTGAGTGTTCCTGAGTTGATGTTATAATTGCCTTCAAACACGGCTTCATTAATTTTTAAAGCATTGAGTTTTGACCAAGTGTTATAAATCTCACTTCTAAGAGCGTCATTGGCCCAGTTATTCGCCCATTGGGGTTGTGGTTTGGTGTCGAGTTTACAGTCCCCATCGTTACCGTTAGGGTCGTTAACAGAGCCATCATTACATGTGAAGATGGAGTTTTCCATTCCTAATTCGCCAAAATGCCAAATCATTTTAGGTCCAGGGATGGTTAGTGTTACTGCACCGAGGGCTGGCATGCGTTGTAGGGCAGTATTCAGCTCGGTAATGTCATAAGAACCACCGGATGCTCCATACAATAGATTTCGATACATCAGGCGTTCTTCGTCATGACTTTCGGCGTAACCGATAAGGCGTTTTCCAACAAAGTTTTGACTGTTATGCCCCATGCCTTCAAAATTGGAATCGCTGGCGTAGCCCATTGTTAATTGGTTGTAGGGGTTGGTCATTTTTGACCAGAGCATGATGCCTTTTCCTTCGTCGATTCTATAATCGGCCCATTCTTTTTGTTCCTGTGCGCCACCGAGATGTTCAAAAATAACATAATGATTGGGGTCCAAACTCCAGGAGTAGTCGGCATATTCTTTGAGGACCGCAACTCGGTCCGCTTGGTAACTGTTGGTACACCCTTGGTCAGCTGCGGTACAATTTTGTGTAAATCCTTTGGTTAAATCCCATCGGAATCCATCTATTTTATACTCCTCAATCCAGTGCTTTACCACTCGTTTGGCGTAGTTTCGGGTTAAGGTGCTGCTGTGGTCGAAATCTGAGCCAACACTATAACTGTGGCGTGCTTCTGTGTTAAAGTAGGGATTTTCGGTGCTTGGTTCACCCCAACCGTTTTCGTCAGGGTCGTCCATCCACATTCGAACTAATGGATTTCGTCCAAAAGCGTGATTGAGTGCCAAATCTAAAATAACGGCTATGCCGTTTTGATGGCAAATATCTACTAACTCTTTGAATTTATCTTGGGTTCCATAAAATTTATCTAAAGCCAAATGAAATGAGGTATTGTACCCCCAACTTTCATTGCCTTCAAATTCCATTATCGGCATGAGTTCTATGGCATTGATATTCAAATTTTTGAGGTAATCAATCTTGTCAATAACGTCTTGAAAGTTCCGATCTGCATCAAAGTCTCTTATGAGTAATTCATAGATAATTAAATCTTCTTTGGCTGGTTTTTCAAATTCTACTACCTGCCAGTTGTATTGGGTTTGTCCTGTCTGTAGGACAGTTACCTCGCGCTCTTGCCCTTGCGGATAAGTGGGGATGTTAGGGTAAGTTTCAGAGGGAATGTAAGGATCGTCAAAAGGCGATAATACTAAGGTGGAGTAGGGGTCTGCAGTTTTAACTAATCTTGGTGACCCCGAAATTGTTGATTGGTCAAAAACCCAATATTGATAGGTTTCCAATTGCCCAGATGTTAATCCGTCCAATTCCAACCAAAATAAATCCGAGTTTGGGTCTTTTTTCATAGCATGATTGGCCGAAGGTGTCCAATTATTAAAACTTCCCGCCACGTAAATAAAATCTTTGAACGGGGCCTCCAAAACCAAGGTGGCCTTACTGCTGTCGTTTTCATTGTAATTGATACCTTGCTGAAGACCACTTGGAATCGCTTGGCTTACGGTATTATTGACAAAAATGTTAAAATTTTTGGTTACATTATTTGAACCCTGACTGACCACGAGTTGGCAGGTTTTGTTTTCCGTGATGTTTGTTACAAATGAACTTTGATAAAACGTCGTATTTGATGCTGTGTGGTAGCTCATACCATCAACAAAAAGTTCATAATTTGCAGGGCCATTGGTATTTGATGCTAAAATTTGGGTTTGACCTCCAGAGTTGACCAAAACCACACCGCTGGAGTTGGGATTGATCATCGAGACTTGAAATGCGCCAACGTTAAAAAAGAAATCTGAACAACCGTTATCTTTTAGCTCTTGCGATCCATCTTCCGATCGAAAGACCATTCCCATTTTCGTAATTGTACTGGCTTCAGCAGCAGATAAACTATAGTAGGTCTGTGGGACAAATGTAATACTCCAAATTCCATCACCGTTATTGGTCATTTCACCAACGCCATCGTCTTGTCCCCAATTTCCAACGACTGAAACGCCCCATGCGTCACTGTCGGTACCGACGCCAGAATGTAAATACACTTTGTTGGGGTTGTTCATTCCATTACAATTTGATGCTGTACTGTTTATATCAACTGTTATGGTAACTTGTTGATTAATTTCAATGGGGCTTGGATTGGTACTGACTTGAGCAAATCCTAAAACGGGCAACAAGTAGAGTAAGACTAATTTTTTCATGAGATAAAATTATAATAAAATTCAATTAATTAAAAAAAGGAGCTGATGTTTATCAGCCCCTTTTTGAAATTCCAATAATCAGAATTTACCACGGATATAAAGTTATTGTTGGTGTACTTCCTGAAAAATTCAAGATGATGTTGTATGTTCCTGCAGAGACAGGAATGTTACTCCCATTAACGTCCATATCGTTGGTTGTAGAACCGGCGTTGTAAGATGAAGAACCATAGTTTAATGCCCAGGCATCGTTCTGCCGAACTTTAATTTCTCCGTCGTTGAGAACGGCACCATTAATATAGTAGTAACCTTCGTTGATTCCGAAATCGGGAATAAATTTTTGGTTAGGCCCATCCCAGCCATTAGCAGTTGCACTTCCTACAAGACCCCAAACATCCATTTCTTCGAATGAGTATTCAAGAGTGTTAAGATTAAATGTCACTAAATAATGACCTGCAGAAACAGCAATATTGTCACCACCTGTTTCTAAAGAACCATCTGCACCAGTATCGCCATAGTTCACTCCCCAATCTTCGTTGAATCTAAATTTGGCTTCACCATCTGCTAAAGTGATAACGGTTCGCCAATCGTCAGAAAAAGAGTTGTAATGTAGCTTGACATCCGGAGCTCCCCAACCGCTTGGTGTAGCACTTCCTACAATTCCCCAAGAATAGGGTTCCATGGTGTAGGTAAGATTAGCCATATTAACGGTGATTTTGTAGGTTCCTGCACTAACTACTATGTTAGCTCCATTGCCTTCCAGCGTCCCATCTGCGCCGTTATCTCCGAAGTTTTCAGTCCACAAGTTATCTTTTCTAAATTTTATTTCTCCATCTCTTAGCGTCACATAAGCTACATACTCGTCTGCTGTCGCAGTGGTGTAGAAGGGTAAATCAGGAATGTTTTCATTACCCCAGCCACCTGGTGTAGCACTTCCAACAACCCCTAGATTTGTAGACAAGTCAAGAATTGAAGAATATGGTGTTACAGTTAACGAAACAGCATCTGAAATCATTTCCTGAAATGAGCTCAGTGTTGTTTTAACTTTAATGTCAATAACAGACTGCTCATTTGGAGATAATCCAAGCGAGAGTAATTTATTGTTGAGTTCAGCAACACTAAAATTATAACTGTAGTTAGATCCTGCAGAGATCAATTGTGCTGCAGAAAAATCGCCTCCAGAGACATCCATCATGATGGTGTAGGAGGGGGCTGCATCAAATCCAAAATTTGGCAATGACCAAGATACACTTACAGCATCAGCAGTAGCATTATCCTCAGTCAAAACAACGCTGTCTGTTGAAAGTGACACAATAGTGTTTGCGGTTGGATCGAGTAGAACGGTGTCAACATCGTCACAAGCCACAAAAAGGGCACAGACGAGTATTAATGTATAGATTGATTTATTTATAAATTTTTTCATATCTAATGTTTTTAGTAACCTTCGTTTTGTTGAAGATTTGGATTAGCTGAAATTGATGATGATGGAATCGGGAAGACATTTCTAAATGTGTCTGTTGATGTTCCATCTGGCTGATTGGCTTTAAAAGGCCATACATAGCTAGATGTTGTGAAATAGCCATGTCGAACCAAATCGGTACGTCGTTGACCTTCCCAATAGAGTTCCCTAGAGCGTTCATCCAACAAATAATCTAACGTCATGTCAGAAGCGCTAATATTGTAATTAGAATTTCCATATCCTCTTTCTCTTAATTCGTTGATTTTAGCAACGGCTAAATTCATATCACCTCCGCCGCCTCTTAAGGTTGCTTCGGCGTAGTTTAAATAAATTTCTGCTAAACGAATCAAAGCCAAGTCTGTGTCTACAAAGTTTCCTGATGTATCGGCTCCTTGATTTCCGTTGGAGTCTATATTTTTAAACTTCGTAACGGCATATCCGTCTGTAAACGTCGGAATATCTTCAATTTCTAGATTCTGCCCATCGGTGTAGAACATTCCTCTGCTATCAATTTCTGGCATGACTTCAGTGAGTGTGTATGTTAGGGAGTTCAGGTTGAGAACTACATGATATACGCCGTCTCCAGGAACCACAATATTGTCACCACCGCCTTCAAGGGTTCCATCGGCTCCAGTATCTCCGTAGTTTTGTCCCCAATCTTCATTGAATCGGAATTTCATCTGGTTTCCTAAAAGAGAAGCATACAACTCAAAGACATTAGAGCTGGTTTCATACATTTCCATGTCTGGACCGTTCCAACTGTTAGGCGTAGCATCTCCTACTAATCCCCAGTCTGAAAGTGTTCCCGAAAGAGAATTATTCAAGGCGGTTACATCTATATCACCTTCAGGAAATTTTTGAACAAGACTTTTTGTTGTTCTAAGACCGCCCCATCCACCGTTGACACCAAAGTCTCCGGCTGGCATGCTGCCACCAATAGCGGCATGAACCAAGAAGGTTGTTCCGCCATAGGTTTGTGAATTTAAACCATCAAAATTAGCCGTAAAAATGAACTCATTTTGAGCACCATTGGTATCATTGTCCGCTAAGAACAACTCGTCATAAGCGGTTCCATTGCCGTTGGCGTCATTCATATTTATCATGTATGTGGAGTTTATCACATCATTCGAATAGGTTACACAATCAGAGTAACGTGGGGTTCCAGTCCATACTTCAGCATTTAGATAGAGTTTTGACAATAAAGCCCATGCTGCCACTTGATCTACACGACCGTACTCATTTGAACCAGAAGCCATCAGTTGATCTTTGATTTCTAGTAATTCAGATTCAACAAAATTAAATAGATCTGCTCTAGAGCTTTGTTGTGGTAAATCAGTAGAGATTGATGTTGTTAAAGGAACCTTACCGTACAAATCAATCAAATTGTAATAGGCGAATGCTCTTAAAAATCGTGCTTCAGCAATGTAAGTTGATACTACAGCATCAGACAGGTTAGAAGCATTTGAAATAAATGAATTACAGAACGATACTTCTTGAGCTAGCCGATTGTACATGGCTTCAGTGAAATCATTACTTGAGGACCAGTACATCCCATGTAAATCTGGGAGGCCTGGGTCTCCCCATCCTACAACGGCGTGGTCTGTTGTGAGCTCATTTAAGTTAAAGAGCATTCTGGTAAATTGAGAAAACCCTTCATCGATATCTGCAATATCAGGTTGCCCAGCAGGACCATTTTGCCCAGTCAGAGCTAAACTGGCATACAATTTAGCTAAAGCACTTTTTGCTTCTTCAGCATTCACAAAGACGTTTTCTTCAGTAAAACTATCTGGGTCAATTGGTGTTTGATTCAAGTCATCGTGACAAGATAAAACGCCAATGCTAACCGCTAATAATAAAATTAATTTTTTCATCGTTTTCATGTTTTATTAAAAGTCAATATTTACACCGAATACAAAAGATTGAGGCCTTGGGTAGAAATTATTATCAATTCCACCAAAAATCTCTGGATCTAAACCATCATAGTCGGTAATAGTCAATACATTTTGCATTGAACCGTATACTCTAAATGTAGTATCGCTGTTACTGTCAAAGGTGTAACCAATAGCAATATTATCTATTCTGAAAAATGACGCTTCTTTCACATAGTGTGAACTTAACAAGTTGTTTTCAGTAATATTTTCAAATCCTGTATCAAAATAATCGGAGTGAAGATTAGTCAAAATACTATTTTCTGTTGCTCTTCTGAGGTATGCGGTACTGGAGGCCACGTTATCGTAGGCATAGTTGCCAAGACTGGCTCGAGTAACCATTGCAAAATCCCAATTTTTATAGTTCAAATTGGTATTGAGCCCCATGGTGATATCGGCGAATGGCGATTTATGGAAGAATTTATCATCGTCGTTGATGATATCATCTCCGTTTCGGTCGACATATACGCCTTCAATGGGCTTTCCATTGGCATCATAAACTTGTTCAAAAACAAAGAAGCTATTTGGAACTTGCCCTTGTGTGTGCAACTGTACATTGTTTCCAACGCCACCGCTGATACCCCCCGTTGGTTGATCAAATGGAAGGTTAGTTATGGAGTTATCGTTAAATGCGATGTTATAGCCAACAGTCCATTCAAGCTCGTCAGTCACAACGGGTGTGGCATTCAACATGATTTCCAATCCTTTGTTTTCCATGTCACCGATGTTTTTATCCACTCGGTTTCCAAAGTTTGTAAAGGGGTCGACGGAAGAGAAAGCAATCAAATCTTTCGTTTCTCGGATGTAGTAATTTACAGAACCAGATAAACGATTATCTAAGACCGCGAAATCAACCCCAAAGTTTGTGGTTCGTCCAATTTCCCATCTCAATTCTTCGTTTAGAGGTTCCGGTCTGTACGTTTGGTAAAATGAGCTTCCAAATTGATAGTTAGCCGTAGAAGTACTTCCGGTGTATCGGGTTAAGAATCGGTAATCGCCTAATCCGTTCACATTTCCGACTTCACCGTACCCCACACGAAGTTTCAATTCATCAAAAAATGAATCTCCCATAAAATCTTCTTTGTGAAGATTCCATGCTGCTGCAACAGAGGGGAAGTAACCCCAACGGTCATCAGGATTTAACTTAGATGATGCATCTGCTCTGAGGGTTGCAGTTAGTAAGTATTTACCATCAAAATCGTAATTTAAACGGCCAAAATAGGATAGTAGGACGTTTTTAGATTTATCAATAAATTCAAAATCATTTCCATCTTCTTCAGCTTCGCTATCGTAGCTGTAGTTGTAGAATTCGAACGATTGGTACGAGTGCCCTAAAACAGCCGTTAAATTATGAACCTCATTGAAGGTCTTATTGTACGTCAGATACGCGTCAAACAAAGAGTTTGTAGCTTCATTTCTGAAACGACTTTCCGCCCCGTCAAATGTTGGGTCAGACGTTGGCATGTTGGCAGAAGTTATGGTTCCACCGCTTCCGTTACTTTGGTCGATACCAACCTTTACACTGGCTACAAGACCCTCTACAAATGGTACAGAATAATCGAATTTTGCATTCGAAACAATTCTGTTTACTTTGCTTTTATCGCTGGTCAAATCGAGTAAAGCTACAGGGTTTGTCGGGGCCAAGTTGTACTGACTGCCTGTTCCCGGATCGATCCAAGAGTAGTATCCACCGTAAGGCGATGTTTCGTCGCGAACATTTTGAGTAGGGTCAAAAGATATGGCATTTCCTATGGCACCTCTGTTGGCAAACGTATTGTTGGTAAACGAATAGAGCGTGTTAAAACTCATTTTTAAATCGCCGCCAAATGCTTCTGGCTTAAAATTGATAGATGCCGTTTTTCGGTCAAAATTATCACCTTTTAAAATTCCATCGTGGTCCGAATAACCCAACGAAAATCGAATGGGCATATTGACCAATTGCCCCGTAGCGCTTAACGAATAGTCTTGTCCCATAGCAGAATTGTAGATTTCGTCTTGCCAGTTGGTGTTGGCATTACCCAAACGGCTTATGGCAGCAGCGTCTTCAGTTCGTTGAACAATTCCTTTAAACTGGCCCGCACTCATTACATCCACTTGATTGATTGGATTATGCGAAGTTGTGGAAGCATTGAAGTTAAATTTAAAATCTCCAGATTTACCGGATTTGGTTGTAATAATAATTACCCCATTGGCTCCACGCGATCCATAAATTGCAGTAGCTGAGGCATCTTTAAGGACGACCATACTTTCAATATCATTTGGATTGATAAGGTTAAGGGGGTTTCTTGATCCCCCAACGCCACCGTCGTTCAATGGAATACCATCTACGACGTAAAGCGGGTTGCTGGACAAACTCAAAGATCCGTTTCCACGAATTCGAATGACTTGACCATCGCCAGGAGCACCACTTCCAGAGGTTACGGTAACACCTGCGATTTTACCACTAATTAATTGTTGCGCAGATACCAAAGGGCCTTGGTTGAAGTCCTCTGAGGTTATAAGATCTGCAGCTCCTGTTAAATCTTCTTTTTTAACACTACCATACCCAATGAGGACAACTTCGTCCAATGCCGAGGCATCTTCAGTCATTGCTACATCCAACTGAGTTTGACCGCTAAATGAAACTTCTTGCGTGGTAAAACCAACGTAAGAGAATACAATAACGTCTCCGTTTTTTGCGGAGATTTGATAATTACCATCAAAATCGGTGGTAGTTCCAGTGGTTGTTCCCTTGATAAGAACATTAACACCAGGAAGTGGAAGTCCACTTGCTTGTTCACTTACGGTTCCTTGAACGATAGATTGGCCCAGCGCAAAAGCAGGAATCAACAGCATTAGAAACAATAAGTTTTTGATTGTCTTTTTCATAGAATAATTTTAGTTAGACTAGTTTTAAATTTGACTACTCACAGTTTTCTTTTCGGGGCTAATGTAAATTTTTAAGCTTTCATTAACAATTCCATAATACTACTACAACGTTTTCGTGTTGATAAGTTTTTGAGGGATTGTTAAAAAACAGGGTTATTTATATTAATAACGTAAAAAAAAGCGCTTTTTATTACTACTTTTGGCAGTAACGTTTGTCGATTATGTTTTTTTGATAGTCGTAACAAATATACTATTGTTTAGAAATAAACAAAAAAAGTTTAACAATAATGAAAAAGAGAACCACCCTAAAGGAACTTGCAAAGGAGTTGGATGTGTCCATTTCAACGGTCTCTAAAGCCCTAAAAAATAGCCCAGAGATTAGTCAAGACACCATTGACAAAGTCAAGGCATTTGCAAAATTATTAAACTACCGCCCCAATAATATTGCTCTAAGTCTAAAAAATAAAAAAACCAAAACCATAGGCATTATTATTCCAGATATTGTGCATCATTTTTTTACCAAAGTCATAAAGGGGGTAGAAAATTATGCCAATGCCAAAGGGTATAATGTAATTGTGGGGCTGTCCAACGAATCCTTTTCTAATGAAGTCATAAATATGGAAATGTTGGCCAATGGAAGCATAGACGGTTTTATTGTTTCCATGTCCAGAGAAACGATGCAACATCAAGATTATCAGCATTTTAACGAAACCCTAAATGAAGGAATTCCGTTGGTGATGTTTGATCGAATCGTGAATGAAATCCCGTGCGACAAAGTTGCTGTGGATGACACTAAAGGCGCTCAAATGGCAGTAAAAACCCTATTGAATAAAGGCGCAAAAAAAATAGCTCTCATCACCACCAAAGATTATGTGAGTGTAGGACGACTTCGAACAAAGGGTTACATTGAAGCCCTAAACGCCAATGGGATAACACCCATCCCAGAACTCATCCTGAAAATCGACGATGATTTACTTTACGAAGATTCTTTAGAGAATTTAGAATCTCAAATCAAAATGTTATTTGCTCAACACCACGACGTCGATGGCATTTTTGCCGTTAATGAACTTTATGCTGTGGTTGCCATGAAGGTCGCCAAAAGCCTCGGAATTTCCATTCCTGAACAACTGCAAGTCATCGGATTTACAGATGGAATGCTGTCCAAACACGCTTCTCCATCCCTTTCTACAGTGAGCCAACACGGCGAATCTATGGGTCAAAAAGCAGCAGAATTATTAATACAGCGCATCGACGAATACACCAGCGAAAAACCGCCACAACCATTCAATAGCGTAATCATTACCACAGATTTAATTCTTCGAGAATCCACAAAATAATTTGTCGGAATTTAAAATTCTTATATATTTGTTTCATCAAAACTTACAGTTTTCTCTTTTCGCATTTAAGTTTTGATATTCACATTTGCTGTTTATCAAAATAGTATTTAAATAAATTATACTATTATGAAAAAGCAACTTCTTGGGTTCTGGGACATCTGGAACATGAGTTTCGGATTTTTAGGGATACAATTTGGATTTGCCTTACAAGGCGGGTTTATTTCTCGTATTTTTCAAACTTTAGGTGCGGATAAATCAGACATCCCACTGCTGTGGGTTGCCGCACCACTGACTGGTCTAATCGTTCAACCCATCATTGGGTACATGAGCGACAGGACCTGGCATCCCAAACTGGGACGCCGAAAACCGTATTTTTTGGTCGGTGCTATCTTGAGCTCATTGGTCTTATTTTTTATACCTCACTCTCCTATCCTTTGGGTGGCTGTTGGGTTTCTTTGGATTCTAGATGCATCCATTAATATCTCTATGGAACCTTTTCGTGCACTGGTGGCCGACAAATTGCCAGAGTCACAACGGTCGTATGGCTTTGTGGTTCAAACCTTGATTATCGGAATAGGCACATGGATTGCCAGTAATCTTCCATGGATGGTATCTCAACTTGGAGTAAGTAACTCGGCACCTTCGGGTGTAGTGCCCATGTCTGTGAAAGTTGCTTTTGCCATAGGGGCTTTTGTATTTTTTGTTAGTGTGTTATATACCATTTTGACCACAACAGAATATCCGCCAGAGGATATGCAGGCCTTTGAAAAGGAACGGGCTCAAAAGAATAGATTTATTCCAGACATTATTGAAAATTTTAAACACATGCCAACTACCATGAAAAAGCTTGGATTGGTACAGTTTTTTTCCTGGTTTGCATTTTTTACCATGTGGAGCATGGCTAACCCCGCTCTCACAGAACATGTTTTTAAAACCCCTTCACCAGTGGAGGCCAATTACGATTTAAATTCGCCCGAAGGACTTGCTGCATTTGATGCGGTCAATACTGCATTTCAAGAATCCTCCAATGCCGTAGGATCCGCCATGGGCGTCTATGGACTATCGTCTATGGCTTTTGCCCTACTTCTCACATTCTATACGTCAAAGAAACGCATCAACAGAAAATATGTACACATGGGTTCATTGATGCTTGGCGGTTTAGGATTTTTAAGCATGTATGTGGCCTCTCCAGAGCAATTAAAATATTGCTTTATTTTGATCGGATTTGCGTGGGGCAGTATTTTATCCATGCCCTATGCCATGCTTTCAAGTTCCGTTGACCCCAATAAAATGGGAGTTTTTATGGGGATTTTTAACATATTCATTGTGTTGCCACAAATTGCAGCGGCATTAGGAGCCATTATTCATATTTCTGATTTTATGGGGCCAGAGGCCATTAACCCCATGTTGTTGGCCGGATTTAGTTTAATTATTGCAGGGCTTTCAAATTTTTTAATAACCAATCCTTCAGCCATATCATACAAACCATAATCAACCCATGAAAAAGAAGTGTTTTATTTTTGATTTGGACGGCGTTATCGTAGACACCGCTAAATATCATTTTCAAGCGTGGCGGGCGTTGGCCAACGACCTTGGGATTGATTTTACACTGGAGCAAAACGAGCAACTCAAAGGCGTGAGTCGTGTTCGCTCATTGGAAAAAATTTTGAATTGGGGCGGAGTTACCTTAGGCCCCGATGAATTTCAACATAAGATGAATCAAAAAAATGACAATTATCTGGATTACATTGCTGATATGGATACCTCAGAGCTTTTGCCCGATGTGGACCGGGTTTTAAAATTTTTGACCCAAAACGATCAGTTCATTGCATTGGGGTCGGCCAGTAAAAATGCCAGACCAATTTTGGATAAAACCAAAATCACACCCCTTTTTGATGCCATCGTTGATGGCAATGATGTTACAAAAGCCAAGCCCAACCCCGAGGTGTTTTTAAAAGCCGCAAAATTGACTAAAACAAAACCCAAAAACTGTATTGTTTTTGAAGATTCTTTGGCTGGAATTCAAGCGGCCAACTCGGCTGGGATGCTTAGCATCGGAATTGGTAATGCTGAGATTCTCAAAGAGGCACAATTTAATTTTGAAGATTTTCGGAGTCTTCCCAATCAATTTTTAAATCAACTAATAAAAAATTAAGCACATTCCTAATCATGAATCAAAATTATATCACAGCAGACCCGTGGCAAATTATTGAGGACGGCTTTAATCCTCAGCGTGTGGAGTCGTCCGAAAGTCTCTTCAGTATTGGAAATGGCGCCATGGGGCAACGGGCCAATTTTGAAGAAACTTATTCGGGAACTTCTTTTCAGGGCAGTTACATTGCTGGAGTTTATTATCCCGATAAAACCAAAGTCGGTTGGTGGAAAAACGGATACCCCGAGTATTTTGCCAAAGTATTGAACGCTCCCAATTGGATTGGAATTAAGGTAACCATTAACGGCACAATTTTAGATTTAAATACTTGCTCAGCAATTCATCATTTTAAGCGGATTTTAAACATGAAGGAGGGCTGGTTGAAACGAACATTTCGAGCCACATTACCAAACAATATTGAAGTTGAAGTTACGAGTTTGCGGTTTTTAAGTTTAGCCCATGATGAGCTTGGTGCCATACGGTATCAGGTCACGCCCATCAACTCCAATGCGAAGATCAAATTTGAACCCTACCTCGATGCGGGAATTAAAAATCAAGACAGCAATTGGGACGATGCATTTTGGAAAATTAAATCCATTTCTTCCGAAGGTAAAAATGCATTTATTGAAGCTGAAACAATGAAAACGGGATTCAATATTTGTACGTTTATGCACTATAATACCTTCTTAAACGGGGAGCTTTTAGAGTTACCCTCCGCCACGCACCAGACGGACACCATAGTGGCCCAAAGTGTAGAGCTGTCTGTGCATAAAGGCGATGCATTTACCATTGAAAAAATGGGGGGTTACACGGTTGATAGAAACCACGGAACTGCTGTGCGCTCTGCAGCGCAAAATATCTTACAAACCGCTTCTGACCTTGGCTTTGAGCGCTTGCTGGATGCCCAAAAACAATCGTGGGCGGAGATTTGGAACATGGCAGATATTACCATCGAGGGCGATGTAAAAGCTCAACAAGCCATTCGCTTTAATATTTTTCAATTAAACCAGACCTATTTGGGGACCGATCCACAATTAAATATAGGCCCAAAAGGATTTACCGGAGAAAAATATGGCGGAAGCACCTATTGGGATACCGAGGCCTATTGTTTGCCTTTTTACATGGCAACCAAACCACCACAAGTGGCTAAAAATCTATTGGAATACCGATTTAAACACTTGAACAAGGCCATAGAAAATGCTGAAAAATTAGGATTTAACACAGGAGCTGCCCTATATCCCATGGTAACCATGAATGGTGAAGAGTGCCATAACGAATGGGAAATAACTTTTGAAGAAATCCATAGAAATGGCGCCATTGCGTTTGCGATTTACAATTACGAACGCTACACCGGAGATCGTTCCTACACGCAAGACAAAGGAATTTTTGTATTGATTGCCATTGCCCGATTTTGGTTGCAGCGCTTTAATTTTTCAGAAGAAAAACAACAATATGTTATGCTGGGCGTTACAGGCCCCAATGAGTACGAAAATAATGTCAACAATAATTTCTATACCAACTACATTGCCAAATGGTGTATGGAGTTTATGCTCGAAAAGTTACACCAAATAAAGGCCACAGACAGCCAAAATTTTAACTCGATTTTGATAGAATCTAAACTTTCAGAATCTGAAATAGACACCATGAAAACGATGGTTGAGTCAATTTATTTGCCATATTCTAACACCCACGAAGTCTATTTGCAACAAGATGGATTTTTGGATAAAACGCTAATTCCAGCGGCTAAATTGACTCCAGAAGAACGCCCAATTAACCAGCACTGGTCGTGGGATCGAATTCTCAGATCGCCCTACATCAAACAAGCCGATACACTGCAAGCATTTTATTTTTTTGAAGACCATTTTTCGTTAGATTCTTTAGAAAAACATTTCGATTTTTATGAACCGTTGACTGTCCATGAAAGCTCATTATCGCCTTGCGTTCACAGCATCCAAGCCGCGAAATTAGGACGAATGGATCAGGCCTACAATCTCTATTTAAGAACCGCTCGATTGGATTTGGACGATTACAACTGCGAGGTCCATGAAGGCCTTCATATCACTTCAATGGCAGGAACTTGGATGAGTATCGTTGAAGGATTTGGTGGCATGCGAATTAAAAATAACAACCTACACTTCAACCCCCAAATTCCTAAACAATGGCAATCGTATTCGTTTAAAGTCATTTTTAGAAATCACGTTGTAAAAGTCAATGTCCAACACGATGGCGTGTCATTTGAGGTCAGTGGCGATAAGTCTTTAGAGTTGTACATCAACAACAAATTGTTACGCGTAGAACCCAACATTGAACTCACCGTATAAACCCTTGAGGATGATTTTAAGTTACAGAAAAATTTTAATGTTATTGTTTGGTTTTTTAACGATGGGGTGCCAAAATACCACCCCAAAAATAGACGTTTTTGAGACCTTACCCGCCCTCAAAACCGATCGCGTTGAACCCCCGCATTGGTGGATTGGTTTTGAAAATGATACGCTACAGCTTTTGGTAAAATCTGAAAACATACAACACTCTGCAGTGGATACAGCGTCTGAAGCTGTAGAAATTATTGAGGTTCACAATGCCGACAGCCCAAATTATCTTTTTGTAGATTTGAAGATTAACAAAAGTGCTTCACCAGAAGTTGTCAAGTTGGTATTTTCAACACCCGATGGCGTATCTCACCAATTGGATTACGAATTAAAGGCAAGGCCCAAAGCCGCTCAATCCTACCAAGGGTTTAACTCCGAAGATGCCATATACTTGATCACACCCGACCGATTCTCAAATGGTAATCCAAACAATGATACCCATTCAAATTTACTCGAAAAACACATCGATCGTTCCGACGATTATGCCAGACACGGCGGCGATATAAAAGGGATATTGGATCATTTGGATTATATTGACGATATGGGTTTTACGGCAATTTGGTCTTGTCCAGTACTTACAAACGACATGCCAAGTGGATCTTATCACGGGTATGCTACCACGGATTATTACCAAATAGACCCTCGATTTGGAACTTTGAACGAGTATAAAACACTGGTTGAAGAGGCGCGCAAGAGAGACATCAAAGTTATTATGGATCAAATTGTCAATCACTGCGGTTTACACCATTGGTGGATGAAGGATTTACCTTTTAAAGATTGGGTTAATTTTCAAGATGAATTTTTGGCAGGACAACCCACCATTTATTCCAATCACAGGCGAACAACCAATCAGGACATCTATGCTTCGGATTCAGATAAAAAAGGGATGACCCACGGGTGGTTCGTGGGCACAATGCCCGATTTAAATCAAAAAAATCCATTCATGTCAACCTACATTATCCAAAATAGTATTTGGTGGGTTGAGGAGATGGGACTGGGTGGAATTCGACAAGACACTTATCCTTATGCCGACAAGGCATTTTTACGCCAGTGGGCCGGAGCCATAATGCGCGAGTACCCCAATTTTTCGATTGTGGGTGAGGAGTGGAGTTTCAACCCCCTTCTTATTGGATACTGGCAAAACGATCCGAATCAAAAACACGGTTATATTTCAAATTTGACTTCTACCATGGATTTTGCGATGCTGGACCACATCAAAAAAGGCGTTAGTCAACAGGAATCTTGGGACACGGGGCTGGTCAAAATCTATGAAGGATTGGCCAACGACTTTCACTACCCCAACCCCGAAGCCATCATGCTGATGTTGGACAATCATGATATGAGTCGAATTTTCACCGAACTCAAGGGCGATATCTTACAAACCAAAATGGCACTGAGCATTCTATTAACCTTGCCGCGAGTGCCACAACTGTATTACGGAACAGAAATTTTAATGCAAGATTTTGATAACCCAGGCGATCACGGTCTCATACGAACGGATTTCCCTGGGGGGTGGGCAGGCGATTCCACCAATGCTTTTACGGGAGAGGGACTTACCGAAAATCAAAAGGAAATGCAGAGTTTTTTAAAAACGCTTTTGAATTTTAGAAAGAATAGCCCTTCGATTCACCACGGCAGAACCCTTCACTTTGCTCCAAAGAATGGAATTTATGCGTTATTCAGAGTGTTGAAAGATGAAGTTACCATGTTAATTCTCAATAAAAATGACGATCCGGTTCATTTGGATTTAACCCGTTTTGACGAATTAAACAACAAAGGAAAAACGTTTAGAGATGTTCTCAACGATCGCACTTTTGTGTGGGACTCAACGCTTACGTTACCTGCAAAAGGAAGTTACATATTGACCTCAAAATAAATTGAAATGCAACTGAAAATCAATACCATTATTATTCTTTTGGGATGTTGTTTGTACAGCCCCGCATCGGCGAAGGATTCCATTGTTGTGCATCACATGAATCCATCAGAACATGTTGTCGGAAAGGTTCAGCGGCTCTATAAATTTGCTTCAAAATACGTTACCCCAAGAAATATTGATGTGTGGTTGCCCAGCAATTTTGATTCTTCAAAGTCCTATTCTGTTTTGTATATGAATGACGGTCAAATGCTTTTTGACGGTGCCACAACATGGAACAAACAAGAATGGGGGGTTGATGAACACCTCACGGACCTTCTCATAACAAATCATATTGAGCCAACCATTGTTGTCGGGATTTGGAACGTTCGTTCTGAACGAAATGCCAACTATTTTCCAGAACGTGTTTTTAGAGATTTGGATACGACTAACAAACAAGCTTTGCAAAATATGGCCGCTAAACAAAATCAAGTCACCCACATAAATTCAGACGATTATCTGAAGTTTATAGTGAAAGAGTTGAAGCCCTATATCGATTCGCATTATCCAACCAAAACAACAAAGGAACACACATCCATTATGGGATCCAGCAGAGGCGGATTAATTTCAATGTACGCCTTATGCGAATACCCCGAGGTGTTTGGCGCTGCTGGCTGCCTATCGACCCACTGGATTGGAACCTATTCTAATATGGAAACTAATCAAATTCCATATGCCTTGCTGAACTATATGATGGAACATTTGCCCTCGCCCAAAACCCATAAAATTTATTTTGACTACGGCACACAAACCCTTGATGCTCTGTATTTACCGTATCAAGATTTAGTAACCACGGCTTTGGAGTATAAATTGTACGACGAAGAGTCCATGCGAAATTTAAAATTTGAAGGTCACGACCATTCCGAAAACAGTTGGAAAAAACGCCTAAAAACCCCACTTGAATTTATTCTAAACTAAACCCAAAACCTATGAAAAAATTGTGTTACAGTGCATTGCTGATTTCCCTACAGGTTATTTTTGCACAAAATCCCCAAAGGGTTTTTGAAGATTTTAGACTCGTGAACGGGCAGACTTTAGAACTGCAAGTGAGCGATGGAATTTATAAGATCATTCCATATTCTGATGATATTATAGAAACAACATTTATACCAACGGGCCAAGTCCATCCAGATAAGTCACACGCCGTGGTCATGCCACCAAACGAACTTCAAGTTAATATTAAAAACAACGATTCGATCCTAAATTTGGAAACCCATGGGATGTTGGTCCAAATTACAAAATCGCCATTCAAAATAGATTATTTTTACCACTCCAAGCCATTAATTTCTGAAGCTCTGGGCTATGTAAGAAACGACAGTTTGGAAGTTTTAGAGTTTAACATCAAATCCAATGAAGTCCTTTATGGCGGTGGCGCGAGAGCACTGGGGATGAACCGAAGGGGCTACCGTCTCGAACTCTACAACAGAGCCCACTACGGCTACGAAACCCACTCCGAATTGATGAACTACACCATGCCGCTTGTAGTGTCTTCAGAGCAATACATGATTCATTTTGATAATGCTCCCATTGGATTTTTGGATTTAGACAGTCAAAATGAAAATCACCTTCGTTATGAAACCATTTCTGGCCGAAAGACCTACCAAGTCATTGCAGGGGATTCGTGGCATACTATTTTGGACAACTACACCAATTTAACAGGGAAACAACCCATGCCACCACGTTGGGCTTTAGGAAATTTTTCAAGCCGATTTGGCTACCACTCTCAAGATGAGGTGGAACAAACCATTGCCAAGTTTCAAGAGTCAAACATCCCTGTTGATGCAATTATTTTAGACCTCTATTGGTTTGGAAAAACCATCACGGGAACGATGGGAAATTTAGAGGTTTACAGGGACTCTTTTCCTGATTTTGAAGGCATGATTTCACGTCTTAAATCTAAGGGTGTTAAAACAATTACCATCACAGAACCGTTTATTTTAACGTCTTCCAAACGCTGGGAGGACGCAGTACAGCAAGAGGTCCTTGCCAAGGATTCCGAAGGCAACCCTTTTACGTATGATTTCTATTTTGGAAACACGGGCTTAATTGACCTTTACAACCCCAAAGCTGTCGATTGGTTTTGGGCCATCTATAAAAACCTTCACCACAAAGGAGTTCGAGGGGTTTGGGGCGATTTGGGCGAACCCGAAGTTCACCCCAAAGCGTTACAACATTTTGATGCTACAGCGGATGAGGTTCATAACATTTATGGCCACGATTGGGCAGGGCTTATTTTTAAGGGTTACAAGTCAGATTTTCCCAATGAGCGGCCCTTCATCCTGATGCGGGCGGGCTATTCGGGATCTCAGCGGTATGGTCTTATTCCTTGGTCGGGTGATGTCAACAGAACTTGGGGCGGATTGCAGTCGCAACCAGAAATTGCGCTTCAAATGGGGCTTCAAGGGCTGGGTTACATGCACTCGGATTTGGGGGGATTTGCTGGGGCAAATCTGGACGACGAGCTTTATGTGCGTTGGTTACAATATGGCGTTTTTCAACCCATTTTTAGACCACATGCTCAGGAGGAAGTTCCAAGCGAACCGGTGTTTAGATCTTCGGAGGTCATGGAATTATCTAGACAAGCCATCAACTTACGCTATGCGTTATTGCCTTATAATTACCATTTGGTTTATGAAAATCATACCAAAGGGTTACCCCTTATGAGGCCCTTATTTTTTGAGGACAACAATGTGGCTCTAAAAACCGCTTCGAGCACGTATCTTTGGGGTCAAGATATTTTGGTTTCTCCCATTACAGAGCCCGGCCAAAAAGTCAAAGAAGTCTATTTTCCAGCTACCGCCAACTGGTTCGATTTTTACACAGGAGAACGCTACAATGGTGGGGTTTTAGAATCCATTTCAACGGATTCTGCTTACATCCCAACTTTCGTTAGGGCAGGTGCCATAGTACCAATGGTGGAACCGATTCAATCGACGGATGACTATAATTTAAAACAATTCCAATTGCATTATTATTGGGATGAGAGTGTTGAAGAGTCTAACCGTTCCATTTACAATGACGACGGATTGTTATCGAATCCCATCCAAAAAGGGCAGTACGAGCTACTAAACATTTCATCCAAAAACCATTCAAAAGGGGTTGAGATGTGTTTTGATTCTAAATTAGGGTCCAACTTTAAGGCCTCAAAAAAGGTGATAAAAGTTGTAATTCACAACATGACGAAACACCCGAAACGAATAAAATTTAATAATAAAAAAACAGATTTTAAATATAACTCAAAGGACAAAACTCTCACCACCGAAGTGATTTGGGACACGTCCAAACCATCAAAATTACGTATTAAACTATAATCATTTATCCCATGAAAAACGCAAACATTTTATTTGCCCTTGTTCTTGTAATATTCTCTTGCAAGCAAACCACAAAAGAATCGGTTCAAGATGTAGAGACCTACACACCAATCTCAATGTCTGATCTGGAGAACGCTGTTATTTATGAAGTTAATATTCGTCAATACTCGTCAGAGGGAACTTTTGAAGCTTTTACTAAAGATATTCCGCAGTTAAAAGAACTTGGCGTAAAAATTATCTGGGTCATGCCCATTTTCCCGATTTCAGAAACCAAACGAAAAGCCACCGGGGGGGATTTTGCCGACCTCATTGAAGACGAAACCGAGCGAGCCAAAATGTTGGGGAGTTACTATGCCGTCTCTGATTTTACGAAGGTAAATCCAGAGTTTGGAACCATCGCAGATTTTAGAACGATGCTCAAAACGGCACATGACAATGGCATGTACATGATTTTAGATTGGGTACCCAACCACACAGGATGGGATCACACCTGGATCACAACCAATCCCGACTATTACACCCAAAATGAGAATGGTGAAATCATCGATCCGATCAATCCTGGTACTGGAGAATCTTGGGGCTGGGCAGACGTTGCCGATTTAAATTACGACAACCGGAACATGCGTCAAGAAATGATCGAGGACATGCTTTATTGGATTAAAGAAGAAGGCGTAGACGGCTTCCGATGTGATGTAGCAAGTGCCGTTCCGTTGGACTTTTGGCAAGACGCTATTGCAAAAATTCGAGCAGAAAAGGACGTATTTATGTTGGCAGAAGCAGCCGAGCCCGAACTTCTTCAGGGGACCGACTTGTTCGACATGGCTTACGGTTGGGAGCGCCACCATATTTTTAATCAAATGGCTAAGGAAGACAACCCCATTGAGCTTTGGGATGAGGTAATGCAAAAAGATACAGAACGTTATGAAACCGATGACATTCTGATGACTTTTGTAACCAATCACGACGAAAATTCTTGGAACGGAACCATCAGAGAACGAATGGGTAATGCCGCCGAGCTCCTTACAGCACTGAGTTATACCGCTCCTGGAATGCCACTTATCTACTCTGGACAAGAGTATGATTTGAATCATAGATTATTGTTTTTTGAAAAAGATCAAATTCCGCATACCAAAAATATCATGTGGCCACTCCTAGAAAAATTAGGCCAACTCAAATCCAATTCCCCTGCATTACATGGTGGTAAAAAAGCGGCCTCTTACAACAGATTAGATTCTGCCAATTCTAAAGTTTTAATTTTCCAGCGAAGCAAAGAAGGACAAACGCTAACTTTTGTAGGGAATTTTTCAGATGAAAATCAATCCGTTTCAAATCCGAGTCAAGGCGCAATAGACCATTTTTCTGGTGAGACCCTATCCTCTGAAACTTTTGAGTTATCCCCATGGGATTTTAAAATTCTTTTAGATAAATAATTTAAAAAAAGCGTCTTATCCGGGCGCTTTTTTTTAGGTTCACATTGCTAACCAAAATAATAATTCGAAAACAAATCGAAGTTGTTATCTTTGTCCTTAAGTTAACTGACCATGACAATTAAAGAATTTCTTCCAAAACAACCCTATACCATAATCGAATCGGGTCGGTTGACATGTTCTGCACCAAGCAACATCGCACTGGTAAAGTACTGGGGGAAAAAACCCCAACAGATTCCAACAAATCCTTCCATTAGTTTCACGCTCGATTCCTGCCGTACGACTACGACGTTGGTCTTTAGTCCCAAAACAACAAAAGGGTTGGCTTTTGAGGTGTTTTTGGACGGGAAACTTAAACCTGATTTTGGCCCAAAAATTCAACAATTTTTTGAACGGATCTTACCCTATATCCCTTTCTTAGAATCCTATGCTTTTCGAATTGAAACCTCCAATACATTTCCTCACAGTTCAGGCATTGCTTCCTCCGCTTCTGGGATGAGTGCTTTGGCTTTGTGTCTTGTCACTTTGGAAGAACAATTAACGTTAACCTCAAATCCTGAATATGCCAAGCGAAAAGCGTCCTTTTTAGCCCGGTTAGGATCTGGAAGTGCATGCCGAAGTCTAGAGGGCGGTTTGGTGGTATGGGGCGAGCATTCTGATATTTTAGGCAGTTCCGATTTGGTGGGCATCTCATTTCCATACCAGATTCACGATGTCTTTAAAAATTACCAAGATACCATTCTGCTTATCGACGAAGGTGAAAAGCAAGTGAGTAGTACGGTTGGCCACAATTTAATGCACAACCATCCCTTTGCAAACCAGCGCTTTAACCAAGCTCACACCCATTTGAAAGAAATGATTCCCGTTTTAGAATCGGGAGACTTGGAGGGTTTTATTAGCATTGTAGAACGTGAGGCCTTATCCCTTCATGCGATGATGCTTACCAGCGACCCCTACTTTATCCTCATGAAACCCAATACGTTAGCGGTTATTCATGCCATTTGGGATTATAGAAAACACACCGGAACCCCCGTTTGTTTTACACTCGACGCTGGTGCCAATGTTCATGTGTTGTATCCCAAAAATACCTCGGCCGATGTCCAGCATTTTATAGATCGCCATCTGTTAAAGTATTGTCAAAATAAGCGTTCTATACACGATGAGGTTGGATCCGGTGCAAAACGCATTAAAATTTAATGTATATTTGTGTTATCGGGTAAAACCCCCTTTTAATAAAACATGAAAGGACCACTTTTTTATTCAAAAATATTACTGTTCGGAGAATATGGTATTATCAAAGATTCCAAGGGGCTTTCCATTCCGTACAATTTTTATAAAGGGGCTTTAAAATCCATTGAAAACCACAACGAAGCATCTGCAGAGTCCAATGCAGTCCTTTCCAAGTTTTATCATCATTTAAGAGAAATTGACCAAAATGTAGTTGTATTCGATTTCGATCAAATGACGCGCGATATTAGCAACGGGATGTATTTCGATTCTTCTATTCCAAGAGGTTATGGAGTTGGGAGTAGTGGTGCACTTGTTGCTGCCATTTACGATAAATATGCTTTGGATAAGGTGACGGTTTTGGAAAATTTGACTCGCGAGAAACTACTAAAGCTCAAGTCTATTTTTGCTGTAATGGAATCCTTCTTTCATGGTAAATCTTCGGGCCTAGATCCCCTTAACAGCTATTTGAGTCTACCTATTTTGATTTCTTCCAAGAATCATATTGAGGCCACAGGAATTCCAACGCAAAATGCAACAGGCACCGGAGCCGTATTTTTGTTGGACAGCGGAGAGGTTGGAGAAACCGCTCCCATGGTTCAAATTTTTATGAAAAAGATGAAAGAAGAAGGGTTTAGAACCATGCTGAAAACGCAATTCATCAAACACACAGACGCTTGTGTTGACGACTTTCTTAAGGGCGACATCAAATCGTTGTTTCAAAATACCAAAAAACTATCTCAAACCGTTTTAAACCACTTCAAACCCATGATTCCAGAGCAATTTCACCAGTTGTGGGCCTCTGGAATTGAGTCAAATGACTATTATTTAAAACTTTGCGGTTCGGGAGGCGGCGGCTATATCCTTGGTTTTACAGAAAACCTCGATCGAGCTAAGTCGGCACTTTCTGGCCATAAACTGGAAGTCGTTTATACTTTCTAAAGCGGTTCAATGCCACATCAAAACAAACATACCATGCTAAAAATACTTAGCATAGTTTCAGTGGTTCGTGGCTACAACATTGCTCTCATTGTTTTGGCTCAGTATTTGGCCTCTATTTTTATTATGGGTCACCAAATTCCACTGGGTCATGTCCTTTTTGACGGTACATTGGCGCTCATAATCTTAGCCACGGTTGGGGCCATTGCATCGGGTTACATCATCAATAATTTTTATGATGAAGAGAAAGATTTAATCAATCGTCCACAAAAATTTATGTTGGATCGTATGGTTAGTCAAAAAACCAAACTAACCCTCTATTTTGCTTTAAATTTTGGCGTTTTGGCACTCATGAGTTTCGTGTCCTTGCGGGCAGTTCTGTTTTTTGCAGTCTATATTTTTTCGATTTGGTTCTATTCTCATAAAATCAAAAAACAACCCGTTTTAGGCAATTTAAGCTCCGCATTTTTATCCATAACCCCCTTTTTTGCCATCTTGTTGTATTTTCAAAATTTTAATTTGATGATTTTTATACTCGGCTTCTATTTATTCCTGATTTTATCTATTCGTGAATTAATTAAAGACCTCGAAAATATTAAAGGCGATTTGGCTCTAAATTACAGAACAGTACCCGTGGTTTACGGCGAAAATGCTGCAAAAATCATGATAACTGTACTCGTTTTACTCAATGCAATTACCACAGGTTTGGTGCTGTATTATTTTACCATGGGGCTGATGGTTTATTTTTTTTACGGCTCTTTTATTGCACTAACCGCCGTTGTAGCTTTGGTATGGCCAGCCCACAGTTCACAACACTACAATCGAATACATAACATGGTTAAAGCGTTGATTTTTTCAGGGGTAATAAGCATCATGCTTTTGGATCCCAATTTAATTTTGAATAAGATATTTTAGGAAACCCCTTAGAAATCTAATTATTACATTAATTTTGAAAAAATTTTGTATGACTTCCAATTCACCTTTCAAACACAATTCGGGACTAATCCGATTGAATAAATTTATCTCAAATTCTGGAATTTGCTCTCGTAGAGAGGCCGATATGTACATCAAAATAGGCAATGTGACGGTCAATGGAAAAGTTGTCACTGAAATGGGCTATAAAGTTAAATTAGATGATGATGTCCGATTTGATGGCTCTCGTATCAACCCCGAAGCTAAAGCCTATGTTTTACTCAACAAACCCAAGGGATTTGCAACGACAACCAGCGAGGGCAAAGGCCGTACGGTTATGGATTTGGTAGCCAAGGCCACACCATCGAAAATCAGGCCCATTGGTCGTTTAGGCCGAAATTCGTTAGGTCTTATTTTATTTACCAATGACGAAAAACTTCATGCAAAATTCACCCAATCCAAAACAGGGGTGGCCCGACTGTTTCACATCACCCTGGATAAAGCCCTAACAACAGAGCATTTGAATGCCATTCAAAAAGGCTTCCGCCACGATGGGAAGTGGATTCAGGTGGAGGATATCAGTTTTGTGGAGGGCGCTAAACGAACTGAAATTGGTTTGCGAATAAAAAACACGGGCAGTACTATTTTGAGAACCATTTTTTCCCATTTCAAATACACCATAGAAAATTTGGATTGTGTTAGCATTGGTCCTTTAACAAAAAAAGATCTTCCAAGGGGCCATTGGAAACACCTCTCCAATGCCGAAATTAGTCAGCTGATGATGTTGTGATTCTATTGATTTTATAGAACTCATACCCCCATATTCCTACCACAACTCCGTATTGGATCAAACGCCAAAAGTGGGATTCTTCGACGTAGCCATTTTGGTAAGAAAAATAACTAAAGAAAATAGTAAAGCTCCACACTATCGGAAAGCGGAAAGGGGTAAAGCAACTCAAAAAGACTAAAGTTACCACATACCAAGGATGAACGGTTGTTGAGATGAGAAAATAGCCGGTCAAGAGGATCATCATTTGCGTCAAAATTTTAGTAAAATTTGTTTCTTTTTTGGACAGAAAAAACAACAGAAAGAGACCCATAAGTCCGGGTACTGCAAATCGCATGTAGGGCATTAAATGAAGTTGGAAAATATTGTTCAATAGAAGTTTGGCAAGCCAAAAAAAACTAGAATTAAATTCAAAATTAGTGAACCAAAGCCCTATGGTTTGTAAATAATTTCCAGAAAATTTTACACTAAAGAATGGTGCAAACCCCAGGCTGATAACAAGGGCTATTGTGGCATAAAACCGATAATTTTTTTTCAGTTTAATCTTGTGTAATAACAAAGGGATAAGAAGTATTGGGGTTAGTTTGGTTAGAACAGATAACCCCATAAAAACTCCGGCTCGAATTTCTTCTCGTCGATAAGCAAAATATAAGGCCAATGCCAACCCAAAAATCATTACACCTTCGTGGTGTAAATTGCCGCTTAACTCTATGACAACCAATGGGTTTAGAAAGTAAAGTAGGATATATTTTTTGGGTAGATTTAAGAGTTTTAACAGTTTTTGCCCCACGATTACCACTCCAATATCTGCACCAATCAAAACGGTGCGCAATACGACTATTGCCAGGGAGATAGAATGACCACCAATGAGCTTTGCTGCGACTGATGGAAGTTGATGAACAGGTGGATAATTAGAAAAATTATTTTGGCTGAGAGTTCCCATACCTTGCCATAGGGATCGCATGATTTCTGTATTAAAACAGTTAAAATCAAGAAGCTCTTTCGGGGTCCAAAGGTAGGGGTTAAGGCCTTCTAAAATCAGCTTGGCGTCCCATAAAAATCTATAAAAATCTTGCGATAAGCTTGGGGTGGCCCAAAGAAAAATAATTCTGGATATCAGCCCCAAGCCAATCAAACTGGATTTTGGAAATTCATATTGAAATAATACAATATAAATAACAAAAAGGCTGGTAACGCAAAGCCCCAATGCGAGGTGTTCGTGTCTGTTTATACCATACCCGATGTAGAAGTAAATTCCAAGCGAACAAGTCGAAAGGATTATAAACCACAATAATTTGAATCTGGAAAACACTCCTGACAACATGGTCAAGCATTAAGTTCGAGGTTTGAGCGACTGAAAAAAGACAAAGCCAAAGCCTGTAAATAGCATGAAATGAAAAGGAAATAGTCCAAAATCACCTCCTTGGTCACCTACAACAAAAGCACTGTACATGCCAAAGCCAAAATAGAGCATGAGTATGCCCTCTAAAATAACATTAAGCGATGGTTTTTTTCGCAAGTATTTATTATTTTTCCAATTGTCGGACAAGGAATTTATGTTGAATTTTGGTGTTCGGACAAATTCGCTGCGTTTCCCAATGTGCCCTTCAATAACAGCAATGGAATTGTGCAAAGAAAAGCCCATTGCAATGGAAAAAAATGTAAAAAACATTACGATGTATTGTACAAAACTTTTCATCGATGCCCCGTGTGTTTTTTTGTACATAAACCAATAGCATATAAAAAATATGAGGGTACTAATTACGAAAAAACTCATCACATAAAAATATGCTTTCAGGTGAGCGTATTCGTTTTTTATATAGAGCATTGGAATGCTGAGGATGGCCACAATAAGTACGTTCAAGAACATGGTGCTGTTGAGCAGGTGCAGAAGGCCATGAACTTTGGTTTTAAAGGAGACGTTTTTGTTAGAAAATACACGGCCAATCATTTTACGAAAATTTTCAGCACCACCTTTATTCCACCGAAATTGTTGGGATCGAGCAGCACTGATGACTACAGGTAGTTCAGCTGGGGTTTCAACGTCTTCTAGATATTTGAATTTCCAATTTTTAAGTTGAGCTCGATAACTCAAATCCAAGTCTTCGGTTAGGGTGTCGCCTTCCCAGTTTCCGGCATCAATGATACACTCTTTACGCCAAACACCGGCTGTTCCATTAAAGTTTATAAAATGCCCTTTGGCGCTTCGGCCTACTTGCTCCAATGTAAAATGAGCGTCCAGAGCGAAGGCCTGAACCTTTGTCAGTAAGGAATAGTTCCTGTTGATGTGGCTCCAACGGGTTTGAACAACCCCGATTTTTTCGTCCTTAAAAAACGGGATGGTTCGTTGCAACCAATCTGAATCGGGTAAAAAATCGGCATCAAAAATGGCGATAAATTCTCCTTTTGCAATTTCGAGACCTTCTTTTAGTGCTCCCGCCTTAAACCCCTTTCGATTTTTCCTTCGGATGTGTTGAATGTTAAATCCTTGTTGTTGTAGTTTTTGGATTTGTTTGGCTGTAGTTTCAACAGACTCATCGGTTGAATCGTCCAGAACTTGAATTTCAATTTTTTCGCTAGGGTAGTCCAGTTCCACGATGTTTTCAAGAAGTCGATCCATGACATACATCTCGTTATAAACTGGAAGTTGTACTGTAACATATGGCACTTCTGCAGGATTTGAGAGGTTAAATGTTGGGCCTTTTGAAGATGATTTTTTTGAACCGATATAATTAAATAACAGATTGAGTTGCGCCAGGGCATACATAAAAATAAGAATGAGCGCTGTGGAATAAACAACTATAATGGCAGACTCTAAAAGCATTATTTTAAACTGTATTTAAATATCCAAGTTAGGATTTTTATCCCTGCAAAGATAGTACCTTTTAGCGTACCAGACACTTTTGAAACTCCAATTCTGTTCCTGTACCTTACGGGGACCTCTTTGTAGGTGAATTTTTGTTTTAAAATTTTCAGTTGCATTTCAACGGTCCAACCGTAGGTTTTGTCCTCCATATTCAGTTGTTTGAGAACATTGTATTTAATGCCCCTAAAGGGGCCTAAATCTGTAAATTTGGAATTAAAAAACAAGGCCATCAAGGATGTGGCCAACCAGTTTCCAAAAATCTGTTGGGGCTGCATGGCTCCTCTCTCGCTCAGCCCTAGGTTTCGGCTTCCAATCACAAAATCAACCCCCTCGTTCAATAGTGGTGAAACAATGGCGTTCAGATCTTCGGGGTAGTCACTATAATCCCCATCTAGAAATACTATGATATCGGGTTTTTGGGGTTGTTTTTCAATGTATGCCAAACCTTTTAAACAGGCGTATCCGTATCCTTTTTTAGCTTCAAAAAGAACGGTTGCACCTGCTTTCTTGGCTCGGCTTGAGGTGGTATCGGTAGACCCATTGTCAACCACAATAATTTCATCTGCAACAGCAGGGATGTCTTTAATAACACGTCCAATGGCATCGGCCTCGTTAAACGCTGGAATGATGACTTTTATGGCGGGTTTCAAAAATTACGGCTAAGGTTTAATTCTTGTTGTTGTGCAGGTACAATGTATGCATCAAAATACCACGCCGACCAGTGTTCCAAGCCTAAAAAAAGACCTATTCCAAGACCAATAATGGTGAGGATTAGTAATATCAAATTTATGCGTTTCCGTTTGGGGTCAATAGAGCATTGATTTTGTTTTTTTCGAAAGGCATAAATGCCATAGAGTCCAATACAAATTGCCGTAATTCGAAGCGCCCAAGCCCCCGTCCCTGTGCTGCCATCGTTGTTGTAAAAGAAATCGGCAAAAGAAATGGCATAGACCCCGCTCATCAATCCAAACATGAACAAAATGGCAGGAGCTACACAACACAAAATACCGGCCAATGCGGCACTTAACGCATATTTAAAACTCCATTTAAACAGGTTTGGGTTTTTGGGTGGTGTCATAATCAGTGTTTAAGTTTTCAAAAGTACTTAATTCATTAGACTTTGGTGAGCCAAATGTCCTAAGATTATAATGCTTTAATGAGCTCTTTGAATAATACAATCAAATGCGGTTCTGCAATGGCTGCCATCGCCATGATGTCTTGGACGTCAACGGGTTTTAGATTGTTTGGGTCACATTCATCTGTGATGACAGAAATGGCAACAACCTTTATGTTTAAGTGGTTGGCCACAATAACTTCAGGGACGGTACTCATTCCAACGGCATCAGCTCCTAAGATTTTCAGCATTTTATATTCTGACCGCGTTTCCAATTGAGGGCCGTACACACTGGCATAAACGCCAGAGTGAAGCGTTATTTTATGTTGTTTGGCGATAGATTTCAGGGTCGAATTTAGCCCTGCATCGTAAGGGGCACTCATGTCTACAAATCGTTCGCCAAAACGCTCAACGCCTTTAAAAGCCAACGGCGAACCGCCTTGTAAATTGATATGGTCTTCAATGAGCATCAACTCACTTTTTTTGAAGTTCAAATTAATCGCTCCAGAGGCATTGGAAACCAATAACGAGTGAATGCCAAGGGCTTTCATGATTCGAACAGGATAGGTTACATCTTGAGAAGAATAGCCCTCATACAAGTGGAAACGCCCCTGCATGACAATGGCAGTTTTGCCTTCAATGATACCGTAGACCAGCCGTCCTTTGTGAAACTCTACCGTGGCGGTCGGAAAATTTGGGAGGTGATTGTAGCTAACAGATTCAATGATTTTAATATCCCCGATAAGTTGTCCAAGGCCTGTTCCTAATATAATGCCAATATCTGCAGATTTAATCCCTTTTTGATTCAGATAATCTACCGTTTCTTTAATATATTTTTCCATTTCTATTGAGTTGTTTTAATAGTTTGGGTTCTTGTTTTAAGTCATCTAGGGTATCAATGTCGTTAAGTGGCTCCAGTTGGAAAACGCTTACGTCTTCTAAATCTTGTAAGGTGTCCTTAAAAACCGAGGGTTTACCCCATGCTTTGTCAGAAAAAAGGTACGGCATTTTTTTGTTTAATCCCAATAAATAATACCCACCATCTAGTGCTGGTCCGATTACGGCATCGTGGGTTTTTAGAGCTTTAAAGGCCAAATCCAAATGTGAAGTTTGCAGACTGAAAACATCACTTCCTATGATGACCACATGCTGATAATTGCCGTCAAAGGCCTGCTCAAAAGCCATTTCCATACGTTTTCCCAAATCACCTGAACTTTGTTTGGCTTTTATAAAACCGTTGTCAGTCCAGAAATCTTGTTTCACAACAGTTTCAGAATAAAATACCATTTTGTCTGCTGCCGTTTTTTTTGCAATCTGAGCCGTATGTTCCGTCATTTTATTGTAGGCGGCAAGGGCCAAATCGTCCCCAATTTTTGCAGCAAGTCGTGTTTTGACCTGCCCAAGTTTTGGGTTTCGGATGAATATCATAAGTAAATTTTTTGGCATGATATTAAGCAATTGCTCCTTGACAACTGCTGCCTGCACCAGCGGTGCAACCGTAGCAGTGCTGAGAAATTTGGATGGTTCTTTCGGCTAGTTTTTTTTCGTTGAATTTTTTAATATGACCAATTGATTTGTTCAACTTTAACCCTAACATTTGATTAAAATCGCAGTCGTACAATTGACCATCCCAACCTACTGATAGAGTGTTTTTGCACATTACACGACTAACGGCATTAGGATTGTAGGCCTCCACCAAGGTGTACATGTATTCGTCGTAATTTTCAGATGCAATGAGGTATTCCAAAAAACGACTGATGGGCAAATTAGTGATGGTGAACAAAGCATTGAATTGAATCCCAAAGTCATTAAAAAGCGCTTTTTTAAAGGATTTTTCCAGTTGCTTCTGGTTAGCAGGTAAAAAAGCCCCAGAGGGATTGTAGACCAAATCTAATTTAAGTTTTGAATTGGGGATGCCATATCCAATTTTGTTTAATTTTTTTAATGTTTCAATAGACGAATTAAACACGCCTTCACCACGTTGTTTATCGGTCTTTCCTTTGGTCCAATGGGGCATGGAAGACACCACATGGATGTTGTGTTTTTTAAAGAAAACGGGCAGGTCGTGGAATTTTTTATTGGCCAATACAATCGTGAGATTCGATCGTACAATAAAATCGCTCACACCAAGTTTTGATGCTTTTTCGACAAACCATCTAAAATTGGGATTCATTTCAGGGGCACCACCCGTTAAATCAACCGTGTGAACCCCAGAATTGTCAATTACATCCAGGCAAAGCTCCAGAGTTTCTTTGGTCATAATTTCTTTACGATCGGGGCCTGCGTCCACATGGCAGTGGGCACAAACTTGATTGCACATATACCCCATATTAATCTGAAGAATTTCAAGCTTTGAGGGTTTTAATGGGAATTGATTTGAACGTTTGAGCATTGATTCAAATGTAGTCAATTCGCCATTTTTAAAATTTCCACCATCCAAAAAATCCAATTGATATTTGGAAGAAGATAAATCGTTTTGGCGTTGTTTTAAGGACTTCTTTAACATGCCTACATGGAGAGTTTGTTGTATTTATTCATCATTTGAACACCATGTACAAGAGTTGCACCACTTTCAATGGCGGCCCCAGCATGCACGGCTTCCATCATTTCTTGTTTGGTGATGCCACGTTCCAATCCATCTTTAGTGTAAGCATCTATGCAGTACGGACACTTGACCACATGCGCTACGGCTAAAGCGATTAGCGATTTTTCGCGTGAAGAAAGAGCTCCATCTTCGAACACTTTGCCGTAGTAGTCAAAAAACTTGGTACCAAGTTCTTCGTTCCATTCCGAGATTTTCGTAAAATTTTTTAAATCTGCTGGGTTGTAATATGTTTTATTCATAAAAGTTGTTTATTTTAAATAATTGACATAAATCTAAACATTTAAATTTGTGTGGGGCTAATTTTCGTTTTAAAACTTGTTAAATAAAACTATACAAGTCCCATACGATAAAAAAAAACGGATTTGTTTTCAGTTGTTAATTCCAAAGCATTTATTGGTTAATTTCATCAATTTTAGTGAGTTGTATTATTGTTGCCTCTTATGTATGAAAATTGTATTGTGTTTTTTAATAACCGTATGACAACATTTATCTAAATTTGAGTTAATTACTAAGCAGCCAATTTATTCATCAGTTTCATTCAAATCCAATACCCCTAGGATTTTATAAAAAAGCTGAACTGGCACGCATACTAACCAACTAAACTAAAAATGCCTTCGTCTGGAGGTGTTTTTAGTTAGTTAAACCACACAATCATGAAAATAAATATACTTTTACTATTTGTAATAACCAGCTTACATTCATTTAGTCAAAATACTATCGACTTTGAAGTTGGAGGGGCTGGAGCTAGTTGGTCCTGGATTGTAGATGACAATGGGTCAAACCCACCGTTAGAATTTGTGTCTAACCCAAACATCAATGGCCTCAACGCGACCTCTAGCGCAGCCAAGTTCACTGCAGAATCTAATGGTCAGCCATGGGCGCTTACTTATACTGACGACATAGGAAGTGTCACTTTTACTCAGGAAAACAGTTTAGTTAAGATTATGGTCCTCAAAACAGTGGCTACCACGGTCGCAATAAAGTTTGAAGATTCTTCTAATCCGTCGTTTTACAAGCAGATTGAAGTAGCCAATGCGGTAACTAATGGAGACTGGGAAGAGCTGTCATTTGATTTTAGTACTGCCATTGGCAACACCTATGATAGAATGGTTATCATTCCAGATTTCTATGAGCGATCACAAACGAACACAATTTATTTCGACGAAATTTCTTTCAATAGTGGAGGTGCTGTTGCCGATTATAATTTAGAGGATATCGATTTTGAAACTAGTGGGTTTGGGTCCGATTGGGTCTGGACTGTTCATAACAATGACACCAATCCAGCGGTTGAAATTGTTGCAAATCCGAATCCAACGGGAATCAATACCACTTCAACAGTGGCAAAATTTACATCCAAAGCCAACGGTGCTCCATGGGCGCTAACTTTTACAGACAATGTTGGAGATTTCACTTTGAACAGCAATAATAAAATCATTAGCGTCAAAGTTTTGAAAACAGTATTTACAAACTTTGGAGTTAAACTAGAGTACCTTGACCCAGCGAGTAACCAAGTCACAAATTATTCCGAAATTCTATCCCCAACTTCAATTGTCGATGGGGAATGGGAAGAATTGTTCTTTGATTTTACTTCTAATATGGGGACAACCTACAACAGACTAGTTATTATTCCTGATTTTGCAGAACGAAGTCAAGACAATATCAGCTATTTTGATCAAATTTCATTTGGTGGTACAGCTGGATTTAATGATAATTTATACAATACCATCACAATGTTTCCGAATCCAGCGAGGGATATGATACAATTTTCTGTGAATTCCAACGAAACTTTTGATATCGAAATCTTTGATATATTAGGAAAATCGGTGTTGCGTGTAAATGACGTACAACATGGCATTAATATTTCAGATTTAAACACCGGATTGTACCTGGTTCAAATGACATTAGGATCGCAACAAGCGACAGAAAAACTCGTGGTGAAGTAAATACTAACTAACCAACTAAAATGAAAAAGGCCTCCAATTGGAGGCCTTTTTTGCTAATGATGTTACAGGTCATTTCTTTTTTCGATAATAGATTCGCTAAAATAGCACAACAAAAACCATACGAAAGAAGGGTATTTATTTCAATGGATAAATTAATTTGTTAGGTTTTATCGTTAAAAAATTAAACAATAAATAAAATTAATAAGAGTCAAAATTATAATTTAATCATACTCTTGTGTATGATTTTTCAACTACAAGTTTTTGACATTCAATTTTTTAACGCAAAAATTTAAAACCATTTTAAGGTGTTGAATTAAGTAGTTGGATAGATTAGTTTGCTATTTTGTCAATTGAATTTTGGTTTCATAATAAACAAAATATTTTTCTTTTTTGAATTTACTTTCATGTATGGTTTGTGTATGTGACGATTATTTTAGGTAATCTAAACAAAATCATATTATTGTAATAATAACCTAAATCTAGAATGTAAAATTTAAACGCCTAAACTTATGAAAAAAATTACCTTATTTTTATTTTCAATCCTTTTTGGGTCTGCTTACGGTCAGAACCAAGTAACGGTTGAATCTTCCACTTCTTGGAATTCTTATGTGAATGCTTTTAATGCATCTGACGGTGCTTATGCATTTGGTTTCTCATACACTCTAAGTGATAATCGAGCAACTGCCACCTCCACATCTGTAACACTAGCTCCAAACATTGCTATTTGGACAGCAGAAGCTAATAATACGGCTTGGTTTGATAATTCTTCTGGGACTCAGGTGCCAGTGAAAACGTTAGAAGTAAACTCTTATATTGAAAACAATGCGCTAACTTCAGATGCTTTGACGTTTTCTGGTAATGTAACATCTAACGATTTAAATTCAAACCACACTGTGATTGCTTTTATTAAAGTACTGGACTCAGGGTATGGACAACTTACACTGAAAACAGTTGCTTTAGGAACAGGGGATTTTAGTGTATCAGCAACGGCTGCAGAAACAGCTGCTGGAGCAATAATTCAATATGGATTTGCAATGAATGGCCCTCCTGCTGACCCAAATGATGCGGCTTTAGGGAGTATGGTCGTTAGAGCTCCTTCAACTGCGAGTGCAGAAGACAACGAATTAATTAGTGTTAAAATGTACCCCAATCCGGCAAAAGATGTCGTTCAGTTTTCCAAAAACTCAAATGAAAATTTAGACATTCAAATTTTTGATATACTTGGAAAGTCTTTAATTGCGGTAAAGAATATTCAAAGCGAAGTCAATATTTCAACCTTGCGCACAGGTGTATATTTTGTACAAATGACCTTAGGAACAAAAGCTACAACCAAAAAATTAATTGTAAATTAATATATAATTAACCTAAGAAAAAAAGGCCTCCAAGTGGAGGCCTTTTTTTGTACTCAAGGTGGGAATCGAACCCACACTTCCGAAGAAACTGGATTTTGAATCCAGCGCGTCTACCAATTCCGCCACTTGAGCAAAAATTCGGATTGCAAATCTATAAAATTTATTCGTTTATTCAACTACAAAATAGTTGGTTTTATCCTTTTACAGTTCAAATAAATTCATAAATTTGCCACTCGAGAAAAATTTTTCAACAAACATCAGGCGTCCTAACAATAATTTAATGTCCAAAACCAGTTTACAACCCAAAATTTTTGCTTGTGCCAATTCCAAAATTCTTGGAAATCGTATCGCCAAAGCATTCGGGGAAGATTTAGGAAGTGTAATCACCTCTACGTACAGCGATGGCGAGTTTCAACCCTCGTACGAAGAGTCAATCCGTGGGACACGCATATTTATAATTGCATCCACCAATCCCGGTCCTGAGAATTTGATGGAATTGCTTTTGATGTTGGACGCTGCCAAACGAGCATCGGCCCGGCACATTACTGCCGTAATTCCTTATTTTGGATGGGCCAGACAGGACCGAAAAGACAAGCCCAGAGTTCCGATAGCAGCTAAATTAGTGGCGAAAATGTTGGAAACTGCTGGTGCAACTCGAATCATTACAATGGATTTGCATGCCGATCAAATTCAAGGGTTTTTTGAAAAACCCGTGGACCATTTGTACGCTTCAACCATCTTTTTACCGTATTTGAAATCACTCAATTTAGATAACCTAACTATCGCCTCACCCGATATGGGCGGGTCAAAAAGAGCTTATGCCTATTCGAAAGCTTTGGAAAGCGATGTCGTCATTTGTTACAAACAACGGGCCAAAGCTAACGTGATTTCTCACATGGAACTCATTGGAGATGTTACGGGCAAAAATGTTGTTTTGGTAGACGATATGGTGGATACTGCAGGAACTTTGACCAAAGCGGCTGACTTGATGATTGAACGTGGTGCCAAAAGTGTTCGTGCCATTTGTACACACCCTATTCTTTCTGGAAGTGCTTACCAGCGTTTGGAGCAATCCAAGCTCGAACAATTAATCGTAACGGACTCCATTCCACTGGTTCAAGAAAGTCCCAAAATTACGGTACTGAGCTGTGCCGAGTTATTTGCCGATGTGATGCATAAAGTCCATCAAAATGAATCGATCAGCTCAAAATTTATAATGTAAACCCTTAAATTAATATAAATGAAATCAATTACAATCAATGGATCTAAAAGAGAAAGCGTGGGCAAAAAAGCAACAAAGGCCTTGCGTAATGCTGGAGAGGTTCCTTGCGTATTATACGGAGGAAATCAGCCAGTACATTTCTCTGCAGCAGAATTGGCATTCTCGAAACTCGTATACACACCAAATGCGCATACAGTTGTGATTGCCTTAGGAGACGACTCCTACAATGCGGTGTTGCAGGACATTCAATTTCATCCTGTTACGGATAAAATTTTACACATCGACTTCTATCAGTTGTTTGATGATAAAGAAATTGCTATGGATATTCCTGTTGTTTTAACAGGTAATTCTCCAGGCGTTAGAGCAGGAGGTGTTTTGAGACGTAACCGAAGAAAGCTCAGAATCAAAGCACTACCAACCAATTTACCCGATTTTATCGAAGTTGATATTTCAAATCTTAGAATTGGAAATAAGGTTTATATCACGGCGTTATTCAACGACGATTATAAATTCTTACATGCCGATAATACCGTGGTGTGTCAAGTCAAACAATCCAGAGTTTCAAATACCGATCTTGAGGAGGATGAAGATGATGACAGCCAGGACGGTACAGATGCTCCAGCGGAAGGCGAGGCAGCAGCTGAGGCATAAATTCGATATCACTACAAATATCAAAAAGCATTCTGATGAATTTCAGAATGCTTTTTTTATTTTTACAACCATGTTCAAATGGATGTTTAGAAAAAATTTAACTTCAAAAGACAACAAAACCATGTCTAAAAAGTATTTAATTGTTGGCCTAGGGAATACCGGTTCGGACTATGTGAACACGCGACATAATATTGGGTTTAAAATTCTAAATCATTTTGCGGAATCTCGAGATGTAGCGTATGAATCTCGAAAACTTGGGGCATTGGCCACATACAAAATAAAGGGGCGTACTTTTATTTTGCTCAAGCCAAATACGTTTATGAATTTAAGCGGTAAAGCTGTAAAATATTGGTTAGACAAAGAAAAAGTTCCGATTGAACATCTTTTGGTTGTCACTGACGATTTGAATTTACCGTTTGGAACCCTACGGCTAAAAACCAAGGGAAGTGATGGCGGGCATAATGGATTAAAAGACATTCAAAATAAACTGAATACAACCAATTACAACCGATTGCGCTTTGGTATTAGTGATGCTTTTACCAAAGGAAAACAAGTGGACTATGTACTTGGCCAATGGACCGACACCGAGTTTGATAACTTGAAAGAACGCCTTAAAAAAACCTCTGAAATGATTGAAAACTTTGGACTCTCTGGCGTAACAAACACCATGAATGCCTATAATGGGACATAAAAAAAGGAGCCGTTAAGCTCCTTTTTTAAATTTATCATTGTATTATTTCTTGATGATTCTCTTGTTGATCGAATTTTTACCGTCCGAAATTTCCATGATATAAATTCCAGAATTAACTCGGCTTAAATCAATCGTTTGTTCAAAACGAAGGTTGTTGTTGTAGCGTTCTTCAAAAACAATTCGACCTCGAACATCATATATGGAAATTTTTAGGTCAGTCGATTGCATGGATTCAACCTCTATATTAAATAATCCATTGCTGGGATTTGGATAAATTAAGACTTGCTCAAGCGCAATTGGATTAGCATCAACACTAAGTGGGGCTTCTGTACATAGTTCAATAGACCAATCGTTTAGTACACCAGTATCATCGTTGTATCCGTCTTGAATCAATAGGGTCCAGTCTCCAGCTGTATCCATGCCTTCAAAAATACTTAAGGGTTCATATGGAGCAAATGTACCTACAGTTGGGTCAGCACATGTAATGGCAGATCCCTCGTCGCTAAAGGTTACATCAAATCCATTTTCACCAGCACAATCTCTACCCCAAAGGATGGCGTAGGTTGTTTGATCGGGGTGGTATAAAACCACCACCAAGTCCTGGATGTAAGAATGAGTTACATCTACATTTGCAGTAATGCTAGAAAGGGTGCCCAAATCGGGTACCGAAATAATAGAAGTTATGGCATCACCATACTCGTTTGCGCCAATGCCATCTGGGATGCTAATGTTTAAGTTATCGTCAGAACTGAAGCTGTTACATTGTATGGAGGTACAGTTATTTTTAAGAAGAACATCAACAGTCTTACTAGCTACAAAACTGCTGGCTGTTACCGTTATGGTGTAATCTCCAACAGCTGTATTGGCAATATTACCGATGGTCATTGTTACAGTGCCAGTACCGCTGATAAAGGGTGGGCTAAACGAAACCGAGGCGTTTTCAGGGAGTCCAGCAGCGGAAAATGATGTTGTTACGTCATAGTCATTCAGCGCAGTGAAATCAAACTCAAATACGGCATCCTCTGCTGTTGTTGGACAAGAAAAGATGGGGGAGTTTGTAGCTGTGATAGAAAAATCAGGCCCTGTGGGTGTGCCACAATTAGAGGTTACATTGGGTTTAAATTGACTTTGCAAGACGTTTATGTAATTATCGACTACATCCATTTGACCTTGAGTAAACATATACATACAAGCATCATTTGTGTAATCCATATAATTCATAGACATTTCATATTCTCCGGCGACACATCCTGGAATGGACCCTGGATCTGGACATCCGCCATTTGAACCACTGGCAACAGGGGTGTCTGTAATACCGTCGTCAACATTACAACCACCGTCGCCCCAAATGTGATTTAGATTGTAAAAATGACCCAACTCGTGTGTGACGGTTCGGCCCAAGTTGTAAGGCGCTCCAGGAACAACTCCAGAATTGGGACAACCCGCACCAGAACCAAAGGCGAAAAGATTCATTACAACAGATTGTCCAGCTGCTATACTACCTCCCAAAGGAGAATATCCAAGAACACCTCCGTTGATACTTTTGACTAAAAAATTCATATACCCACTCCAAGCACTGTCTGAGTCAGCTCCACCACCAAAATTGTATCCAATGGTAACTGCAGGCCCCCCTTCAACCAAATCGTTATCGGTGTTGTTAGGGTGGTTTTGAGTGGCAATACAAAATGTAATATTGGCCACGCCATGCGACGAGTTGGGATAAAACGGGCTGGCTGTGTCCCAAAGGTTGGCATCAGGATTCGTAGCCGTATAATCACCATTAAGAATATCAATTTGCGTTTGGGCCAGAGCTTCCAAACAAGCTCTGTCTGACTCCAAACCACTTGGGAAATGAACCGCTACAGGAATCACTATGGGATTCATACTGCTTTGTCTTTGTTCATTGGACAGCGATTGGAAAACTTGCGCTTTGAATTTGGCCTGATTTTCCTGCCATTCTTGAGCAAATTCAGGATCCTTCATCTGTTCTTCCATATGTGCTACCATCCCGCAACTTCGGGTTTGTGCCTGTACGCTTAGGGTGCTGAAGAACAAAAGCAAAGTAAATTGCGTAATTTTTTTCATGTTAAATTGGTTTAATAAAGGTTGTAAAAATAATGAAATATTTACATTTTTTGGACTTTAATGTCTTAAAATCAAGCTAAAATGACACGAATCAATTCATCTTTTTTTATCTTCGTTTGATATTACTACGGACGAAATTTTGAAAATTAAAACCGCCTCCGATTACAATCAAATTAAACCCTCTGTCGTCACGATTGGAACCTTTGACGGCGTACATGTTGGGCATCAAAAAATCATACATCAATTGGTTGATATTGCTCAAAAAGATCAGCTTCAGGCGTTGGTTCTCACTTTTTTCCCCCACCCTCGAATGGTGGTCCAAAACGATGCGACCATAAAACTAATCAACACCATTGATGAAAAAGCGGCAAAATTAGAATCCTTCGGAGTCGATCATCTTGTGGTGAAAGAATTTACCAAATCCTTTTCCAGACTGACGGCTTTGGAATATGTTCGGGATGTTTTGGTTAACACCTTACAAGTGAAGCACATTATTGTTGGGTACGACCATCAATTTGGCAGAAACCGAACGGCTAATATTTCTGATTTGAAAGAATTTGGTGAGTTTTATGGATTTCAGGTTACTGAAATTGGGGCACAAGAGGTCGATGAAGTCACAGTGAGTTCCACCAAAATTAGAACCGCTTTGTTGGAAGGAAATATCAAAATCGCCAACACCTATTTGGGCTACCCTTTTATTTTAACAGGGACTGTAATTAGAGGCAAGGGATTGGGTCGGCAAATCAATTTTCCGACAGCCAACATTCACATCGAAGAGCCATACAAATTAATTCCTAAAGCTGGCGTATATCTTGTAAAAACCCAATGGCAATTCACCACGGTTTATGGCATGATGAATATTGGAACAAATCCAACGGTTTCCGAAACTGATGAAACCCACATCGAGGTTCACTTTTTTGATTTCAACAACGATCTTTATGATGCTGTTCTCCAGCTTGAATTGTTGGATCATTTGAGAAATGAAATCAAATTCCCCTCCATTGAGGCCTTAAAATCTCAACTCGAAGAGGATAAAATTTTGGCCAAAAATCGAATCGATTTATTAAAAAAAATCTAATTGACATTGCATTGATTTGATTACATTTGTTGTACAAAATAACGCACATGTTACAAGTCGCATTTTTAAGAGAGCATAAGTCCGAAGCCATCGACCGCTTGTCCAAACGAATGGACCATGCCGCTGAAGTGGTTGACACTGTTTTGGCATTGGATGCCACCAGACGCAACCTTCAAACTCAAATGGATGCAGCATCGGCAGAACTCAATGTAATTTCAAAAGAAATTGGACAATTGTTCAAGTCCGGACAAACAGAAAAAGCAACCTTACTTAAGCAAAAAACAGCGGCCTTAAAAACTCAAAAAACTACATTTTCCGATTCATTACATGCCACAACGGAAAAGCTTGAAAAATTACTTTACGATCTTCCAAATCTCCCACATCCTTCGGTGCCAAATGGAAACTCTGAAGACGATAATGAAGAGGTATTTCGTTTTGGAGCGATACCACAACTTCACGACAAGGCTCAACCCCACTGGGAGTTGGCCAAAACCTACGATATTATTGATTTTGAGCTCGGAAATAAAATTACAGGTGCTGGATTTCCAGTCTATAAAGGCAAAGGCGCACGGTTACAACGTGCCTTAATTAATTATTTTTTAGACAAAAATACGGCTGCAGGATACCACGAGATTCAAGTTCCACATGTGGTAAACGAGGCCTCAGGTTATGGCACCGGACAACTGCCGGACAAGGAAGGTCAGATGTATTTTGTTGGAGCCGATAATTTATATCTCATTCCTACCGGAGAAGTTCCAGCCACTAATATTTTCCGAGATGTTCTTATGGACGCTAATGATTTTCCAAAAAAACTTACCACATACACCCCTTGTTTTCGTCGTGAGGCAGGAAGCTATGGAGCGCATGTTCGTGGTTTAAATCGTTTGCATCAATTTGACAAAGTGGAAATTCTTCGTGTGGAACACCCCAGTGAATCGTACAAGGCCCTGGATGCCATGGTAGATCACGTAAAAGGGATTTTAGAAGAGTTGAAATTACCGTATAGAATCCTGAAATTGTGCTCAGGCGATTTAGGGTTTACATCTGCATTAACGTATGATTTTGAAGTATTTTCGACGGCTCAAAATCGTTGGCTGGAAATTTCGTCTGTATCCAATTTTGAAACCTATCAAGCCAACCGCTTAAAATTACGATTCAAAAACAGCGACGGAAAATCTGAATTGGCACACACCCTCAACGGCAGCTCTTTGGCTCTACCCAGAGTGTTAGCTGGGATTTTGGAAAATTATCAAACTGAAAACGACATTCTGATTCCGGAGGTTTTGATCCCCTACACAGGGTTCGACCGAATCAATTAGAGTTGTAGCCGACTTGCCATGACATTTAGTACCTTTACCAAAACGTAGGGATGAAGCCACTGATGCATATGTTTATTGGGTTTTTTAGTTTTGTGACTTTTGCACAAACGGACCTTGATTTGGCCGAATCTTATTATAACAATGGCGAATTTGAAAAAGCCTCTTACTACTTTCAGAAACTTTTAGACACCCAACCCAACAATTCCAATTATATCTTTAGATTGGTAGAAATTCAGCAAGAGCTAAAACAATTTCAAGCGGCTCAAACCCTTTTGGAAAATCAGTATAAACGCCGGAATAACCCCCAATTTTTGGTTGAATTGGGATATAATTTTCAACTCCAAAACCAATCACAAAAAGCGATTGAGTTTTATGAAACAGCGTTAGAAAGCGTTTCAGAAACCCCAGCTCTGGCCTATGCGGTAGCTCTTCGATTTGAAACACACAGTCTTGTAGATCAGGCGATTAGGGTTTACAAGTTTGCACTGGATCACACCCAAAACCCAAATTATGAGTACAGGTTGGCCGGGTTATATGCCGAGAAAAAAGACATTGAAAATATGTTTTTAAGTTATCTAAATTTTACTAAAAACAATCCAACGTATCTCAACCAAATTCTGCGCTTATTTGGCGATTATATTTCGGAGAATGCATCCGCCAAGTATAACTTGATACTAAAAAAAATTATACTCCAAAAACTTCAGAATTCGTCCAGTGAATTTTGGACCAAAATGTTGAGTTGGCTCTACAGTCAACAGAACGATTTTTCTAAAGCACTAACGCTGGAAAAAGCGATGTTTCGTCGTGGTGGTGGCTCTTTGCAAGGGGTTATCGATGTTGGCCTTTGGGCTAAAACAGCGAAACGCTATAAAGTTACTTCGGAAGCTCTAAAGTTTGTAGTGCTCAACGCCCAAGATTTTTTTTTAAAAATAGAAGCCAAACGTCAATGGTTGGTGCTTGAAACAGAGCACTTACCAAATCCAGATTTGGGTCGTATTCAATCCGACTATGAAAACCTATTGGAGACCTATGGGATAACGAACGAGACCACCGAAACGTTGTTGTCCTATGCTCAATTTTTAGCGTTTAATACAGACCAAAAAAACGATGCCGTGAATCGGTTAAAATCGGCCCTTGAGGCAAATTTATCTTCGTTTTCGTCATCTAAAATAAAATTAAAACTCGCCGATATTTTGGGGTCTCAACGCCAGTTCAATCGGGCTTTAATTTATTACACACAAGTTCACACTGCTCTTAAAAACAGCACTTTAGCTCAGGAGGCCAGATTTAAAGCTGCTAAAACCAGCTTTTATAAGGGCGATTTTGATTGGGCCGAAACCCAATTGAATGTACTGAAATCGTCCACCTCTCAACTCATAGCAAACGATGCCCTAGATTTACTACTCCTCATTACTGATCACAAGTTTGGCGACAGTCTTCAATCCCCATTGACCATGTATGCTAAGGCAGATTTTTTAAAGTTTCAAAATAAAAAAAAAGAAGCCCTATCTGCCCTTGATGCGTTGGTCAAAACCCATCCAACTCACGCCATTGTAGATCAGGCGTTGATGCTGCAGGCCAGTATTTTTGAATCTGTGAATGATTTTGAACAAGCCGAGAAAAATTATTTGACGATTGAAAAAACATTTTCTGATGAAATTTTAATCGATGATGCTTATTTTGCTTTAGCAGAGTTGTACAGAAACCATCTGAAGTTGAATCAAAAAGCGCTCAACTATTACGAAAAAATTATTTTTAACCACCAAGATAGTATTCATTTTGTGGAGTCAAAAAAACAGTACCGAAAATTAAGAGAATCTTTGGAGCCATCTTCAACAATCAATTTATGATAATCTATAATATCACTTTAAATATTGACGATTCCATCCACGAGGATTGGAGAGCTTGGATGAAACAACACATTCCGACGGTGCTGAGTACGGGGTTGTTTTCCAAAGCGGTATTTACAAAAGTTCTGGTTGACGAGGAGTTGGGCGGAACAACCTATTCCGTTCAATATTTTGCCCATTCCAGAGCCGCTCTAAAAACCTATCACGAGCAGTACGCTCAAAGATTACAGGCGGATGGGCTAAAACGATTTGGAGACAAAATGTTGGCTTTCCGAACAGAACTGGAGTTGGTAGATGAATTTCATGTAACCCAAAAATAATGCGTGTCAAACCCAAAAAATATTTAGGTCAACATTTTCTGAAAGACATTTCCATTGCAAAAAAAATTGCAGATACACTGACTTTGGAGGGCTATGATATTGTTTTGGAAATTGGCCCTGGCATGGGGGTTTTAACAAACTATATCATACAAAAACCTCTTGAAACACACCTAATTGAAATCGACAACGAATCGGTGTTGTATTTAAAAACGCATTTTCCAAAACTGAGTTCCAGAATTTATCAAGAGGATGTTTTGAAGTGTAATTTTTTAGCGCTATTTGGCAATAAACCCTTTGCCATGATTGGAAATTACCCCTATAATATTTCATCGCAGATTGTATTCAGAATGTTGGATTTTAGGCATCAAATTCCAGAATTTTCTGGGATGTTTCAGAAAGAAGTTGCTCGGCGTATTTGCGAACAACCTGGTAGTAAAACCTATGGCATTTTGTCTGTTTTAGTTCAAGCATTTTACCGGGCCGAATACCTATTTACTGTTCCACCATCGGTATTTGACCCACCTCCCAAAGTGAATTCTGGCGTGTTACGCTTAATTCGCAAATCTAATTTCAGATTGTCCTGCGATGAGACCCTATTTTTTTCAGTGGTCAAAATGGCCTTTCAGCAACGCCGAAAAACCCTAAGAAATAGTTTAAAAGCATTGAATTTATCGGATAATTTAAAAGCAAATACTATCTTTGACAAACGCCCTGAACAGTTGTCAGTTGAATCGTTTATTGAGCTGACCACCGCCATAGCTGAAGATTTTAAGGGAAAGCTCACGTGAAAGTATCAAAAGAACATACAACATTTGAAATTACAACAAATTTGTTGGATAGTATTCAATTGCATATTGAAGCGCAAAACGACACCCGCCTTCAAGATCAATTGAACGAGTTACACTACGCTGATATTGCCGAAATATTAGACGAACTCAATTTAGATCAAGCCACTTACATCATTAAACTTTTAGACAGCGAAACCACCTCTGACGTTCTGTCCGAATTGGAAGATGATGTTCGAGAAAAAGTTCTCGAAAATCTTTCGCCCAAAGAAATTGCAGAAGAAGTAAAAGAGTTGGATACTGATGATGCCGCCGATTTATTATCGGAATTATCGCCAGAGCGTAAGAAAAAAGTTATAGCGCAAATTGACGACAAAGACCTCGTGGCAGACATCCAAGAACTCTTGGAGTACGACGAAAATACGGCCGGGGGATTGATGGCCAAAGAATTGGTCAAAGTCTATGAAACTTGGACTGTTGCAGGATGCCTGAGAAAAATTCGTGCGCAAGCCAAAAACGTAAAAAGAGTTCACTCGATTTATGTGGTTGATAAAGAAGATAAACTCATTGGGCGTTTGTCCCTAAAAGACCTTCTGATTGCCAAAAATGAAACTAAAATCACTGACATATACATCCCGAAAGTAGATTACGTTCATGTCAACGACGACGACGAGGACGTTGCCAAACTAATGGCCAAATACGATTTGGAAGCCGTACCTGTGGTGGACGACAGCAAGACTCTTTTGGGGCGTATCACCATTGACGACATCGTGGATGTCATCATAGAAGAAGCAGAAAAAGACTATCAGTTGGCAGCAGGAATCACACAAGATGTAGATGCCGAGGACAGTATTTTTGCATTAACGAGGGCCCGATTACCATGGTTATTTTTAGGCCTCATTGGAGGAGTAGGTGCAGCAGTTATCATGGGGACATTCGATACCATTATTGAAGATTTCCCCCTCATTTTGTTATTCACCCCTTTAATTGCGGCCATGGCAGGTAACGTTGGCGTTCAGTCCAGCGCCATCATTGTTCAAGGTTTGGCCAACGACGATATAAAGGGAAGTATCAACAACCGCCTATTCAAAGAAATGCTTTTGGCTGCCCTAAACGGGATTATTTTAGCCCTTGTTTTGTTTGGATTTGTGTGGGCATGGCAGCAAGATATGCAAACCGCATTGGCAGTTTCGGTATCCTTGGTGGTTGTCATTATTGTGGCGGGAATCGTTGGGACATTTATCCCGTTGTTTTTACACAAAAGAGGAATAGACCCAGCCATTGCAACTGGACCTTTTATTACTACAAGCAACGATATTTTTGGTATTTTGATTTACTTTATCATCGCCAAATTTATCCTAAATATTTAGAAAGCATGACCATTCTTCATGTGGATACCAACCATCCTTTGCTGATTGATCAATTGGCAGCTGTGGGCCATGTCAACCATGAAGATTATTCCAGCTCTAAAAGTGATATTGAAGCCAAAATATCAAACTACGAAGGGTTAATTATCAGGAGCCGTTTCACCATTGATCGTCAGTTTTTGGATCATGCCAAGCACTTAAAATTTATTGGCCGAGTGGGGGCAGGTTTGGAAAATATTGACGTGGACTATGCCGCCCAAAAAGGAATTCATTTAATTTCAGCTCCAGAAGGCAACCGAAACGCAGTAGGTGAGCATACGCTGGGGATGTTGCTGGCTTTGTTCAATAAATTAGCTCAGACCGACAGAGAAATTCGTCGAGGGCTTTGGCAACGCGAAGCCAACAGAGGCCTGGAATTGAGCGGTAAAACCGTTGGGATTATTGGTTATGGCAACATGGGAAAAGCTTTCGCTAAAACACTAAAAGGGTTTGACGTTCAGGTTTTATGTTACGATATAAAGCCCAATGTGGCTGATGAAAATGCCACACAAGTTTCACTTAAAGAGTTTCAAAAACAAGTTGATGTCGTGAGTTTGCATACCCCACAAACTCCATTAACCCTTGGGATGATTAACACCAAATTTATTCGACAATTTGCTAAACCGTTTTGGCTGATTAATACGGCACGAGGCCGAAGTGTAATCACTCAAGATTTAGTTTCTGCCTTGGAATCCGGGCATATTTTGGGAGCCGGTTTGGATGTGTTGGAATATGAAAAAAGTTCTTTTGAGTCACTATTTTCTGAGCAAAATATGCCAGAACCCATGAAATATTTGATACAATCTGAACGCGTTATATTATCGCCTCATGTGGCAGGTTGGACTGAAGAAAGTCACCGCAAATTAGCTCAAACGGTTGTAGATAAAATTAAAACTCAATTTCACTAAAACCTACATAACATGCAATCCAAAGCCAAAACACCAGAGGCCTATATGGAAAAACTTCCAGATGAGCGCAAAGCACCAATGGTCAAATTGCGAGCCGCAATTAAAAGTCAAATAGATCCCAATTTTCAAGAATGTATGAATTATGGCATGTTGGGCTATGTGGTGCCACACAGCTTGTACCCCGAGGGCTACCATTGCAACCCAAAAATGCCGCTACCGTTTATGAATCTGGCGTCACAAAAAAATTTTATTGCCGTATATCATGCTGGAATATATGCCAAAAAAGAAATTTTGGATTGGTTTGTGGCAGAGTACCCAAAGCACTGTTCTCGAAAATTAGACATGGGTAAAAGTTGTATCCGATTTAAAAAAATGGATGATATTCCCTTTGAATTGATTGGCGATTTGGCCGCTAAATTGACAACAGAAGAATGGATTAAACTTTATGAAACAACAATCAAAACCCCAAAAAAATGATTAAAAAAGTAACAGGAATAGGCGGTGTATTTTTTAAAACTAAAAATCCAGAAAAAACAAAACAATGGTATGCCCAACATTTGGGCTTAAGTGTTGATGCCTATGGCAGCACCTTTTGGTGGAAGGACCAAAACGGAAAAGAATGCCTGACCCAGTGGTCGCCATTTAAGAGCGATACCGATTATTTTGATCCCAGTACCCAACCCTTTATGGTGAATTATCGGGTGGAAAATTTATCCGAACTTGTTGTAGAACTTCAGACAGCAGGGATTGAGTTGGTCGGCGACATTCAAGAATTTGACTATGGCAAGTTTGCTTGGATTATGAACCCCGATGGCCATAAAATTGAACTCTGGGAACCTGTGGATGAGAAGTTGAAGTGATTTACTCCTCTTCCTCCGCTTTTGGGCCATATTTCCGTTCCAGTTCCGCTTGGAATTCTTCCATTACTGGGCGGACGGTACTGTCTGGAAGATCAGAAATTCGGATGTACATTAAACCATCGACGGCGTTGTTAAAAAGCGGGTCCACATTAAAAGCAATCAGCCGTGCGTTTTGCTTGATGTATTTTTTCAGTAACACAGGAAGGCGTAAAGCCCCAGGTTCGATTTCATCAATAATTTTATCAAATTTATTCAAATCGGCCGCTGTGGCATCAAATACAAAATCCTTGTCGGCATCATTAAGTTTGACTTTAAATTCCTTTTTGGGGTGGACATATTGCGCCAAATACGGGTCGTAATAATGCGATTTCATAAACTCAATCATCAGCGATTTTGAGAAATTAGAAAAACGATTGCTAATACTTACCCCACCAATAAGATACTTGTGATTTGGAAAACGCAAGGTGGTATGTACAATGCCTTTCCAAAGCAAGAAAAGAGGCATGGGTTTTTGTTGGTAAGATTTGATAATAAAAGCCCGTCCCAGTTCTATAGATTGACTCATCATGCGGTGCAATTCGGGTTCAAAACGGAAGAGGTCTTGCAAATAAAATCCATCGATACCAAAACGGTCATAAACTTCAACACCCAGCCCCATGCGGTAGGCCCCCGCCAAACAATTGGCTTCGGAATCCCACAAGAACATATGGTGGTAGTAGGTGTCAAATTCGTCCAGATCGATAGCACGGTTGGTGCCTTCGCCAATTTCCCGAAAAGTGATTTCTCGCAACCGACCAATTTCCCGCAAAATATTAGGAATGGTTGCCGCCGGAGCCAAATACACTTCGTAGTTTTTGCTTTCCAACAAGCGGTAGTTTTTGGCCCTAAGGTCGTCCACTTCAGATTGCATAATGAGAGGGTCCACAGGCGTAATAATTTGTTTGGGCGATTTGGTCACTTTCAATGTAGAGGACAAGTTTTGAAGAATTTTTGGCCGTTCAAAAGCGTTGGACAACATGTAGGTTTTTTTTCGGATAAAGTCCGTAAAGGCCTCCAGCGAGTCGTGTTGTGCTTGATCTGTTACAGAAATCGGTCGTCCAATTCGAACTTTAATCACACGGTGTTTTTGGGAGAGTAATTCTGAGGGCAGTTTGGCCGTTCGGAGGGTATCACTTATTTTCGATAGGCGGTAAAAAAGCGGACTGTTTTTTGCATGAAAATATATCGGAACCACGGGGACTTCGGCTTTTTTAACCAATTTCATGGCAGCGACTTCCCATGGTTTATCGACCAAAAGTTTTCCGTCGCGGTAGGTGGAAACTTCGCCGGCTGGAAAGAGCCCAAGAGGGTGGCCATTTTTAAGGTGCAACAAGGAATTTTTAAATCCCATAACACTAGATTTTACATCCTTTCTGTGTTCAAACGGATTAACCGGCATGATGTAGGGAATCAGCGGTTCAATGCGATGGAGTAAAAAATTGGCAATGATTTTAAAATCTGAACGTTGCTCCAGCATTAGTTTCAACAACAGAATTCCATCGATACCCCCAAGCGGATGGTTGGACACCGTGATGTAAGCCCCTGTTTTGGGCAACCGTTTGAGGTCTTCTTCGGGGATTTCAAATTTAATTTGAAAATCCCTCAATAAACCGTTTAAAAAATCGAGATCCGAGAGGTGTTTATTTCGATTATAAATTCGATTGATGGTCGAAATTTTAAGGACTTTCATGAGAATCCAACCACAAAACGTCCCCAAAAATCCATAACGATCCAGCGTTATGGCCTTGGCTACTTCTCTAGCAGAAACAATACTCATGGGCTTAAATTATTGGGTTATAAGTTGAACGGTTTTGGGGGTGATTTGTTTTATTAGAACCGTTTTATTTTTTTCAATATCTTGAATAACCTCGTCCGTATGATGTCGAATGGTAAATAAATTTACGTGTTGATAAACGGTTAGCTGGTATTTGGCTTTGAGCTGTAACAAAAGTGGGCCCAAATTATCAAACGTATTTTCGATACAAACCGAAAAGCTAATGGCCGAATTTTGAATCAACCGAACTTTCATTTTATTTTGATGTAGAAGTTTAAAAATATGGCTGATATTTTCCTCTACGATGTAGGAAAAGTCTAAGGAGGAAACGGCAATCAAAATTTGATTTTTTCGTAAAATGTAACACGGCACTTTCGGGGTAAGTTTCAAGGCTTTTCCAACTGTAGTTCCTTTATTTTTTGGGTTTAAAAACGATTTAACATGCAACGGAATTTCTTTTCGTTGGAGCGGTTGCAGCGTTTTAGGATGGATAACCGAAGCCCCATAATAAGACAGTTCTATGGCCTCTTCATAGGATAAGGAGTGCAGTAGGGTAGCATTGTCAAAATAACGCGGGTCGGCGTTGAGTACGCCTGGGACGTCTTTCCAAATGGTAACGCTTTTAGCATTCAAACAGTAGGCAAAAATGGCTGCCGTGTAATCGCTGCCCTCCCTTCCCAAGGTCGTGGTGAAATTATTGGAATCGCTGCCCAAAAATCCTTGTGTGATATACAATTGTTTGGGGTCAATTTTTTGTTGAATCTGTTGTTGCGTGGGCTCCCATTGAACTTTGGCGTTGCGGTAATTTCGGTCTGTTTTTATCAATTCTCGAACATCCAACCATTGGTTATTTAGGCCGTTATGATTCAGATAATAACTGACAATGGTGGTTGAAACCAACTCGCCAAAACCAATGGTTTGATCGTATATGAAATCATAATCGGGCGATTTGTTTCGTTCAAAAAAACTTGAAAGTTCATCAAATAAGCTGGAAACCGCCTTGAATACCGGGTGAGATTCGTTTTCAAATAAATCCAACACGATAGCATTGTGGAATTTTTTGACATCTTGGATGCTGCTTTGCAGCTCGTGTTTTGTGTTAAAATAGTGGTCAATGACTTGTTCTAAAGCATTGGTCGTTTTTCCCATGGCCGAAATGACGATCAGCGTTTCATGAGTCCCGACTGTTTGTAATACTTGCACCAGGTTTCGTACGCCTTCAGCATCTTTCACCGATGCTCCACCAAATTTTAGGATTTTCATGCGTTGTCCAGTTTTAACAAATAATTTTTGATGCCATTAGAGTCCAAATGAACCACATCCCAATCACGTTTAACATCTGCTCCTTTGGCCTCATAAAAATCAATAGCAGGCGTATTCCAATCCAAAACTTCCCAACTCACTCGTTTAACCTTCAATTTTGCAGCATATTTTACCACTTCGTCCAAAAGTGCAGTGCCAATTCCATACCCCCTAAAGTGTTCCGAGACAATCAGATCTTCCAAATGTAAAACACGGCCTTTCCAGGTTGAAAATCGCGTAAAAACCAATGCCATACCGATAATTTTAGTCTCAATTTCCGCAACAAAACAATGAAAATCGGGAGCGGTACCAAAGCCCTTGGATTCCAGTTCTTCCACAGTAACCTCAACCGCATCAGGTTCTTTTTCAAACACTGCCAATTCAACGATAAGTTGCAAAACCTGTGGCATGTCTGCTTTATGGGCTTCTCGTATGTGGTAATTCATAGATCTAATATTGCGTTCAAAGATACTTAAAACCGTTTTATATTTAAGCCACAATTTTTTTACGAAAACGTTGTAGTTCGTCAAAAAATTAGATATTTGCAGTAGAATTACTTCTTATGTCTCAAAAAAACCAAACTCTTGGTGAGTTTATCATTGAAAATCAAGCGTCGTTCAAATACAGTTCAGGCGAATTATCTCGACTTATTAACTCAATTCGTTTGGCTGCCAAAGTGGTCAATCATGCGGTTAATAAAGCTGGTCTTGTAGATATTTTGGGGCACTCTGGCGATACCAACACGCAAGGGGAAAATCAACAAAAATTGGATGTTTATGCCAATGAAAAATTCATTCAAATGCTTACCAACCGTAATATTGTTTGTGGCATAGCCAGCGAAGAGGAGCAAGATTTTATGGCCATTAACAGCTACGACAATAATCATCAAAATAAATATGTTGTATTGATTGACCCGTTGGATGGATCGTCCAATATTGATGTTAATGTTTCTGTTGGAACTATTTTTTCGATTTACCGTCGTGTAACGCCCGTTGGTAGTGCAGTTACGATAGAAGATTTTTTGCAAAAAGGAACCGAGCAAGTGGCGGCCGGATACATCATTTATGGTACCTCAACCATGTTGGTTTACACCACTGGCGATGGGGTTAACGGCTTCACGCTAAACCCTGCCATCGGAACCTTTTATTTGTCTCATCCAAATATGCGTTTTCCAACACACGGATCAATTTATTCGGTTAATGAAGGCAATTACATCCATTTCCCGCAAGGGATTAAAAATTATATTAAATACTGCCAAATGGAAGAAGAAGACCGCCCCTACACCTCGCGGTACATTGGATCGTTAGTTTCGGATTTCCATAGAAATATGATAAAAGGCGGCATTTATTTATACCCTCAAAGTTCCACCTACCCAGAGGGAAAATTACGATTGTTATACGAGTGCAATCCTATGGCTTTTCTCGCAGAACAAGCTCATGGTAAAGCCAGTGACGGGTATCGCCGAATTTTAGACATTCAACCTGAGGCCCTACACCAGCGTGTCCCCTTCGTGTGTGGCAGTGCTGCTATGGTGGAAGATGTAAAGCGGTTTATGTCGAAGGAACACAAATTATAAAAGTCCTAACGGTCCATCTCGTCAAAACCTTGTACCTTTGCCTCAACTTTTGAAGGTATGCACAAAGCAGGATTTGTAAACATTATAGGCAATCCAAACGTTGGAAAATCGACACTGATGAATGCGTTTGTTGGTGAAAAACTGTCCATCATTACCTCCAAGGCACAAACGACAAGACACCGTATATTGGGTATCGTTAATGGAAACGATTTCCAAGTGGTTTTGTCCGATACACCAGGTATTATCAAACCGGCGTATGAATTGCAAACCTCCATGATGGATATGGTAAAATCGGCTTTTGACGATGCTGATGTCTTGATTTACATGGTCGAAATTGGCGAGAAGACCCTAAAAGATGAGGCCTTTTTTCAAAAAATTACATCCACCAAAACACCCGTGTTATTGCTGCTCAACAAAATTGATCAATCCAACCAAGAGTTGCTGGAAACTCAGGCCGAATTGTGGCAATCGAAAGTTCCCAATGCCGAATTCTACCCCTTGTCGGCATTGACAGGATTTAACGTAAAAAATGTGTTTGACCGCCTTGTTGAATTGTTGCCAGAATCCCCACCGTATTTTCCAAAAGACCAGCTCACCGATAAGCCAGAGCGGTTTTTTGTGAATGAAAAAATTCGAGAGAAAATTCTGATGTACTACAAGAAAGAGATTCCTTATGCAGTTGAGGTAGATACTGAAGAATTTTTTGAGGAGGAGAATATCATCAGAATGCGTTCGGTTATCATGGTGGAGCGCGATACGCAAAAGGGAATACTGATTGGCCACAGAGGCAAAGCGCTAAAACGTGTTGGTGTAGAAGCTCGAAAGGATTTGGAACTATTTTTTGATAAACAAGTTCATTTAGAATTGTATGTTAAAGTCAATAAAAACTGGCGATCCAATCAACAACAACTCAGGCGTTTCGGCTATCAGAAATAAAATAAAAAACTTCTAAATCTTGGAGGTTGTAAAATTGTACAACACCCTCATTTGTTTCTTTCCTTTGTCCTTTCCCAATCGTCCGGCGAAGTACAAAATAATCCAAAGCAGTATCATTAATAGGATTAAAAAAACAGGGACACCAATAGGTTGATCCAAAGACCAATTGACATAGGCCCAGATGCCAGCTCCAATAAAAACTCCAGCGACTAAAAAATGCAAAAACATAAAAAAAGTCCACAACTTTGCATTGGGTCCAAAAAGGCCATGAATCCGACACCCCTTGTCATTTTCAAACACCTCCAAATGCAATTGTGGCGACCAAAAGTGGCGGTTCTTTTTCGTTATTTTTAAAAAAATATGCGCATCGATAACACCAGAACGAATCCCAGTTTTGTGGATATCTATATGCCGAAATTGTTCTAAAATTTCCGCCTTAGTTTTATTAGAATTTAGCTTAAAACGCGGCCGTAAAACGATGTTGTTTTGAAAAGTCATATTACAGATATTGAGGTTTTTAAAGATACAAAAACAAAACAAATTCGTTTTAGAGCTCAAAAACAACTTCTCACAAAGGGATATTTCCTACTTTTGCAAAATCAAAACGAAATCATGGGAAGCATAGTTGCCATCGTCGGACGACCCAATGTAGGAAAGTCCACTTTTTTTAACCGCCTCATTCAACGTCGCGAAGCGATTGTGGATGCTGTGAGTGGTGTGACCCGCGACCGTCATTATGGAAAAAGCGACTGGAATGGAAAAGAATTTTCTTTGATTGATACTGGAGGGTATGTCGTTGGCAGTGACGATATTTTTGAGGCCGAAATCGACAAGCAAGTTGAATTGGCAATCGAAGAAGCCGATGCCATAATTTTTATGGTCGATGTTGAAACGGGGGTTACCGGTATGGATGAAGACGTGGCTAAATTGCTTCGTAAAATCAAAAAACCTGTATTTTTGGCAGTCAATAAAGTTGATAATTCCAAGCGAGCTCAAGATGCTGTTGAGTTTTACAACCTCGGTTTGGGCGATTATTATACCATAGCCAGCATCAACGGAAGCGGTACAGGGGATTTGCTGGACGATTTGGTTATGGCACTACCGGATCACACCGATAATGCCGCATCAGACCTACCAAGATTTGCCGTTGTTGGACGCCCCAATGCGGGGAAATCTTCATTCATTAATGCTCTTATTGGCGAAGATCGGTACATTGTTACAGAAATCGCTGGAACAACAAGGGATGCCATCGATACAACATACAACCGCTTTGGGTTTGAATTTAATTTGGTGGATACTGCGGGAATACGTCGCAAGTCCAAAGTCAAAGAAGATTTGGAGTTTTACTCCGTAATGCGAAGTGTTCGTGCCATTGAAAATTCGGATGTGTGCCTTTTGGTAGTCGATGCACAGCGAGGATTTGATGGACAAGTTCAAAATATTTTTTGGCTGGCTCAACGAAACAATAAAGGTCTTGTTATCCTGGTAAACAAGTGGGATTTGGTAGAAAAAAATACCAAAACCACCAAAGAATTTGAAACCTACATCAGAAAGCAAATTGAACCTTTTACCGATGTGCCCATCGTTTTTATATCCGCTCTCACGAAACAACGGATTTATAAAGCCATTGAAACGGCTGTTGAGGTGTTTAAAAACCGTTCTCGACGCATCAAAACAAGCCAGCTTAATGAGGATTTATTGCCCATAATTGATCGTACGCCGCCTCCAGCACTGAAGGGAAAATACGTTAAAATTAAATTTATTACTCAACTGCCAACAGCGCACCCGCAGTTTGCCTTTTTTTGTAATTTACCTCAATACGTTAAAGAACCCTACAAACGGTTTTTGGAAAACAAATTGAGAGGATTGTATGATTTTAGTGGCGTCCCAGTTACTATTTTTATGCGAAAAAAATAGTTTTACCAACTTCCAGAAGCACCTCCACCACCTCCCATACCTCCGCCAAAACCGCCACCAAAACCCCCGCCAAAACTTCCGCCACCACCAAAAATTCCGCCACCAGATTTTCCTTTGTGGTAACTCCCGCGTCCCATATTGCTTAAAATAATGGCATCCAAAAGACTGGTAGGAGGTGCTCGGTTGCCTTTGTTTTGGCCATTGTCTCGCTTCGATAAAGCGGCCATAAGAACAATAAATAAAATCAGTAAAAACAGAACCAAACCAAAAGGAATTCCATCCGAACTTGTGGTTGGAGTGGCCTTGTAGGCGCCTGTTAATACCTTAAAAATAGCATCAGATCCTGCGTTCAACCCGGTTGCATATTGGTTTTGTTTGAACAATGGAATCATATCGTTTTGAATAATGCGGCTACACATTTTATCCGTTAGCAAATGTTCCACACCATAGCCTGTACTAATGTTAATTTTTCGGTCGTTTTTGGCCAACAGTATAAAAACACCATTATCTTTATCTGCTTGCCCAATACCCCACTTTTCAAGCCACCTCGCGCCAAGGTAATTGATATTTTCACCCTCCGTTGATGCTATGACAGCAACAACAATTTGGGTGGACGTACTGTCCGAATATCGAATAAGTTTTTCTTCTAATTGATTTTTTTCTTGGGATGTAAATAAGTCTATATAATCATAAACACTGGTTTGGTTTTTTGGTACAGGTGGGATTTTAACTTGCCCCAAAGTCAAATGGCCCATACAAAGCGCAAGGAGTAAAATCCATATTTTATGGGTATTGAGTTTCATTTAAACAGTGCCTTTCGAAATGTTGTCCGATAATTCGTTTTGATCGGAGTGATGCCATGGAAAATACTGTTCCAATACCAGCCCTGCTGTTTCAATTCCACAAATGATTCCCCTTGCAAAATGGTGTGTTGCAAAGTGATTCTGAATGGCATCACGGGTATCCGTCCAAAATGTTGGAGGTACCATTTTATCGATGCCGCTATCCCCATAAATTCCAAAACTTTGATCTGCAACAGCAATGTAAATTAACACCCCATTTTTTAACGCGGTATTATCCATTTTTAGCGCATGAAAAACCTCTTGAGCTCGTTTTTCAATAGGAAGTTTAGTTGAACTTTCGATGTGAATCCGAATTTCCCCCGAGGTTTTACTTTCAACTTTTCGAATGGCAGCAATGATGTCGAATTCTTCTTCCGAACTCAAAAAGTCTTCAACAGAACTCATGGTGTGTTGTTTTTATTCAAAATTGAAGTCAACTTCTGGAGCTTTTTCAGACCCTGGATCGGATTTGTACCGTGTCATTTCTCCAAAACCAAACCATCCTGCTAAGATTTTGTTGGGAAATTTTGTCGTGAAAATATCATAGATATTTACCGATTCGTTGTAGCGGTCGCGGGCCACATTGATTCTGTTTTCAGTCCCTTCCAATTGATTCTGGAGGTCCAAAAAGTTTTGGTTGGCCTTCAATTCTGGGTAGCGTTCCACCGTTACCAACAAACGGGATAAAGCACCACTCAAACCGCTTTGAGCTTCTTGAAACGCTTGTAAGTTTTCTGGGGTGATGTTTGTAGGGTCAATGGTTGTGGAAGAGGCTTTGGCTCGAGCTTCAATGACTTGTGTCAGTGTGCTTTTTTCAAAATCAGCAGCACCTTTAACCGTCTTGACTAAGTTTCCAATAAGATCGTTTCGGCGTTGGTAACTGCTCTCAACGTTAGACCAAGCTGTTTTGGCATTTGCTTCGTATTCTACGGCAGTGTTGTTAAAGCCCACGGCCCAATTGTAGAGCCCAAAGGCTAGGACAGCGATTATAATTAGAGGGATAAGCCATTTTTTCATAGTGTTTGAGTTTTAGATTTGAGATTTAATTTTATTGAGTTGATCTTTTATGGATTCCAATTTACAAATAATTTCAAAATTATTTAACGATTCTTTTTTCTGAGATTTCAAATAGGTTTTGGCCCCATCCAAGGTGTACCCCTGTTCTTTAACCAATCGGTAAATGAGTTTAAGGGTTTTGATGTCCTCAGGTGTAAATCGTCTGTTGCCTTTGGCATTTTTTTTGGGTTTGAGGCGGTCAAACTCACCCTCCCAAAAACGAATAAGTGATGTTTTGACCCCAAAAGCTTTGGCGACTTCGCCAATGTTGTAATACAGTTTTTTGGGCAAATCGACGTGCATCTTAATCTAACGATTGGTTTTCTGCTGATGCTTTTTTGAGCAAGTCATCAAATTCTTCACTCGTTAGATTACCGTAGTAAAAATTCAAAGGATTAATCCGACGCCCATCCTTGAAAATTTCGTAGTGCAAATGCGGGGCTTGAGAACGGCCCGAGCTTCCAACAAATCCAATGATATCCCCTCGCTTAACCCGTTGGTTACGTCGAACGTTGTATTTGTACAAATGGGCATATAAACTGACATAGCCGTACCCATGGTCAATTCTAATGTGGCGGCCATACCCAGAAGATCGAGAGTCCGCACGTTTCACCACACCATCTCCAGTGGCATAAATGGGTGTGCCTCGAGCTGCCGTAAAATCCATTCCGTAATGAAACTTCCGAACCTTTGTAAAGGGGTCTATTCGATATCCATACCCCGATGCCATTCGGGTAAGATCTTCATTTCGTATGGGTTGTATGGCAGGAATTTTAGCTAAAAAACTTGATTTATTCTTGGCTAAATTGGCAATTTCGTCCAATGATTTGGACTGAATCACAATACGTTTTTGTAACACATCCAACCGTTTGTGGGAAGATGCAATTAGGTCCGAATTACTGTACCCTTCAAATTTGGCGTATCGATTAACCCCTCCAAACCCCTGCTTGCGCTGAGCTTCTGGGATGGGATTTGCTTCAAAATAAAGGCGGTAAATGGTATTGTCTCGCTCTTCAATATTCTCCAAAACATTTTCAATTTCAGTCAATTTGCCGTTCAGGATGGCGTACTGAAGTTCCATGTTTTGAAGCTCTCTATTAAGGACTTTTTCTTTTGGGGATTCAAAATAGTAACTTCCCACAAATACAATAAAAAAAGCAAAAATACCAGAAGCCAAAAGAAACCCAAAGATGTATTTTGCGGCCTCTTTTTTACTCGTTTCTATACGGCGATAGGACAAGGTTTCCGGATCGTAGTAATATTTTACATTAGACATTGCCTAAAAAGTTCTATTTTTGTTGCAAATTTGAGGGTAATCCCTCAAAAATTATTAAAACAAAGATAATTTGTTTTTCGAGGAAAATCAAATTAATTGATTTAGCGCAGCATTTTACATGAAGTCTCAAGACATTAGATCTCAATTTTTAAATTTTTTTGAAAGTAAAAATCATAAGATTGTACCCTCTGCTCCAATGGTCGTGAAAGATGACCCTACATTGATGTTTGTCAATTCCGGGATGGCTCCTTTTAAAGAATATTTTATCGGAAATGGCCAACCGCCAAGTTCTCGTATCGCTGACACCCAAAAGTGTCTGAGAGTTTCTGGCAAGCACAACGATTTGGAAGAAGTTGGTTACGACACCTACCACCACACGATGTTTGAAATGTTAGGAAATTGGAGTTTTGGCGATTACTTCAAAAAAGAAGCCATCACATGGGCTTGGGAGTTGTTAACTGAAGTCTATGGTATCGAACCAAATGACTTGTATATCACTGTCTTTGAGGGCGATAAAAACGACGGAACCAGTATGGATTCCGAGGCGTTTTCCATTTGGAAAACTATAGTTCCAGAATCGCGTATTCTTATGGGGCACAAAAAAGATAATTTTTGGGAAATGGGAGATCAAGGCCCGTGTGGTCCCTGCAGCGAAATTCACGTGGACATAAGAAGTGACGAAGACAAAGCTAAAGTCCCTGGTCACAAACTCGTAAATACAGACCATCCTCATGTCATCGAAATCTGGAATTTGGTGTTCATGCAATACAACAGAAAAGCCAATGGCAGCTTGGAAGATTTACCTCAAAAGCACATCGATACTGGGATGGGATTTGAACGCCTGTGCATGGTCCTTCAAGGGGTTCAATCGAACTACGACACCGACGTTTTTACACCCATAATTCGAGAGATTGAAACCATTACGGGGACCGATTATGGAAACAACACCAAACACGATATTGCCATTCGAGTTATCTCCGACCATATCCGCACTGTAGCCTTTTCAATTGCCGATGGGCAGTTGCCCAGCAACACAGGAGCTGGCTACGTTATCCGACGAATTTTAAGACGAGCCGTGCGTTATGGGTTTACTTTTTTGAATCAAAAAGACCCTTTTATGTTCCGCTTAGTTAATGTGTTGACAAAAAAAATGGGGCAAACTTTTCCAGAGCTTAAAACCCAAAAACAACTCATTCAAAATGTTATTAAAGAAGAAGAATCTTCATTTTTGAAAACATTAGACCAAGGGTTGGTGTTGCTCGATCGTGTAATTAATACGACCCAAGGACAAACCATTTCTGGTGAAAAAGCATTTGAACTCTATGATACTTACGGATTTCCGGTAGATTTAACGGCTCTAATTCTTCAAGAAAAAGGGATGGCATTGGATGCCGAGGGCTTCAAAAAACAGTTAGAAAAACAAAAAATCCGATCGCGTGCAGCCAGTGAAATATCTACCGAAGATTGGACCATACTTCGCGAAGACGACGAACAAGAATTTATTGGCTATGATACTTTAAAAACAGATGTCAAATTGGTGCGTTATCGCAAAGAAATTTCAGTAAAAAATGGGACCCAATACCAGCTCGTATTCAATTTAACCCCATTTTATGCGGAAGGGGGTGGGCAAGTTGGCGACAAAGGGTATTTGGAGGCCTCCAACGGCGATGTAATCTACATTTTGGACACCAAAAAAGAGAACAACGTCGCGATTCATATCACCAAAAATTTACCCAAAAACCTTACCGATACATTCACTGCGGTTGTGGACAATAAGCAACGCTTCAGAATTGCATGCAACCACACCGCCACGCATTTGTTGCATCAAGCGTTACGAGAAGTTTTAGGGGCACACGTTGAACAAAAAGGAAGTGCTGTTCATTCCAAATATTTGAGGTTTGATTTCTCTCATTTTTCAAAAATGACCAAAGATGAAATTCAAGAAGTAGAAAATTTTGTCAACGCCCGAATCGAGGGCCGTTTGCCTTTGGAAGAGCAACGTGCGGTTCCCATGAGCCAAGCCATTTCACAAGGCGCTTTGGCATTATTTGGCGAAAAATATGGCGATGTAGTTCGAACCATTAAATTTGGAAATTCTATGGAATTGTGTGGCGGAACCCACGTTCAAAACACATCTGATATTTGGCATTTCAAAATAACATCTGAAGGGGCTGTTGCTGCAGGAATTCGGCGTGTTGAAGCCATCACTTCCGATGCGGTTAAAGATTTTTTTAGCGAAAACAACCAACGCTATAACGCCATCAAAACAGTGCTCAACAATGCACAAGACCCCCTCAAATCCATAACCGACCTAAAACAAGAAAACGGCCATTTAAAAAAACAAATCGAGCAACTTTTGAAAGATAAAGCTCAAGCTGAAAAATCTAAAATCGAATCTGAAATTTCAGATCTTGGCGGCGTGAATTTCTTAGCCAAAGAATTGGATTTGGATGCCAACGGACTCAAGACTTTAGCATTTGAGATGGGCCAACATTACGACGATTTAGTATTGGTTTTGGCGGCCAACCACAATGGTAAAGCGCTGTTGACGTGCTACATTTCAAAACCCTTGGTGGCTTCAAAAGGTCTAAATGCTGGTGAAATAGTCAGAGCATTAGGGCCCTTCATCCAGGGTGGCGGCGGTGGCCAACCGTTTTTCGCTACGGCAGGCGGAAAAAATCCAGAGGGTATTCAACAAGCGTTACAGCATTCGTCGACTTTAATCGCAGGGCGATAGCCAAGGGTTTAATTCCCCGAGGCTTGCCTCGAAATGTTTAAAATAGTTTCCTTTGAATACCTCGTGGGCTTGCCCCGAGGTAGTTGATTTTAAATCCTGATATTTTTTGTAGAAGTTTTCGTCTCGCGGCACTGGTCTTGTTGTTTTTTTTAAGCTAAAATTTCCCAAATTTGAAGTATATTAGCACAGCAAAAGAACAATTTATGGAACCGTATGTCACGCTGTCCGAATCTCAACATGTAGGGTACATAGAGTTTTTTAATCCTCCGCACAATGCGCTGCCTTCTCACTTGCTCGCGAAATTAACTCAAGCGTTAAACGATGCCGCTCAGGACAACAGGATTCGTGTGATTGTTTTAAGAAGTGGCGGGAACAGAACGTTTTGTGCCGGTGCCAGTTTTAATGAAATGGTTTCACTTTCCAATCAGGAGGATAGTACCTCATTTTTTATGGGATTTGCCAATGTGATTAATGCCATTCGAAACAATCCAAAACTAGTTATCGGATGTGTTCAGGGGAAAGCTGTTGGTGGTGGCGTTGGTTTGGCTGCAGCAACAGACATTTGTTTTGCTAGTGAATTTGCCTCAATCAAGCTCAGTGAACTTAGTATTGGCATTGGCCCCTTTGTAATAGAACCTGCAGTTACGCGTAAAATCGGAGTTTCTGCAATGGGTCAATTAACCCTTAAAGCCCAAACGTTTTTTTCGGCCAAGTGGGCCAGAGAAAAAGGACTGTTTGCCAATGTTTTTGAATCCAACGAGGAGCTCACCAAGGAAGTTGACCTTTTTGCCAACGAATTGAAAAGCTACAATTCCGAAGCGTTATCTTCCTTTAAAACCATTCAATGGAGCGGTACGGCACACTGGGACGCTTTGTTGAAAGAGCGCGCAGAACTCAGTGGAAAATTAGCATTAAGTCCTTTTACAAAATTAAAGTTGAAACAATATTCAACAAAAAATAACAAAAAGTAATCATGAATCCCCAAATTAAAATTAAAACAATTAAAACATCAAAAGTTCATGAATTGGATTTTGATGATATTCCTCTGGGAAAAACCTTTACGGATCATATGTTTGTTTGCAGCTATCGGGAGGGCCAATGGCAAACCCCAACGATTAAGCCGCTGGAGCATCTGCCAACACACCCAGCAGCCATGGCATTTCATTACGGGCAAGCCATTTTTGAGGGCATGAAGGCGACGGTAAATACCGACGGAACTCCGATGTTATTCAGGCCAATGGATAATGCCAAACGTTTGAATTTTAGCGCTCGACGGTTAGGGATGCCAGAGTTTCCAAAATCTCTATTTGTTGAAGCCCTAAAAACCCTGGTTGGAATAGACCGCCTTTGGATTCCGCCACAACAAGGAAGCGCGTTGTATTTGCGGCCATTTATGTATGCCGATGAACCCTTTATTGGAATGCGTGCTGCAACGCAATATAAGTTCATTATTATGGCATCACCCTCTAACCCAATTTACAATAAACGAATTCGACTTTACGCCGAAACACGATACATTCGAGCTGCCCATGGCGGTACGGGCGAAGCAAAAGCAGCAGGGAATTATGCGGCTGCCATTTTACCCACCGAACACGCCAAGTCCAAGGGCTTTGACCAAGTTCTTTGGTTGGATGCCCATCATTTTAAAACCATACAAGAAGTTGGAACCATGAATATTTTCTTCAAAATCAATGGTACCATCATCACACCCCCATTGGACGGTGCAATTCTGGCTGGAATCACCAGAATGAGTACCATTGAATTATTGCGTCACAAGGGGTATAAAGTGCTTGAACAACACATCACGATTGACGATCTAATTAACGCCTCTAATTCTGGAACGCTGGAAGAGGCTTTCGGGACGGGTACGGCTGTAGGGATTGCCATGATTCAAGCTATCGGCTTTAAAGACCAAACGATTCATGTGTCTGACGATAATCCTGTCGGGCAAATGGTATTGGATACCATTAATGGCGTGCGAAGCGGCACTCTGCCCGATGTGTTAAATTGGATGACAACAATTGATCTTTAAGCACCAAAAACTTTTGTATAGATTTTTTTCCAGCGGTAATTTCGAATGAATTTTCCTTGATTTGCTGTGACGATAAATGGGGCGTTATCACGACGGGCTTTAAAGTACCCTCTGGTGTAATCAAAAAACAACCAAAAGTTACCTTTATTCGCGGCCAATTTAACCGCTGAAAGTAAGGCTAATATCAATCCGCTTCTCATTTTGTACAACGCCATACCTTGAAGGTATTTTGCCTGTTTACTGTAAGTTGATCCTGTGGGTTTTAAATGTTTAACTTTTAAGCTGGAATCGGTTTGAAAACGCCAACCAAAATACAAGGCCACCAACTCATCCACTGTATCCCAACCCATGGAATTTTGCAATCCTCCGATGGCTTCAAAACATGCTTTTCGGTAGGACTTTACAGGACCCCTAATGTGGTCTTTGGAGGTTAAATTTTCATAGATCCATTCTCCATTTCTCTCGATATAGCAATGTCCAGATGCCATACCGAGCTTTGGGTCGTTTTTATAATGTAATGCTAAAGTTTCGAGGTAATTTTCTGGAAAAATAAGATCGGCATCAAATTTACAAATCACCTCATAATCATCATCCAAACAATTAAGGCCTTTGTTAAATGCATTAATGATTTTCTGGCCGGGAAGGTGCTGATTTGAAGAGGCGGTATTCACTAATGTGACGTTAGGAAATGATCTGCTGAATGCCTCAACGAGCATTGAAGTGTTATCCGTGGAATTGTCATTTACGACGACAATTTTTTTTGGAGATAAACTTTGATTCACTAAAGACCTCAAGCATTTTTCGATGTTGACTTCCTCGTTATGAGCGGGTATGACGATGTAAAATTTCAAATTCTTTCAGCGTAAACGATGTAATATCTGGGCGTAAAAAGTCTTAGTACTGGTCGAATTCCAATTTTTTTTGTAGGATTGGTCCATTTCTCTCTGTCTATGATCGTCCACCCCGCTTTTTCCAAAAGCCAATCAAATTGCCAATCCTCAAATTCATGAAAATGCCGGTCTCTCAAATCAGTTTTACTTCTGTAAGCCCCTGAAAACCAAAGTTTTAGTGGAATACTAACAATAAGTTTTTTGGCCTTAATTTGTTGTAAGACAGTGAATGGAGAGACTAAATGTTCTAAAATTTCAAACGCAGTAACCGCTGTTGCCTTACTAGTCTTGAGGCTACTGATATCCAAATCTAAATCTTCGCCTTGAGTGTTCTTCACAGACCACCCTTCGCTTTGTAACAATTCGGACAATGGGTTGATTATGCCTAAATCTAAAATAGACTCCTCTTTTTTGAGGTGTTTTTTTACAAATTTTAAGGTCTTTTTGTAGCGTTTTTTTGGGTAGTTATTCTCGTACATTTAATATTTGTAAACTATGGCATTGATGTGCATTCCTGCACCCACACTTGCAAATATAATAATATCTCCTTTGGAGAGCGTGTGGCCTTCTAGTTTCCCCTTACATATCAAATCGAAAAGCGTTGGAACCGTAGCAACAGAGCTGTTTCCTAATTTATGAATGGTCATTGGCATGACACCTTCCGGAACGGGTGTTTTGTACAGTCTGTAAAATCGTTTTATTATGGCCTCATCCATTTTTTCATTGGCTTGATGAATCAGTATTTTTTTAACCTCAGAAATATCATGGCCGCTGTTGTCCAAACATGTTTTTAGAGCAGTCGGTACATTGTTTAGAGCAAATTCGTAAATTTTTCGGCCATACATTTTAATATAACGTACGTCTTTGTCTTCAAGTTTGTTGTTTGAATTTCCAAAAAATAAATGATAGATTTCATCGTGAGTAAATGATGCCGACTCGTGGGCTATAATTCCACCACCACCGTCGCGGCCTTCCACAATTGTAGCTCCAGCACCATCAGCATAAATCATAGAATCTCTATCGAACGAATCTACTACTCGAGATAAAGTTTCTGCGCCAATAATCAAACATTTCTTGGCCATTCCGGCTCTAATGAAGGCCTGTGCCTGAATGACACCTTCTACCCATCCAGGGCAACCAAACAAAATGTCATAAGCGACACACTTTGGATTTTTAATTTTCAATAAATGCTTAATCCGAGCCGCTAAACACGGCAAAATATCACTTTGGATGGCGTCCGATTTCACGTCACCAAAATTGTGTGCACAAATGATATAATCCAAAGATTCAGGGTCGATTTTGGCGTCTAAAATGGCTTTTTCAGCCGCAAATGCTCCAAGATCGGAAGCTGTGAGATGGTTTTGGGCATAGCGTCGTTCAGATATTCCAGTAATGGCTTTAAATTTCTCAACTACAACATCTGTTGGAGTGTCAATGGCTTGCCCCTCTATAGTAAAAAAAGATTGCTGACTAAAATCGCTGTTTTTTTGAATTAGTTCAGGAATATAGCTCCCCGTACCCGTAATTTGAATACTCATATTGGTTTAATTTATAAGTCGGCATAAGCTTCAATGGGGGCGCATGTACATACTAAATTTCGGTCGCCATAGGCATCATCGACCCGACGAACTGAAGGCCAAAATTTATCATCTTTAATATAATCTAGCGGAAATGCTGCAGTGGCTCTACTGTATGGAAACTCCCACTGGTCGCTGCAGATCATCTCTTGCGTATGTGGTGCGTTTTTCAAAGGGTTATTTGGATGTGAAATCTCAATAGTATCAATTTCGTTTCGGATTGAAATCATAGCGTCACAGAAGCGATCCATTTCGGCTCTGTTTTCACTTTCGGTGGGTTCAATCATCATGGTTCCTGCAACTGGAAAGGATACTGTTGGGGCATGAAATCCGTAGTCCATAAGCCGTTTGGCAATGTCTGTAACTTCAATACCTTTAGCTTTAAAGGCCCTACAGTCAATAATCATCTCGTGAGCCGCTCGACCTTGTTCCCCTGTGTATAAGGTTTCATAATGCCCGTCCAATCGTTCCTTGATGTAGTTGGCATTAAGTATGGCAATTTTGGTGGCTTGCGTTAGGCCATAACCACCCAGCATTTTGATGTAGCCGTAAGAAATCAGGCAAGCCAACGCCGACCCAAAGGGGGCACCTGAAATGGAGGTTATCGCTTGATCGCCACCTGTTTTTACCATGGGATTTCCAGGAAGAAATGGGGTCAGCTGTTTGGCAACACAAATTGGACCAACCCCAGGGCCACCACCACCATGAGGTATGGCAAAGGTTTTGTGTAAGTTTAAATGACAAACATCGGCACCGATTTGGCCGGGATTGGTAAGCCCAACTTGGGCATTCATGTTGGCACCATCCATATAAACCTGACCACCGTACTGGTGAATTATTGAGGTGATTTCTTTTATTTCGGACTCATAAACACCATGAGTAGATGGATACGTCACCATCAATGCAGCTAAATTATCTTTGTGAAGTATGGCTTTTTCTCGAACATCTTCCACGTCAATATTACCATTTTCAGAAGATTTTGTGACGATCACTTTCATTCCAGCCATCACAGCGCTAGCAGGATTTGTACCGTGTGCTGAGGACGGAATAATACAAATATTTCGGTGGTGATCTCCGCGAGATTCGTGGTACGCCTTGATGGTCATTAAACCGGCAAATTCGCCTTGAGCCCCTGAGTTTGGCTGAAGTGATGTTCCAGCAAATCCCGTAATTTCGTTCAGTTGGTTTTGAAGCGTGTTTAGCATTTCAGAATATCCGAGAACCTGATCGGCAGGGGCAAAAGGGTGAATGTTCCCCCAATTGACCCAGCTCAAGGGCAGCATTTCAACCGCTGCGTTGAGCTTCATGGTGCAAGACCCTAGCGATATCATTGAAAAATTAAGTGCCAAATCTTTACGTTCCAGTCGTTTGATATACCGCATAAGTTCAGTCTCTGAATGGTACGAATTAAAAACTTCGTGAGCCAAAAATTCTGTTGTTCTTGCTAGAGTAATAGGGATACTTGACGCTAAATGGTTTTGCATCTGAATATCGATGTCAAGGGCCTCAGATAGAACGGCTAAAATCTCTTCTAAATCTTGTTTGTTTGTGGTCTCGTTTATGGCAATTGAGACTGTTGTATTATTGGGGTAATAAAAATTTATTTCATTCTTTTGTGCCACTGTTTTCACTTTCTGGGCATCGGGTACAGTCAATTGGATGGTGTCAAAAAAATGAGAATGGTTTAACTTCAATCCTGAATGTTTCAATGACTGAGCAAGAACAGAGGTGTTATTGTGAATCTTATTGGCAATGTGTCTTAACCCTTTAGGCCCGTGATACACAGCATACATTCCAGCCATTACAGCCAGCAGAACTTGTGCCGTACAGATGTTGGATGTGGCACGATCACGTTTGATGTGCTGTTCTCGAGTTTGCAATGCCATTCGTAATGCTCGATCTCCATTCATGTCTTTTGTAACTCCAATAATTCGTCCTGGGATATGCCGTTTATAGGCCTCTTTTGTAGCAAAATAGGCCGCATGAGGTCCTCCATATCCCATAGGAATACCAAATCGTTGTGTGGTACCTACAACAACATCGGCTCCGTAGTGGCCGGGTGCTTCCAAGAGTACCAAACTTAAAATATCGGCAGCAACAGCAACTTTTATGTTGTTGGTATTGGCTTTGGAAATAAAATGGTTCAAATCTACAATACGTCCAGAAGCGCCAGGATATTGAACTAATGCTCCAAAAAAATCCGAATTAAAATCAAACTCTTCAATGGATCCCACAACCAGTTCAATACCAATGGGAATGGCTCTGGTTTTTAGAACAGAAAGTGTTTGTGGGAAAATATCATCGGCAACAAAAAATTTGTTTACTCCAGCTTTAACAGCAGATCGGTCACGTACTGCAAACAGCAAAGCCATGGCTTCAGCCGCTGAGGTGCTTTCATCCAACAGCGATGCATTCGCCAATTCCATGCCTGTGAGATCAGTAATCATGGTCTGAAAATTCAGTAGAGCTTCCAAGCGACCTTGTGCAATTTCGGCCTGGTAGGGGGTGTAAGCAGTGTACCAACCTGGGTTTTCCAAAATATTACGTTGAATGACTGCAGGAAAATTGGCCGGGTGGTAGCCCATGCCCATATAGGACTTAAACACCTTGTTTTTTTGCCCCAGTTTATAAATATGATCCAGAAATTCTTGTTCACTCATAGGGGGTTCCAATCGCAGAGGTTCTCGCAAACGAATACTTTCAGGAACAGTTTGATCCATCAGAGTTTCCAGATCGGGAACTCCAATAGTATCAAGCATGGTTTGTATTTGAGTGTCATTGGGGCCAATGTGTCTATTTGAAAAAATATCTGGGTTCATATTAGTCCGAATTTAAAAACAAAATTAAGGATTTAATTGCCCTTTTTTTGACAACAAAATTAAAGTTTTTAACCGTTTTTTTAGCTTATCAACAGTTTGGTTATTTTTGTCTTGTGAGTTTCATTCAAAAAGCACTTAAATTCTACGTAAACAGCAGTTTGCATGTGGCCGTCTCTGTGCTGTCCTTGTGTCATATTACCTTGCATTTTTATGAAACCAAACCAACAATGATGCTGCAAATTGCCTTATTTTGTGCAACAGTTGTGGGTTATAATTTTGTCAAATATTTTGGTTTAGCAAAGTTTCATTACCGTTCCTTAACTACAAAACTCAAAGAAATTCAACGGATTAGTTTACTTTGTGCAATCGGTTTTTTGGTCGTTTTTTTTGGCCTAAAATTGAAGGTCAAAATAATGCTTGTTGTTTTGGGAATTGTTACATTTTTTTACGCAAACCCCTTTGAAACACAAACCCCAATACGAAAAATCAAAGGAGTTAAAGTTTACATCATAGCCACGGTTTGGACCTTTGTTACTGTTCTCATACCAATTTTAGACACAGACGTTCCCCTTCAAAGAGAGGTGTATTTAGCAATGTTTGAGCGTTTTATTTTGATTCTAATTCTAATGCTTCCGTTTGAAATTAGAGACCTTCTTTTTGATGATTTAAAACTCTCGACGATTCCTCAACGAATCGGGGTAAAGAATACTAAATCATTGGGCTATTTCGGAATTATTTTATTGGCTTTGTTGATGTTTTATAACGATGCGTTTAGTCCCACAGCCAGTTCTATACTGCTGTTAATACTTTTGATTTTAGCACTCCACAAAAGCGATCCAAAAAATAACTTAAATTTTACAGCGCTTTGGGTAGAGGCCATCCCAATTCTATGGTGGCTTTCAATTTTAATTTTTGAATCAACATAAACCCGAGCGTTCCAACAACGCTTGATTAGTAGCCGCTTTTCCACGAAAACGTTTGTAAAGAATTTCAGGATCTTCCGTTCCACCTTGACTCAAAATATGAGTCCTTAAATTTTGGGCAATATCAAGGTCAAACACTGATTTCGACTTAAAATATGCAAACGCATCAGCATCTAAAACCTCGGCCCATTTGTAGCTGTAATATCCCGACGAATATCCGCCCTGAAAAATATGAGCAAAGGCCGTGGACATGCAATTTTCGGAAACATCAGGGAACAATTGAGTTCCGTCAAAGGCAGTTTTTTCGTGAGCTTTAACGGCTGTAATTGACATAGGGCTTTTCCCGTGCCAGCTCATATCTAATAGGCCAAAGCTGAGCTGTCTTAAGGTTAACATTCCCTGTTGGAACTGCCCTGATGCCTTTAGCTTTTCAATCCACTGCATTGGGATGGTTTCATTGGTTTTGTAATGCTTTGCAAACAAAGTCAGCGCCTCTTCCTCGTAGCACCAATTTTCCATCAATTGACTTGGAAGTTCCACAAAATCCCATGCCACATTGGTCCCTGAAAGACTAGGGTAAATGGTGTTTGCCAACATCCCATGCAGCGCATGTCCAAACTCATGAAACAGCGTTGTAACTTCATTGAAAGTCAGTAAAGATGGTTGGCTTTCCGTTGGCTTTGTGAAATTACATACAATCGAAACATGAGGGCGCTCATTGGAGCCATTTAAAACATATTGTGGTTTAAATGATGTCATCCAAGCCCCATTTCTTTTTCCAGATCGTGGAAAAAAATCTGCATAAAAAATAGCCACAAACCCTTGCTGAGAATCCATCACTTTATAGGTTGTTACATCTGGGTGGTAGGTGTCAATAGTGTCTAATCTTTCAAAGGATAAACCAAACAATTTTTTGGCCAATTTAAATGCGCCATCCAGAACATTTTCCAATTTAAAAAAAGGTTTAAGTTGCTCATCATTAATATCAAAAAGGTCTTTTTTAAGTTTTTCAGAATAATAAGCGTTATCCCACTTTTGGAAGGTTGTTATACCATCCATTTTTCGGGCAAATTCTTTAAGCGTTTTGAATTCTTTTAAAGCAATGGGTTTGGCTTTAGTTTTTAACTCGTTTAGGAAATTCATCACAGCATCAGGGGTTTTGGCCATTCGCTCCTCCAAAACGTAATGCGCATGGGTAGTGTATCCCAAAAGGTTGGCCCTTTGATGACGCAGTTTGGCTATTTTTAGAACCAAATTTTGATTGTCCAAGTCATCGTTATGGAATCCTTTTTGACCAAAGGCCACGGCCATCGATTGACGAAGTTTTCGGTTTTTGCAATAGGTCATAAATGGTAAAAAACTGGGATAATCCAATGTAAAAAGCCATCCTGTTTTATTCTCTTTTTCGGCTAACGTTTTAGCCGATTCAATTGCATTTTCAGGCAAACCCTCCAAATCCGATGCGCTATCCACATGCAACCGAAATTTATTGGTTTCAGCAAGGAGATGTTCGCCAAATGTCAGTTTTAAGCTGCTCAATTCTTTGTCAATAGAACGAAGTTTAGTTTGGTCCTCTTCTGATAAATTTGCCCCGTTTCGTACGAAACTCTTGTATTTTTTTTCCAACAACCGGCGTTGCTCCCGACTAAGATTTAAATCATCATTCTGATCGTAAACGGTTTTAATCCGATTAAAAAGTTGATAATTTAAGGCCACATCGTTTGAAAATGCAGTAAGCATTGGAGATACTTTCTGAGCTATGGTCTGAATTTCGGGTGAAGTTTCTGCGGCATTCAAATTGAAAAAAAGACTGGTAATCCGATCGAGCCGAAGACTCGAAAATTCCAAAGCTTCAATGGTGTTTTTAAAATTTGGTGCCTCAGAATTTGATGTTATGGCCTCAATTTGATTCCGACTTTCTTCAATGGCCTTCTCAAATGCAGGAATGAAATGGGCGTTTTTAATCTTAGAAAAGGGAGCGGTGTTAAAGGGCGTGTCAAACGCTTGGTTGAGAATATTCATTAACAATGAGAAGAAAGGATTACGATTTCAATTTTTCGGAGGCCTTTTCAACTTTTAGTTTTAAGCCCTGTTTGTAGTGCATAATTTTGTCTAAAACACATGAGTCAAATGCACCAATAATTTGTGCGGCCAAAATACCGGCATTTTTTGCTCCGTCAAGGGCGACCGTTGCAACAGGTACGCCGCCAGGCATTTGTAAAATGGATAAAATTGAATCCCAACCATCAATGGAGTTTCGGGATTTTACGGGGACTCCAATAACGGGTAATGGGCTCACTGAGGCAATCATTCCGGGCAAGTGTGCCGCACCACCAGCACCAGCTATGATGACTTTTATCCCCTTTTGATGGGCCGTTTTTCCATACTCAAATAATTTTTCTGGAGTTCGGTGTGCCGATACAATATCAACTTCAACCTCAATATCAAATCCTTTTAGAATATCGATTGCGTCTTGCATTATTGGTAAGTCGCTGTCGCTTCCCATAATAATTCCTACTAGTGCCATATTATTTACTAATTACCTTTATAGATTCTTTTACTTGTTGCGCTTTCTCTCGAGCTTTTTCGATGCTGGGGTCAACGATGGTCACATGCCCCATTTTCCGAAAAGGGCGTGTCATTTTTTTGCCATAAATGTGTGGCGTCACCCCATTTATAGCCATAATTTGTTCTATATTTTGATAAACCACGGGACCCTCGTAATGTTCTGCTCCAACCAAATTTACCATAACGGAACAAACCTTATTTTCAGTTGCGCCTAACGGCAAATTCAACACAGCTCTAAGATGTTGTTCAAATTGCGATGTGTAGCTGGCCTCGATGGTTTGATGGCCCGAATTGTGCGGTCGCGGTGCAACTTCATTGATTAAAATATTTTCGTCCTTAGTCAAAAACATTTCAACGGCCAACAATCCAACGTGTTCAAATGCGGAAGCCGTATTTCTGGCAACTAGTTCCGCTTTTTGGGCAATCTGTTCACTAATTCTGGCGGGGCATAACACATACTCCACTTGGTTGGCTTCCGGATGAAATTCCATTTCAACCACAGGGTAAACTTTAATTTCGCCCTTAGGATTTCGAGCCACAGTAACGGCCAATTCCTTTTCGAAAGGGATTAATTCTTCAGCAATACATTCTACGTTGGGTAAGGCCTCGATGTCCTCAATGTTTCGAACAATTTTGACTCCATTACCATCATAGCCAAATTGTGCACTTTTCCATACAAACGGTAGGGGTTGAACTTCGTTTGTAACGGCATGCTGAAGTTCATTTTTGTAAGCGTATCGTACAAAAGGAGCCGTGGGCAGGTTGTGATCCGCGTAAAATAATTTTTGTTTGGCTTTATTTTGTATGATTCCCAAAGTTTTGGAGCTGGGATAAACGTTGATGCCTCTCTTTTCTAGGGTTTCAAGCGCTTGGACATTTACATTTTCAATTTCTATGGTGAGGGTGTCAACGTTTTTTCCAAATTCAACAACGGTATCATAATCCATCAGATTACCTTGATGAAACGCATTGCAAGCCAATTTGCAGGGTGCATCGGCGCTAGGGTCTAAAACTTCGGTGTGGATATCAAATTTTCTTGTGTTGTACAACAGCATTTTACCCAGCTGGCCACCGCCTAAAATTCCGAGTTTATGTTTGGATGAAAAATACGTCAAGATTACTTTTGATAGAATTCTTCTGCAAAAATACACTAAAAATGGAATCCTCCATCAAAATCAATCCTGAAAGGCACGCAAAGCGACGTAATTAATTATCTTTGTCGTTTAATTTTGACATCAAAAAATTTTAAATTGATTTTTTGTATGGTCAACAAATTGTATCAACTATCATGAAAAATATTGTATTATTTGGCCCCCCAGGTGCTGGCAAAGGCACACAAGCCAACGTTTTAAAGGACACCTATCAGCTTGTTCACATTTCTACAGGGGATGTTTTTCGAAAAAACATCAAAAACAGAACTCCTCTTGGGACATTGGCACAGTCTTTCATGGACAAAGGGGAGTTGGTTCCAGATCAGGTTACAATTGATATGCTGAGCGATGAGGTCGCCAAAAATGCAGAAGGGAATGGTTTCATTTTTGACGGTTTCCCTAGAAATACCACACAAGCAGATGCTTTGGATGAGGTTTTAGCGGCACACGACGCATGCGTAGATGCCATGATTGCTTTAGAGGTTAATGATGAAATTTTGGTAAAACGATTGCTAAAACGCGGCGAAACTAGCGGAAGACCGGACGACTCTTCAGAAGAAATTGTTAGAAATCGGATTCAGATTTACTATAACGAAACCGCCATTTTAAAGTCCTATTATCAAGACAAAAACAAGTATCACGGAGTGAGTGGTGAGGGAGATATCGAAGCCATAACAAAACGACTAAAAGCTGTGATTGATACGCTTTAAGACCAAAAAGAACAATGACTGAGGGAAATTTTGTTGACTATATCAAACTTTATGCGTGTTCTGGAAACGGTGGTAAGGGATCCGTTCACCTTCATCGTGAGAAATACATCACCAAAGGGGGGCCTGACGGCGGCGATGGTGGACGAGGGGGGCACGTAATTGTTCGAGGGAATTCAAATCTTTGGACGCTTCATCATCTAAAATTTAAACGTCATTTTAGAGCAGGTCACGGCGAACACGGCAGCAAAAGCCGAAGCACAGGGGCCGATGGCAGCGATGTCTATATTGATGTGCCTCTTGGAACGGTTGTTAAAGACTCTGAAAATGATCAGATGTTGTTTGAGATAACCAATTCTGAACAAGAAATAGTACTTTGTACCGGTGGTAAAGGAGGTCGAGGGAACTGGCATTTCAAGTCCCCCACCAACCAAACCCCACGTTATGCTCAACCGGGCTTACCGGGCGAAGAAAAAAACGTAACTATTGAACTAAAAATTTTAGCTGATGTTGGGCTTGTCGGATTTCCAAATGCAGGAAAATCAACCCTTTTGTCTGTCATTACTGCAGCAAAACCAAAAATTGCAGACTACGAATTTACCACCCTAAAACCCAACTTAGGTATCGTGGCGTACAGGGACTTTCAGTCGTTTGTTATGGCTGATATTCCTGGAATTATTGAGGGTGCAGCCGAGGGTAAAGGTTTGGGGCACTACTTTTTGCGCCACATTGAAAGGAACTCAATTTTATTGTTTTTAATCCCAGCTGATGCCAATGACATCAAAGTGCAGTACGATATTTTATTGGATGAATTGAAACGATACAACCCAGAAATGTTGGATAAAGATCGTCTGGTTGCTATTTCAAAAAGTGACATGTTGGACGAAGAATTACAAGCGGAAATGAAACAACTTTTGGACGGCCAAATGACCGTGCCATATTTGTTTATCTCGTCGGTTGCTCAAACTGGACTTGCTCAACTTAAGGATCTGCTTTGGAAACAACTCAATACAACAGTTTGAACAAACAGACTCTTTTTTTGATAGGATACTGCAATGAACAAATTTCTTAATATTATTGTTTTTTGTCTTTTTAGCCAAACTCTTTTGGCTCAATTAAGCATCGAAAAGTGCCAAGATTTAATTCTCTCAAAACAGTATTCAGAATTAGAATCTAAGCTCCTAAACCATTTAAAATCCAATCCCAATGACAACGAAATGCTGGAGGTTTTGGGAGACGTATACGGCTATCAAAATCAATGGAGCAAAGCATCTAAGTGTTATCAAACCCTTGTGGAAATAAATCCTAAAAATGCCAATTACCTTTACAAATATGGGGGTGTGTTAGGGGTAATGGCCAAGGAAGGTTCAAAATTTAAGGCATTGACACTTATTCGCAAAACTAAAGACTTATTTAAAAAAGCTGCAGCGCTCGACCCGAAGCACCGACCAGTTCAATGGGCTCAAGTTCAGTTGTATGCCGAGTTACCCGGACTGTTGGGCGGTAGTTACGAAACCTCATGGAGCCATGCCGAGCAACTTGAAACTCTCTCCGAAATTGAGGGCTATTTGGCCAAGCTTTATATTCTAGAACATCAACAAAAAACGGCATTAGCCAAACAGTACGCAAAAAAAATAGTGCTCCGTCATAATGAAAACCCATGTTTAAAGATATCCAAAACACCTGCTTCAGATTGTGATTATTTTGAGAATTCACTCTACTATGAAGTGGGTCATGCCTATATCCTTTCCGAAAAGGACTTAAATGCGGCAGAATTTTTTATTAAAAAATACATTTTGAACTTTAGCTCGAGAGATCGTACTCCAAGAGAACAGGCCCACCTGGAGCTTGCGAAACTGTATTTGAGAAAAAGTCAAAATCAGTTGGCTTTGATTGAGTTGAATAAAGCCATAGAACTTGATTCTGATTTGGATGAAGCCCTTCAAATTAAGGAACAAATTCTGAAGAAAAATATCCAAGATTAACCGTATTGATGAGTATATTTACCATAAAATTCAATTGATATGAAGGTTCATTTTATAGCCATTGGTGGAGCTGCCATGCACAACTTAGCGTTGGCTTTGCACCAACGCGGCGATACAGTAACGGGAAGTGACGATGCAATATTTGACCCTTCAAAATCGCGCTTAGACGCCCACGGTTTGCTTCCGAAAAAAACAGGATGGTTTACCGAAAAAATCACCGACGATCTGGATGCTGTGATATTGGGAATGCACGCCAAGGCTGACAACCCCGAGTTGCTAAAAGCCCAAGCGTTGCAGTTAAAAATCCTATCCTATCCTGAATTTATTTTTGAACAGTCCAAATTTAAAACCCGAGTTGTCATTGGGGGTAGCCATGGCAAAACAACCATCACTGCAATGTTGCTTCATGTGCTGAATTATCACGACAGGGCTGTAGATTTTATGGTTGGTGCTCAACTTGATGGATTTGACATCATGGTGCAGCTGACCGACGACAATGATTTCATTGTTTTGGAAGGGGACGAATATCTTAGCTCACCGTTGGACCGCCGACCAAAATTTCACCACTACAAACCCAATATTGCACTAATCAGTGGTATTGCATGGGATCACATCAATGTATTTCCTACGTTTGAAAATTATAAGGAACAGTTTTCAATTTTTGTGGATTCGATAGTTGATGGAGGCAGTATTACGTATAATGCTGAAGACCAGAATGTTAAGGCGGTTGTGGAAGGCAGCGGCAACCCCATTAGGCGATTTCCATACACGACACCAGAACACTACATTGATGATGGTGTAACGTTTTTAGAAACCGAGGAAGGCCCCATACCTCTCGAAATTTTTGGGGACCATAACCTCAATAATTTGGCAGGAGCCAAATGGATTTGTCAACAAATGGGCATCGATGAAATTGATTTTTACGAGGCCATTTCTTCTTTTTCAGGTGCTAGTAAACGTTTAGAGCAAATCGCCTCTAACAATACTTCCATTCTATTTAAAGATTTTGCTCACGCCCCCAGTAAAGTTAAAGCCACCACCGATGCCGTTCGAGCGCAATTTCCCAAAAAACGCCTTTTGGCTTGTTTAGAACTGCATACCTACAGCAGTCTGAACGAAGAATTTTTGGCCAATTATCAAAACACCCTTTCGAGTGCCACGGAGGCTGTTGTATTTTATTCGCCACAGGCCTTAAAAATCAAGCAAATGAAACCCATTAGTGAAGCACAAATTATAGACGCTTTTGGTCATTCCAACCTGATGGTTTTTACAGAACCTGTGGCATTTCAAGAGTTTTTAAAATCTCAATCTTACAACAATACCGCTTTGCTTTTAATGAGTTCTGGAAATTATGGCGGTTTGGATTTTGACCGTCTAAAAGAATTAATTCTCTAAAAAATGTAGTTTTAAATCCTAATATTATGCCCCAAAACAACCTTACCATCAAACAATGGTCGCCAGCCGATCAACCAAGAGAAAAATTAAGAGACCAAGGCGCGCGTTTTCTTAGCAACGCCGAGTTGTTGGCCATTTTAATTGGCTCAGGGACAGTAGATATGAGTGCCGTAGAGTTATCCAAAGTCATTCTTTCAAGTGTAAAAAATAACATAAATAATCTTGGGAAACTTACCCTGCATCAACTTATAAATTTTAAAGGTATTGGTGAGGCCAAGGCCATCAAAATTGCAGCAGCTTTGGAGCTGGGGCGCCGGCAGAGAAGTTCTGACATTAACGAGCGACCCATCATACGGTCAAGTCAGTCCGTTTTTGATTTGATGGCACCTTTGCTCAGCGCGTTAAGTCACGAAGAATTTTGGATTTTATATTTAAACAACTCCAACAAAGTGTTAGCCAAAGCTCAACTGAGTAAAGGCGGAATCACTACCACTGTTGTTGATGTGAGACTGGTGTTAAAAAAAGCATTGGAGTTGGGAGCAATCGGGCTCATTTTGGTTCACAACCACCCCTCTGGAACCCTCAAACCCAGTCCTTCCGATCTAGATCTGACCCGAAAACTTAAAAACGCTGCATCAACCTTGGAGATTACGGTCTTGGACCACATAATTCTCACAGAAAAAACCTATTTTAGTTTTGCCGATGAAAACGTGCTGTAATGCTATTGATTTATACACCAAAAGTGACAAGCCGACTCAAATTTGTATTTAAACAAATTTGTACTCGAATTTTGGGCATTCCAATAGGATTTACAACCACCATAGAACCCTTTATCGCGCATGACGGCTTGAAAATGTCGTATGGCGTACAACCCTTAGGGTCAGAATTTTTTGTTCAAAGCAATGGATTACTTTTTGAACAAGGCCTATCAGATTTAGAAATTAACGTTCAAAAGTGGGGAACGACAAAATGTTTTTTTGGAGTTGGTGACAAAAGCCAATTGCCGTTTGATATTTTTTCTGCAGCATTTTATTTGCTTAGTCGTTACGAAGAATACCTTCCGCATGTTAAAGACCGTTACGGACGATTTACAAAACACGACAGTCTTGCTTTTCAACACGGTTTTTTACAACAGCCAGTTGTTGATCTTTGGGCCGAAAATTTTAAACAAGCTTTGAGTGCTTTTTTTCCTGAAGCCGAGTTCAAGTCACGGCAATACGACATCCAGCCCGTCATCGATGTGCCTATGGCGTATTATTTTAAGTACAAGGGTCTGTTTCGAACCTTTGGAGGGGCCGTTTCGGATCTTTTCAATTTTCGATTTAGGTTATTTTACGACCGATTTTTTGTATTGTTTGGACTAAAACGAGACCCGTATGATAACTTTAAATGGATTATTAATAGACAAAAGAAAAGCCAATCCAAATTTCACATGTTTTTTTTGGTGGGCGATTTTACATCCTACGACAGCAATATTAGTTTGAATAAAAAACCTTTTTTGTCGCTTATAAAGTCCATGCGTGATTACTGCAAAGTTGGGCTAAAATCTTCTTTTTATGCGTTGGATGATTTGTCGATTTTGAAATTGGAAAAAACCCGTTTGGATGGAGTTCTAAATTCTGCCATAAAAGATGTTCGGAGTTCATTTTCGAAAGTAAATTTACCGGTAACTTACAGGCATTATGTAGAATTGGAAATACAAAACGATTTTTCCATGGGCTACCCTGATACTATAGGGTTTAGGGCAGGAACATGTACTCCGTTTTTATTCTATGATATTGACTTTGAAATTCAAACGCCATTACTGATTCACCCCTATCAATTGATGGATTTTTCATTGCTCCAATTCAATTCGTATTTAGACAAAAAAGAGTCCTTGGAAAAAGCCATTTCGCAGGTTCAACAAGTTGGAGGTATTTTCACACCTGTTTTTCATAACTACAGTTTTAGCCCCCTAAACCGCTGGAAAGATTTTAAATCCCTTTTTAATTTAATTTTAGACTCAAAAACCAATGTTTCACCATAAAAAACACCTTTTTTTCGATTTGGATCACACCTTATGGGACTTTGACAAAAATTCGGCCCTTACCTTTGATAAGATATTTAAAGATCATCATATTGAGGTCAACCTTCAAGATTTTTTGGACGTTTATGCTCCTATTAATCTTCAATATTGGAAATTGTATCGTGAGGAAAAAATAGACAAGGCCAGTTTGCGTTTTGGCAGACTCGACGACGCATTTACTGCACTATCTTACCCAGTGGCAAAAGAATTAATTGACACACTATCAGAAGATTACATAACTTATTTGTCCACATTTAATCATTTAATTGAAGGAACTTTGGAGATTTTAGACCATCTAAATTCCAATTATCATTTGCATATCATAACCAACGGTTTTAAAGAAGTTCAGCACGGAAAATTGAAAAAATCCGGCATCAATTCTTATTTTAATACGGTCACAAATTCTGAAATGGTGGGAGTCAAAAAACCCAATCGTAAAATGTTTGATTATGCCTTGTCCGAGGCACAAGCCAATGTGACAGACAGTTTAATGATTGGTGATAACCTGGAGGCAGATGTTTTAGGAGCCCTAAATATGGGTATGGATGCCGTTTGTTTTAACTATCATAAAGTGGAGGTTCCAAAGGACATCCCAGCGATTAACCGCCTTGTGGAACTCAAACAATATTTGTAACAGTAAAAAATCACTATCTTCATAAAAAATATAGTTCATGAAAATTCCTTTTAACACCATCTTGGTTTTGTTCATTAGCGTTCAATCGGTCGTGGTAGCCCAGTCCAATCTCAATGCCTACAAATATTTTTCGGTGGCGGATCGGTTCGAATTTTTAAAATATTCCGATCAATATCAGGTTAATTCACTCACCAAGTTTTTGTTAAAGAAAAATGGATTTATCGTTTTAGAACCCTCTGAAGATTATCCGCAAGATTTGTCTTCCAACCGTTGTTTGTTGGCCAATGTCGATGTGATTAAAGTTAAGGGATTTCTAAAAACCAAGTTGGAAGTTCATTTTAAGAATTGTAAAAATGAAATCATTTACACTTCCGATGTTGGTGTTTCTCGGGAAAAAGATTTCAGGAAGGCCTATCATGAGGCCTTGCGTGCTGCTTTTAAATCCATTTCAGATTTGGATTATAGCTACAACACGCCACCCGCTTCTCAGGTCATTTCAGAAGACGTTCCCGATCAGACCCCACAAAAAAATCTACCTCCAGCCCCCGAAGTGGTCGAAATCCCCAAATCTCCAGTACTGGTTTCAACCGATGCGGTTCGCCCACCGCCACCGCCACCAACTCAAGCGACCCAAATCAAGTCTGTTTCGGATAAGATTCCCGCTTTTCAATTAAAGTCAACTTCATATGGGTTTGATGTCATAGAAAATTCTACCGAACGTATCATTCACTCCCTCCACGAAACGATGTACCAGGGGTTGTACATCATCAACAACTTGCCTGGTATGGCGTACAAGCGTGGCAACAAATGGGTACGGGAATATATTTCAAATCAAAAAACAGTTATTGAACCTCTTTTCTAATTTTCTTCAATACCCGTATTTATCGTTCCACCGCTGCTTCAGAAAATCGTATTGCGCTTGTTCTCTTGGATTATTTCCAGGGGCATAAAAGGTAGTGTTTTTAATTTCTTTAGGTAAGAATTCTTGTAGAACAAAATTCTGATTATAATTGTGAGCGTACTTGTAATCTTCGCCATAGCCCATGGTTTTCATAAGCTGTGTGGGGGCATTCCTGAGGTCCAAAGGGACACTTAGATCGCCAGTTTTTTTAACGCAATCAATGGCGTTATCAATGGCTTTATACGCAGCATTACTTTTTGGGGAACAGGCCAGGTAGGTCGCACACTGGCTTAATATTATTCGAGATTCTGGCATACCAACCGATGAAATCGCTTGCATCGTAGAGTTGGCCATAACTAATGCCGTGGGGTTGGCGTTTCCAATATCTTCGCTTGCTAAAATGAGTAGTCGGCGGGCAATAAATTTAATATCTTCACCGCCCTGCAGCATTCGGGCCAACCAATATACTGCACCGTTGGGATCACTACCTCTAATGGATTTTATAAAAGCTGAAATAATATCGTAGTGTTGTTCTCCTGTTTTATCATAGCGTGACAAATTATTTTGAACCCTTTCTTGAACAAATTCATTCGTAATGTGTACCGAATCTGTGGGTTCTGAGCCCACCAAAAGCTCAAAACTGTTCAATAATTTTCGAGCATCACCACCAGACAATCGAATGAGAGCATCAGTTTCATCGAGGACAATTGTTTTTTTGGCCAGCTCTTTATCCTCTCTAATGGCGCGGTTTAGAAGCGCAATTAAATCTTCTTTTGAAAAAGGATTTAGCGTATAAACCTGACAACGCGATAGAAGTGCAGGGATGACCTCGAAACTTGGGTTTTCTGTGGTAGCGCCAATGAGCGTTACCCAACCCTTTTCCACGGCTTGTAACAAAGAATCTTGTTGTGATTTGCTAAAACGATGGATTTCGTCAATGAACAGAATTGGATTTTTGGTTGTAAAAAGGCCACCGCTTTGTTTGGCTTTTTCGATAACCTCTCTCACGTCTTTTACTCCAGAATTTATGGCGCTCAAAGTATAAAATGGCCGCTCGGATTCTTTGGCAATAATTTGGGCCAAAGTAGTTTTACCCACACCAGGTGGTCCCCACAAAATCATGGAAGGAATCAACCCCTGATTTAGCGCTTGGGAGAGGGCGCCACTTTTCCCAATAAGGTGTTGTTGACTGATGTAGTCCGAAAGTGTATTGGGGCGCAAACGTTCTGCTAGCGGTGTATTCATACCACAAAATAACTCATTTTTTTATTGTTATATCAACTTTCGTATTTTTATATTAATGAAAACCACAAAACCGTTTCAATTTACAAAAGGGGTTATTTTATATCCTCTTGGACTTGTGCTATGCATTTGGTTTGTTTTTTGGGTTGAATTTCATTTTGATTTGAATCTCAAATCCTATGGTATTTTTCCAAGAAAACTAGACGGATTGCCCGGAATTTTAGTCAGCCCGTTTCTTCACGGCTCGCTGTCCCACCTGTACAACAACACCCTTCCATTGCTGGTCTTGTCCATGGCACTTAGTTATTTTTACAAAAATCTGGCTTTTCGAATCTTTTATTTGGGGGTCATATATTCTGGAATTTTAACATGGTGCATCGGAAGTCCGGCCTACCATATCGGAGCCAGCGGTTATATTTATGTGTTGATGAGTTTTTTATTGTTTAAAGGACTCTTTTCCAATCACTACAGGTTGATTGCCCTATCGCTTTTGGTTGTTTTTCTTTATGGAGGAATGATTTGGTATATTTTTCCAATTAAAGAAAACATGTCGTGGGAAGGGCATCTTTCAGGATTTTTTGTTGGCCTTTGGTTTGCCGTTAGATTTCAAAGTGCTGTCCCAAAACCCGAACAATACCATTGGGAAAAATCCGATTACAACGAACAAAATGACCCGTTTTTAAAACACTTTGATGCGGAAGGTAATTTTATTGAAAAGCCCGTTGAATCTAGCGACTCAATACCTGAAACCGCTGTAAAATACTTCTATAATTCAGAAGAGTGACGCTGGCGGACCGCTTCATAAAGAAAGGCACCACAGGCCACCGAAACGTTCAATGAGCCAATGCGTCCAAACATGGGGAGTTTTGCTTTTTGATTCGAAATTTTTAAAACAGAAGGGGAGATGCCCTTGCCCTCAGACCCCATCACAATAGCACAACCGGATGTAAAATCGACATTGTACAGTGTGGTATTGGTTTTCTCTGTTGCTGCTATAACTTGTATCTCGGACGATTGAAAATAAAATACGGCATCCTTGATATGATCTACCTTACATATTGGAATATTAAATACAGCACCAGCACTGGTTTTTATGGTGTCCCCATTAATTGGTGCACTTCCTTTTTTTGGAACAACAATACCATCAACCCCGGTGCATTCTGCCGTTCGTATAATAGCTCCAAAGTTTCGAACGTCGCTTAACTGATCTAAAACAAGAAATAGCGGGTTTTTTTTGACCGATAATACTTCTGCGATGAGTTGGTCTAAATCCTGAAACTGAATGGGCGCTATTTGCGCCACTGCCCCCTGATGGTTGTTGGGAGTCAATCGGTTGAGTTTTTCAATAGGAACATAACTGCAATTGATGCGATGCTGTCGTATTTGTTTTTCAAGTTTTAAAAACAATTCACCTCGAAGCCCTTTCTGTAAAAAAATTTTATCAATGGATTTTCCAGCATCAATAGCCTCCAATATGGCACGAATACCGTAAAGTGTTATTTCATTTTGCATGCCGTAAAAGTACGATTTATTATGGATTGATTTCATAAAAAAAAAGCGGGTCACAACCCGCTTTTTTTTAAAAGAGTTACCCAAGTTTATCTTAAGAAAACTTTTTTATGTGTTGAAAAATTTCCTTGTTTGACGTTCAAAATATACAGTCCACGTGCCATGTTTGAACTATCGATAGTTCCTCTGATGCGTCCAGCTTCATAAGAACGAGTGTTTTGATAAACGATTCTACCTTGAATATCGACAAGTGAAATGGTAGTCGGACCGTTAGACGATGGGTACTCAAAATTGATTTCAGTTTGAGCGGGGTTAGGCCATACGTGTAATGCAGATATTTCTGCATTTGAAGTTCCTAAAGTCAAGTTGGATCCTGTAACAATCAAGGAAAAGTCTTGGAATCCATTGGTTAAAGAATTTTTGTGATCTACTGTAATGGTATACGTTCCACTGTTTGGTGAATCGATGTCGATATTTTCTACGGTATCCACAAAATTATCGCCGGTTATGGCACTTGAAGTTGGGCTGAAAGTCATAAGTTTCCATGGTTGGTAGGTTGTAGATCCGTCTGGAGCAGTAACTAAAAGATCTAAATCATTGACCAAGGCGGGTATGGTACTATTTAGTGTGCCATTTTGACTTGTTCCAGCAGGGTCTGTCCAACAAATAGTAGCGCTAATGGGGCCGTTACTTGAGGCGCTAAAAGTGGTTGTATAAGTCTCACCATCATCTAAAGTGCCTTCAAAAATAACAGCATTTCCTTGCGAAGCATTCAAGATGGTTTCTGCCGATGTTTTAACATTAAGTAAGCCCCATCCATAAATTGGGTCGGGTCCAATGCGTGTACCGTCGTCGTCGGCGGTGTGACATACCAATGCTTTCAGAGTGGCACTCTTCATGAACGAATTATTGATATCATTGTAGTACTGTTGTAACAGTATTAAAGAACCGGCAACGTTGGGTGCGGCCATGGAAGTTCCAGTATAATTTCCATACGAGCTCACAGAGTCACTAGTGGGTGAGTACACCCCTGTGCCATTTCCAGTGATGTCTGGTTTGATTCTAGCATCGTCTGTTGGGCCTTGGCTACTAGAGGGATTAATATTTATAGATTGTAATTCTCCAGAAACAGATATCTGTGGATCTAAAGCGTTGGCCACAACCAAGTTATTTTTAGCATTTTTTTCTTGAGTTAACTTGTCATAACCGTCATTTGTGGCTTCGGGGTAGGAATAACTTCCGTTATTTCCCGCAGAGGCCACCTGAAGGTAGTACGGGTTGTTGTAATGCAGCGCATCCCATGATGCAGCATTGCTGTCATAACATCCCATCATCCATGTAGGGGCGTAGGGCTCTCCATCTACTTCTACAGGAACTCCGTAGGAGTGATTTGAAATTAAAAGACCGTTGGTTGTTACTTCAGATAGAACCTCAGTGATGTCACTATCCCACTCATACGATACTACAAGAGCCCTGGGCGCCATGCCTTTGGCCTGAGATTGTACCCCTTTTGACATTATCGTTCCGGCCACATGGGTACCGTGACTCCCATAGCTCTGAGCAACTTCGTAATCTGGGGTGGTAACTCGTGTTCCTGGGTTACCAAAAGTACTGTAGTAAAACTCCTGATGATTAAACAAAACATTTTCTCCATCCCAAACCCCTACGGTCATACCTTGGCCTTCGATATTGAGCCCAAGTCCGCCCCCTGTGTGCATAAAATTAGCACGGGTAGCCTCCGCAGCGTCTGCATTGTCTGTGGTGATGTAAATGGGAGTATTATCGATGATATCTACGATAGTAAACTTCCTGTCATTTTCATATTTATTCTTTTGAATTTCAGTGTTGTTCGATAAAAATTCGTTTATACGTTGTTGTTTTTCATAAGCGTCAGTTTCAAGATTTGATTTTAAGATAGAATTCTGCGTTGTATTACTTGCACTAACAATCGTTTGGATTTCAGTTGAGTTTTGACCTTTCAAAGTCAATGAAACACATAATAAAAGGATAGAAAAGATGGTGTATTTTTGATTCATAAGTTAAAAAGGTTAAGTTTCAAATATACGGATTTTAATACCCCCAAAAAAAAAGCCTGTGAATTTTCACAGGCTTTTAAGATATTTAGAGTAAAATGCTCTATTGCTTTGTCAATGTGAATTGGTATGGTCCGTAAGGGCCAGCCTCACCATCGCATCTGATAACGCCGTTTCCGAAGTCGACAGTGGATGTTGCAACACTCATTTCAACAAATAACGCTACTACTGGAAGTGCAGGAGTGTATCCATCGTCAAAAGATAATGGACTAGCAGAGAAATCGATAACAACTCCAGGGATGAAGTATGTATTAAAACCTGCTGAATTAGTGGCAGTCATTGTAGATGCAGAAGCATCTCCTTCTACAACCATTAATTCAACTTGGTAGCTTTCTCCAAAGAAATCTCCAAGACCAAACGGTGCGTTTACGCCATCTGTAAAGTTTTCATCTACGCTATAAACACCATTTAGGTTTGATAACGATGGATTAATCACTATTCTTTGGGCTACCTTAAACGTTTCACCAGCAAGACCAGCTGTAATTTGACTTGAACTTGTTCCTGTAAGAACAACATCAAATACCATTGGTTCATTGATTGTAGCACCAGCTAAATCAGCTAAATCCAATTCAATTAACGATAAAAAGGTGTATTCTTTACCGGTGATGTTTGCAGGCCCCATAAAACTGGTTTGTCCAGCAGGTGCTACAACACTTCCAGTGTTTGAGAATACAGCATTTGGATCGCCACCACTAACACTAACTAAGTCATAATTGATAGTTAGATCAGAGCTGGTGTTAGGCACTTGAAGATTAACATCAAGTTCAATTTTTCCTTCAGCTCCTTGAAATGCAGTTATTACAGCAGGACTTCCGTCCATGAACTGAACCCATCCTCTTTCAGTTTGGGCATCATAACCCATGTCATCTCCAGTTGTGCTATCACAAGACACTGCAATACCAACAATAAGGAATAAACTTAAAAATTTAAATATATTTTTCATTGTTTTCTTAATTTTAAATTATTATGGGTTTACACAAAATGCAGTTGATTCCGATCCGCCCCAATTTCCTACACCGCTTGCGGCATTAGAAATACCACAATCAAGTGAGTAGCTACCGGTGTTGGTTCCGTCGTACTGCCCATCGCCGTATGAATCGTTAATAGTAAAGGTGTAACATCCATCTGCGAGAGTGAAAGTTTCTACGTATGGTCCGTAAGTACCATCTGGGTAAGGCCCTCCGCTCACAACAACAGCACCGTCCGCATCAACGACTTCCCAAGTACGCTCACTCGAGTAGTAATCTTCGTTGAGTGTTAGGACATAGTCATTACAAAGTTGGTATTTGTTGTAAGATATTTTGGAAGATTTCGATGTATGAACTGCAACACCAGCAGGCAAGTCTAGTTCAACAACTAAATCGTAAGAAATACCCTCAACTAGAGTTCCATCATCGATCATATTAACGGTAAGTACACCGTCGTAAGATCCGGCAGGTATAACAACATTCCCAAGAGAATAGTGTCCAGCGCTTCCGGTACTCATTGATGTATTAACCATCACATCATAACTTCTGTCATTTGATGTTGATACTGTCGATTGTACGCCAAGCGTTACAACAGCACCTTCAGGCTTCACACTAACTGAAGTTCCTGAGGTTGTAAACCCAACCCCAACTTGACTTCCGTCATAAGTGTTATTAACGATAGCATCTTCTTTATCACAAGCTGTGAAAACAACTAAGGCAAGAAGTGCACTAAATAATTTTAACTTTTTCATCTTTACTAATTTTTAATATTAATAATTAGGATTTTGTTGTGCCGCACTGTTAGCAGTAATTTCCGCTACTGGAATTGGAAGCGTAAATCTGTAATCGGAGTTTGGCAAAGTACAATCAGCAAGGAAAGAACATTCTCTGGCATCTCTATCCATAGCTCTGTTACCTCGGTCACCTAAACGCTTCAAGTCAACCCATCGGTGTCCTTCAAACAAGAATTCTAGGCGTCTTTCGTCAAGGATCATTCCGAAAGCGTCAGCTTCGTTAGTAGGTGCATCAAGCGTTGAAGCACCTCTTAGACCTCTAAGTTGATTTACAAGAGTTCCGGCTTGTGCATAATCACCAGCATCAGCAGCAGCTTCAGCGAGGATTAAGTGCATTTCAGCAGCACGGAATACTTTAAGATCATTCAGTAGTGGCTGAACACCTCCTGGGTATTTGTAGACCAATAAGACATCGTCGTTGATGAAGTTGTCATTGGATTCATAACCCGGGTCGATGATCGACTCAGCAACATTTAAACTTCTTGATAAACGAACATCAGATGTTCCAGCTAAGATGTTATAAACTGATCGGCTCATTTCCATGAATGGACCACCTTGTTCGGTAGCATCGATGAAAGCATAAAGACTTCCAGCCCATCCACCACCGGCAGTTCCCTGACCGTCATAAGAATCTCCAATAGAACGCTCTAAACTAAATATAACTTCAGTAAAATCTGCATCTTCAAACATGGCAGTAAACTGCGCCGCGTCTGATACACTGTAGTTGTCTAGAATAGCTTGAGCGTGAGTAGCTGCAGCGGCATAGTCGCCTTTATAAGCATGCATTCTTGCTCTTAACGCAGTAATAAAATCTTGCCCCATAAATTTAACACCAGAATTTGTGGTGATTAAGCTTGAAGCCATATCTAAATCAGCACTAATTTGAGTATAAAACTCTCCATTGGTGCTTCTTGGAACCTGAGCAAAAATATCCTCAGTTACACCAGTCAATAACAACCCGGCAAGGGCGTTGTCGTCTGTATAATCTGTTGAGAACCAAGTTAAAATCTGGAAGTGAGAAAAAGCACGGATCGCGTAAGCTTGTCCAACGACATCGTCGTAAAGCGTAGGATCTTCGTTTCTATCAATTGTGGCAGCAGCTTCGATGACTCTGTTAGCCATTCCAATTGCACCATAGTATCCAGACCATATGCCGAAAGCGTATCCATTTGAACTGTTGATGTTGAAGTTCTGTTCGTTGGTGTTTTGTCCACCATTATCTCGCCCTCTGTAACACTCATCGGTCATGGCAGAAGTGAATCCAATCTCATATGTTGTATCTAAGAAATTGTAAGCTCCCAACAAACCAGACTGAAGGTCAGTCACACTACGAAAGGCATTTTCTGCACCAAGTCGACCAGGTTGTGTGATGTCGATGGCGTCATTACAACTTGTTACTGTTACTAACAAACAAGCGAAAATGAATTTAAATATATTTTTCATGTTATTGTGTTTTTTAATTTGTTATTGATTAAAATCCAAATTCTAATCCAATAGAGAACGTTTTTGGAGTTGGATATCCACGGCTGGCCGATCCTGATCCTTCAGCGTCAAATCCTTTCCACTTTGTAAACGTAATTAGGTTTTCTCCTCCAACGAATGCACGTACGTACGAGAAACCAATTTTGTCCAGCATTTGCTTAGGAAGGTTGTATCCGAATTGGATAAAACGCAATCTTAAGTAATCTGCTTCTCTTAGATATCTATCAGATAATCCCTCATCACTTAAATTTGTCGCATTAAGCGATGGAATATTTGTGATGTCACCAGGTTGTTGCCATGCGTTAAGCAACTCTCTTGAGTGTCTAAATTGACCAATTGCTGTGGGGTCAAGAAAATCAGCGTAGTCAAAGTCAAATCGATCTACTCCAACAGCGTAGTTGAACTGTGTGGTTAGGAAGAAGTTTTTGAATTCAGCATCAAAACCAACACTACCTTGGTAGTCGGGATATGCATTTAATCCAGTAGCTCTTTGATCAGATTCAATCAAATCTTCTGTAATATTTCCGTTTTGGTCTTCAAATAACAAGTTACCGTTGGCTGGGTTAACCCCCACAAATGGTGCAGCGTAGATTTCTCCAAGAACACCACCAACTCGAAGTCCGAAAGGAATATCTCCTCCAGGTCCTAAATCAACAACTTTTTGTCTGTTGTAGTTGGCAACAAAATTAAGTGTCATACCAAAATCGCCTTGGCGTTTTGCTTTAAATAAATCGTAGTTAAGTTGTAAATCCCATCCGGAGTTTTGAATCTCACCAACGTTCGCACTAATTGAAGTTTGCGCTCCGTTAAGTGCTGGAGAAATAGGTGTTGGGAAAAATAAATCTTCAGTATTTTTCTTGTAAATATCGAAACTACCTCTTAATCTATTAAATAATGAGAAATCAATACCGAAGTTGGACTGAATCACAGTTTCCCACTGTAGGGCGTTGTTACCAATTTGACCAAAAGTCAAACCGTTAACCCCTCCGTACTGACCACCAGTAACGTAAAGGTCTCTGGTTAAATCTGCTCCACCAAATGGTGCAAAAGATCCACCTGAATCTACAATTCGTTGGTTACCAGTGATTCCGTAAGATGCTCTAAGCTTTAAACTGTCTAACCAGTCAAAATCTTGCATATAGTCTTCGTTAGACACATTCCATCGACCAGAAACCGACCAGTATGTACCCCATCTGTTGGACTCTGCAAATCGGTATGAAGCATCGCGTCTTATTGTTGCAGAGAAACCGTATTTGGTGTCGTAATCGTAATCCGCAAAAGCGAAGTAAGAGAATAAACCAGCATTTTGGATGTTTGCATTAGCTGTATCAACGAAGTTATCGTTTGCAGCGTTGTCATCTACATATGCAGAGCCGTCACCTGGATAATAAGTTGCCGGATCAAAACCTTCTTGTCTAAATCCAAAGCTTCTCCAGTGTGCTTTAAAGTATTCTGTGAATAAGGAGACATCAACAGTGTGTTTTTCTCCAAATGTATTTCTATAGTTCAACGAGTTGTTAAAATTTAAGAAGATTGAGCGGTTAGAGCTGCGATCTTCAAAACCTGGTGTTTCGTTACCCGTTTGTGCGAACAACTGTGCATTAAATGAGTTAGGCGCTTCAGATCTCAATAATTGCTCGTCTGTAAAATCAGCACCAAGATTGGTGTTGAAAGTTAAGTTATCTGTAATGTCATAACTTGCTTTTAAACTAGCAATCATTTTAATTTCATCTTCACGTCTAGTGTATGTTTCCAAACGGTCTAAAAGGAACAACGGGGTATTTGCAAATACAACGGGGATATTTGCACCTTGACCAGAAACATAAGAATACGGAGAAATGTAGGGTACACTTAAAAGTGCTCCAAGAACATAATTTCTGTTAATTGCTCCAGAACCAATGAAGTTTGGCTCGTTACTTTCAGAATAGTTGATAGAAAGTGCTGTGCTGTACCTGAAACGTCCGTCATTAGATTTTCCATTAATGTTGTTTCTGAAGTTGAAACGCTTCAATGTACTGGCGTCAGTTAGGATACCTTCAGTGTCGTTAAATCCTAAGGAGGTAAAAGAATTTAAGTTTTTACTTCCAGAAGATAAACTTAAGGTGTGACTTTGCGTTAGACCCGTGCTGAAGAATACATCCAACCAGTCTGTATTGGCCTGAAGTGCACGTTCTTCCAATTCAACATCAGAAAGTGTGGCTCCAAATCCGGCACCGTAATCTTTTTCTAACTGAAGCTGCTCGCGAGAGTTCATCAAATCATAGTCGTGATCTTGAAGATTTGAGAAACTTGTGATACCTGTGTAAGATACCTTAAGTCCTTGGTCGTAAGATCCAACTTTTGTTTTGATGATGATTACCCCATTCGCACCACGGTTACCGTAAATTGCAGTTGCACCTGCATCTTTAAGAACAGAAAGTGATGCAATATCGTTCGGGTTCAAACTACGGAAGTTGTCTTCATCCACTGGTACTCCGTCAATAATAAAAAGAGGTTCTGTATTACCAGAGATTGAGTTTACACCACGGAGGTTAATCAAACTGTTACCACCTGGCTGACCGGTGTTGGTCACAATATTTAGACCTGGTACCTGCCCTTGAAGAGTTTGGGCAAAAGATGCGTTTGGTCTGGACTCAATTGTTTCGGCCGTAATGGTTGTCGAGGCAATACTTGAGGTTTCTTTTGAGGTAGTACGGTAGGCTTCTACCACAACTTCCTCTAGTGCGTTATCCGGCACCATGGAAACATTAATTGTATTACTTGCTCCAACAGTTTGAGATTGATTGGCATATCCAACATAGCTAAATACAAGCACGTCACCTACGCTGGCTGTGATTGAATAATTACCATCAAAATCAGTTGAAACTCCAGTCGTTGTTCCATCAATAACAACGGTTGCACCCGGAAGGGGTAGCCCATTGTCATCTGAAACAGTTCCTGAAACTTTTTTGTTTTGTGCAAAAGAAATCTGCACTACCAACGCTAACAATAGCGTTAGTATTACACTAAACTTTGTTTTCATTTTTGTTAATTATTTGAATTAGTCCCTACAAAAAAAGGGATAAAAACTCAAATAACCAACTTTTGTTTTAAAAAAAATTTAATTTATTAAACATTTAATGTTACCTGATATTGATTTTTTGCCATATTGTTAATGAAATCGTATTTTTAATTAAACACTAATCAACAAAACACAGCTTGTTTTAGGGATTTATTATCAAGGAATTAGAGTATTTTTAGTTTGTGTTTTACCACAAAAAAACCACCCATTTGGGTGGTTTTTTAAAAAATAAAAAGTTAATTCACATCCCACCAAACCTTGGTTGTCATATTATCTGGGCTAGAAGTAATCTGACTTAAATTTGCTGAATTATTTTGTGTTTCGGATAATGCGTATGGCATTTTAACTGGTATTGAGTTAATCACAGCAGCAGCAGGCACACTTAACTGTGGGTAGTCCAATCTTCTCCATTCACACCAAGCTTGAAAACCGTTCATATACAGCGCTACCCATTTTTGATTTCCAATAGACTTTTTCCAATTCCCAGAGTCATAACCATTAGACGTAATATAATTATTAATTTCTGACGAGTCAGTAATACCCCATTGATTCATAGATGCAGTTATGGCATTTTTGTACGCATCTTCAGCATTACCAGAGACTATTCCTCTTTGATAAATTTCAGCCAACAAGAATTGAACCTCTGCATAGGAAATGATTACATGAGGAGAAGTAGCTTGTCTAACTGAGTCATTTGGTCTGGAGGTTGTTGGTTTTAATTCTGTGGCTTGATTGTCTGTTAATCCATAAGGCATTCCAACAATAGTTCCACCGCTTGCATTTTTTGCAAATTTTGGTAGTCTCGGATCATTCATACTATTAAGACTTGTAACAAGATATTCTGAAACACAAAAATCGTCTCTGTTGTTAATTTCAGAATCTTGGTAAAGGGGGTGAGATCTTGCTTGACTGCTTGCGAAAACAAAGGCGGCATTTTCAGAATTGCTTGATATTAAATTTCCTTTTGCTTTATTTATATAGGTTGTGGCTGTTGCAGGGTCAACATCTATAATTCTTACAGCATACCTTAGCATTAATGAATTGGTAAATTTTTTCCATTTATCCACATTTCCATTGTAAATTATATCCCCTGAACTAAATGAACTTGTGTCGGAAGAGAACGTACTGACCGCATTATCTAACGATTCTAATACCCCTTTATAAATAGTTTCTTGAGAATCATAACTGGGTAAGGAAATGCTGGGGTCAATAGCTTCCGAGTAGGGAACATCGCCAAATCCATCAGTAAGTATTATAAATGTCTGAGCAATCATTACATCTAAAATATTTTTCTGATTGATTTTTATAAGGCTTGAAATTTCCTGTTTGTCGACCAATTCTTTTGCAGAATTTAACTCTTTCAATATGTCAGCATAAAAAACTCTCCATGATGTGTTGAAAAAAGTTTTATCTTGTTCATATCTACTGTCCTCGGCATATTCATTTTGTGCCCAATACTGAACCATTAATTGTCCCCATTCAGCATTTATAACCCTACCTGCCATTCTGTCATATAAGCGGTATTGAGCCGTTGTTAACAGTGTTGCAGGATTTACTTCAACTGCAGCATTTGGATCTGTGTTTAAATCACTTAAGTCATCTCCACATCCGTTAAACATAAAAATAACCGACATGCAAATAAATATTTTTTTTATTGTTCTTTTCATTTCTTTAATTTTTAAAATTTAGCAGTTAGATTCACACCAAAAGATCTTGTTGGTGGTACTTGTGCGTTTTCCAATCCTTGACGATTTCCAGAGCCAGTTACAACTTGGGGGTCTAAATATGGTAGTTTAGAGGATAATATTCCTAGATTTCTTCCAAAAACACTTAATCTCAAACTATTAAAAGGGGTTTTAGCAGTGAGGCTTGTAGGAAAAACATAGCTCAATCTTAAATCTCTAAACTTAAGAAAGCTTGCATCATAGACATTAGGTGCTGCCATTCTCCATGTTGATTGATAATAGGTTTGAGGGTTAATTTTTTTGTCATTAGGACTACCATCAGCTTTAACTCCAGGAAGAATCATTCCGTTGGCTCGAGTGTCATTTTCTCCATTAAAGGCAACTGTTTCTGGATGCATTCCTGAATATTTGGACCACTGTAAAGAGGTGGAGTGAACTATACCACCGATTTGAAAATCAAAGAGAGCAGACAGAGTTAAAGATTTATAGTTAAAACTAGTACTAAAGCCACCTGTCCAATCTGCCAATGCAGATCCTAAATAAACCCTATCATCAGTAAATTGATAATAACCATTTTCATCGACCAGTTTATTTCCATTTTCATCGTATTTGTAATCGTTGCCAAACAATGCCATGTAAGGATATCCTTCTTGAATTCTTAGCTCTGCTGCCCATGTGCCTCCCATATTAATGCTTTCAACAACAGAATTTCCATTTTCATCCTTTAAAAGCTCAACTACCTCATTTTTTTGTTTAGACAGATTCAATCCCAAATTCCAACTGAAATTATCTGTTCTGATTGGGGTTCCAGAGATTTGAAATTCAAAACCTGAATTTTTCATAGTACCTGCGTTCAACAATCTAGAGCTGTATCCAGTAGCTGGTGAGACTGGAACGTTGAATATTTGATTCTCTGTTTCTCTATCATAGTAGGCAACATCAATGTTCAATCTGTTTGAAAACATTTTTAGCATGATACCAAATTCAATCTCTGTTGTTAGCTCATTTTTTAGGTCTGGATTTTGCCTTGAATTTGGTATTTCGTAAATCGGGTTACCTCCAAAATTTGGAGTTAGTGGATTGTAAACATCAAAAAGTCTGTAAGGGTCACTATCATTACCGGCTTGTGCCCATGAGGCTCTGACTTTTCCAAAATTTATGACATTTGAATTGTCAAATACAGGAAGCTCTGTAAAAGCAAAACTAAGTGAAGCTGATGGGTAGAAGTAACTATTGTTTTTTTCAGGTAGGGTTGACGACCAGTCATTTCTTCCTGTCACATCTAAAAACAACATATTGTCAAAGTCGAAAGAAGCTGATGCATAAACACTATTTATCCCTCTGTTTCTTTCAAATGTATCAATAACTGGGTCTCCTACGGAATTCGCCATATTAAAAAATTTATCAATAACTAAACCGCCTGAAGATTCTAGAGTAGTTCTCTTAGTAAACTGTCTCATTCTGTTTGCACCAATAAAACCGTTAAAACCAACTCTCTCACTAATTTTGGTATTGTAATTTAATCTTACTTCCATATTGGTTTCACGGAATCGTCTTTCAGTTTCCTCATACCTAGATGTATCCACAGATCTTAGAGGAATCCCTTCTCTTATGCTAAATTGGAACCAATCTGACCCAAATTGAGTAAAAAGACTTAATTTGTCGTTGAACTTATAAGTTAGATTTGCGTTACCAAACAGTCTGTTTTTTTGATCTTCTTGAAGAAAATTCTCTCTTACCCAATATGGGTTATCAAAATAGTTTGGTTTTGCATTGAACGCTGTCAAATTTCCATTTGAATCAGTAGTTATACCTTTGGGGTTCCAAGTGTACTGATTTCCTTCACTGGTGTTCTGAGCATTTTTTAATCGTTGCACATCCAATTGCGATTGCCACCATTGTGTGAAAGCTTGTAGTGGATTATTATTACTGTAGCCAGTGGCATCTCTATTATCAGCCTTAGTATTAATGTAGTTTACTGATACTCCAGCACTAAGCTTTTCTGTAAAATTAAAATTAGTCCCTAGATTTATTGAGTTTCTTATTAATTTTCCTTTTGGAGTTGTACTATTTTGCTTTAAGTTGGAGTAGCCAACTCTGTAGGAGCCTTTGTCATGTGCTCCTGAAAATGAAACGGAGTTATTCAGAGTCAAACCAGATCTAAAGAAAGACTCATAAGAGTTTTCGGGTGCAACCCATGGTCTAACCTCCTTGTAATTTGGCGAGCCTGGATCCCAAGAATCCCAGTGTCTTACCAAAATGTTGGGGTTATATTTTGGTCCCCAAGACCCGTCTTTTGCATAATTGGGTGCTAAGTATGATTGACCGTCTTGTGTAAATTCGTTAAATCCACTAGCTGTATTGTAAATGGAGCCTCCTCCATACATGGTTTGTACTGGAATAAGATTGGTAACATTATCGACGGTTACACTTGAGTCAAAAGTAACTCCCATACTTGGTTTTCCTGTTGGGCTAAATTTTCCTTTTTTTGTGGTAATTAATATTACTCCGTTGGCCCCTCTTGCTCCATAAATGGCAGTTGCGGCGGCTCCTTTTAGTACAGACATACTTTCAATACTGGAGGGATCAATTTCAGAGGCACCGTTTCCATAATCATAGTCACCACCACCAAATCCTCTTTGTCCTGGTTGTGGTGGTGTATCTGCAGAACCT
>CAJXUB010000003.1 GCA_913061125.1 uncultured Flavobacteriaceae bacterium
CCTTTTATTGATGGTATTTTCTTTAGTATCAATCTCCGCACAAACGGTGTTTATTTCGGGCACCCAACATTCCTCTATTCAGGCGGCTATAAATGCTGCTTCTGATGGGGATGTCATTGATATTACTGGAGTTCACACCCTAACGACTGCTTTGGCCATTCCAGATAAAAGTTTTACCCTTAGGGGAACAGATCCAGCAACAGATATTATACAGGCTTCTGACACTGCCTATAGCGGCACCGATAGGGTCATTTCTTTATATCAACCTGCTTCACAAAGTGTAACCCTTAACATAGAGAATTTGGGAATCAAAAATGGGAATTCTAATTCACTTGGAATTAAAAGAGGTGGCGCCATATACATCGATCAGAATTTCAATGGATTGGTTTCAATTTCCAACTGTGTTATTCAAGGTAGTCGAGGAAGCGAAGGTGGTGCTATTGCATCTCTTGGTTGTGATGTTACAATTACAGACACGACCATTAAAGACAATACCGCTACTTCTGGTGGTGGACTTATTGCTACAGTTAATGCCAGTAACCCAGATATGGAAATAAATATATCCAGATCATTAATTTCAGGGAATTCTGCAAATAATGGTGGTGGGATGTATATCAATGGAAACAATGGGAACAATGCCATTGAGGTTAACATTGACAATGCAACCATTACTGGAAATTCTGCCACAAGTGGAACAAATGGTGCTGGAGGAGGTGCCATTTGGGCTAAAGCAGCTAATTCGGCCTCTAATATTGATTTAAAACTAATTCATGTCACAATTGACAACAATAGCCATAGTTCTGCTGCTAAAAATGGGTTGGCTTTTGCTGGAGGCGGCACTGCTTGGACCAATGTAGAGATATACAATTCAATTGTGGTTAATGCAGATGACATGACTCAAAAAGCCATTAACTGGGTCAAAGCCAAACCTATAAACATTATAAATTCTATAATCGGGGGGAGTAATGCCGCTGGTACAGCCGTAGATGGCGCCAAAGCCAATGACTTTTTAGATGACAGTACAAAAAATAATCAAAAAGGAAAAACTGCAACACAGGCAGGGTTATCGGGAGGACTGAATTCCAATGGGGTTATAGAAATTACTGAAGGAAGTGCTGCAGATAATCATTGTTCGGTAAGCATTCCGCCATCTACTGTCACGATTCCAACTCAGGACCAAAGAGGCTTTACAAGAGAAGGGACATCAGATGCGGGTGCTTTTGAATTTGGCGTTATTCATTACACCACTAATACAACGATTTCTTCGGACGAAACCTTTAGAAGTATTGAGGTCGAGTCTGGCGCAACCCTTACAGTTGACCCTTCAGGATCTATGGATGTTAGCGGCACACTGACAAACAACGGTTCAATTGTGATGCAATCTTCATCAACAACCTCGGCCGCATTGAAGGCCTCTTCCATTACAGGGACGGGGACTTATTCATATGCAAAGCATACGGCCAGCACATCGACCAACGATTTGATTTCAGCTCCATTTACGGGGCAAAGTTTTTCAGATTTAATGGCTAATAATTCTAATACCATATACAGCAACCCTTCGGATAATACTCAATATTTATTCGGTTCTTATGATAACAATTCAGGCGCTTACCTGGCTTACAATCTTAATACAGACGGCACTTTGCTAATGAATCCAGCTCAAGGATTTAGAGCTGGTAATATCAACTCAGAAAGCACCATTACTTTTGAAGGAAATTTTCAAACATCCGATCAAACTATCGCCATAAATGTGGGTAGTGATCCTACATACGGCAAGTGGAATTTGGTTGGGAATCCATTTCCAAGTTATTTGAATTTATCGGATTTTATTGCAGACAACTCCAGTATTTTAGAATCAACTAATGTTGCAGTATATGCCTATGACGGAGATGACACTAATGGCTCTGTATGGACCATTTATAGTTCAAATAATTCCTCTGGAATTACTATTGCTCCAGGGCAAGGATTTTTTGTAGCTTCAGGGTCAGCTGGAGGGAATTTACAATTTAATGTAGACACTCAATCGGTTAATGGTGGAGATGACTTTTTGCAACGTCAAGTGATGACCCCCGACACTCATTTTCAATTAAATTTAGAACATCCCAACCAAGTCGCCACCACAACGTTTTATTTTAACCCCCATACTACACTGGGATTGGATCCTGGATATGATGTCGGAACTTTTGCCAACCAAACTTCAATTTTTGGATTATTTTCCAGACTGGCTGATGCTTCTCACGAATCTGTTCAATTTGCTGTACAGGCCATTTCTAATGATTTGACTGAAACAGTTTCAGTCCCTCTAGGCGTGGTTGTTAATCCAGGCGTCGATTATGAGATTCGTTTGAACGATTCTTCAATTTTAGAGTCGGTTCAAGTGTATCTAAAAGATTATCATACTGGTGCCTTAGTTTTACTTAACAATGGCAGCTATCAATTTAATACGAATACACCCTTGAATGGTTCCGGTCGCTTCGAATTGCGATTCAGCAATGGATCGCTCGGGAATGATCAGCCCACTATAGCAGAACATTTTAAGGCGATTCATCAGTTCGATACAGTATTAATCACAGGCGATTTTGAGTTTAATGATAAGATTAGAATCTATGACATGTTAGGCCGTTTGACCCTGTCATATACCGTTAATGGGAATGAAGATCAAATAAGACTACCGAAAGCTCAAATGGCACGCGGGGTTTATTTGGCTCAACTCAACAGACAAGGTGAAATTCAAACCATCAAATTTATTATAAACTAAAACGCTGATAAACCAACTACATTATGTGGTGTTTTTTAGGTCAGGGCTTCAGATTAATACGATTCAAAAAACATCATATTATCATGTTATACTTTGTTAAAATAAAAGTTTAACTTAATTTTACATCATTATATTAACCAATATGAAAACACCAGAAAATCATAAAATCAATCGAAAACAAGCGCTGAAGAAAATGGGTAAATATGCCGCACTTACTGCTCTTGGAACTTTTGTTATACTGAATCCTAAAAAGGCACAGGCTCAATCACCACCAAACCCTGGAGATGACCCTTTTGCTGGGTAAATCATGTCAGCTTATAGTAAACCTGATTTCATTACTTCAGGAGATGAATTTTCATTAGCATACTTTTCAACGTCAAGTAATTTTTTGTTAGTTCAAGGGGATCTTGAAGTGTTTTTTTGTGACGCTTTAAATCCAAATTTTGAGTGCTATAACGAGGTCATAGAAAAGCTGATTATTGATCATCCCGAAATGATCCAATGTTTTGTAGGATATAAGGAGGCGGGCATTTGTCCCCAAAAAATTACGAATATGGCCTCCAAACAAGGATTATTAACAGGGCAACTATCAACTGCAATTCAGTTGAGCCGTTCTTTTGTTAAGGTGCATTTTGAATCGGTGTCATTGAAACAAATTTTTTTAGCACCCTATGAGCACCTGATAATTGAAAGACCTGATCTAAAGGATTTTAATATTCTATCTTTTTATCAAAACAAAGGTCATATATGTATGGTTTCAAAATCGAATGAGATTGCTTATGCCTTAGAATTTGAATATCATAAATTACAAGCTCAATTTGCAAACACATTAATTGAGTATTATCACAATTTAGAGTCAAACCCATGGCTGTGCTCTTTTCATGCTTGCGCAGTGCAAAAGAATAACAAAACGTATTTAATCTTAGGAGATTCTGGAGCGGGTAAGAGTACTTTAACGGCTCTTATGTGCGGAAGTGGATATCGTTTTGTGGGTGACGATTTGATTTTAATGGATTCTGAATTTAATATTTATGACAATCCAGCAGCCCTTTCAGTTAAAGAAAATTCTTGGAATATAGTATCTAAATACCATGAGAGATTTTCCACAATCAACGAGTCAAGTCGTACTAAAGGGAAGACCAAAATGAAGTATCTACCCCTTCATTTAATTCAAAATAATACGCCAAAGAAGCATAAAATAAGTGCTTTGATTTGGGTAAATTATAAATCAAATGTAAAAACACAATTAAAGCCTTTGAGCTCATTTGACATTTGCTCAAAATTAATTCCAGATACTTGGGTAAATCCAGACTCAAATTATCCAGAACTGTTTGCACATTGGCTCATTCAAACCAAAGGGTATCAATTAACGTATTCTGATTTTAGTTCCCTTGAAAGCATATTAAATGAAGATTTTTAATTTTACGCAATATGCTATTTTTTAGATTATATCTTTCAATGTTTAGAATAAATATTATTAGTTTTGTGAAAATTTTTTATGATGTCCATTAAAGCTGTATTTCTTTGTTTAATTTCAATTATTATCACTTCGTGTGCTTCAAAGAAAGACCTGTATTACCTTCAAGACATTGATCAAATGTCTTTAAAAAATGACTTTAAGTTTTTAAGTATTCAACCAGGGGATATTCTAGATATTCAAATCAAAGCTTTAAATCCTGAGAGTGTGTTGGTTTTTCAACGACAATCAGCTTTGACGCCTCAACAGGGACAATTACAAAACCGGGCGATTGATGGCTATCTTGTTGGAGAAGACGGGTCTATCACTCTACCACTTATTGGATCCATATCAACTTCAAAAAAAACTACCCAAACTCTAGCCACAGACCTTCAAGATGCCCTAAGGCCATTCATAAAAGATCCAACGGTCAATATCCGCATATTAAACTTCAGAGTTTCTGTTTTAGGCGAAGTTAATAACCCTGGTACCTTTACCGTTTTGGAGGAGCGCATCAGTGTTCTTCAAGCGTTAGGTTTAGCGGGTGATCTCACCATCAATGGTAACCGAAATAATATAACATTGGTTAGAACTGCAAACGGTAAAACTGAAAATTACAACATTGATTTGACCAAATCAGAGTTCATGCAATCGTCATTTTACAATCTTAAACAAAACGATATTATTTATGTTCAACCCAATACTGCTCGAGTTAAGTCCTCTGGTCTTGTGGGGAACACATCAACGTTAGTATCAATTCTTAGTCTTGCAGTAAGTTTATTTATTGTAATCACACGATAGTTTTATGAATTCATCTGATAATTTTATTAACCAAGAAAACGATTCTGTTGATTTCGTTAAAGAAGTTAGATATTATTTATTTTTTTGGCCTTGGTTTTTGGCCTCTGTTATAGTATTTGGCCTTGGTACTTATGTATATCTTAGATATGCAGACACTGTTTATCAAACCAATGCTACTCTACAAGTTAAAGATGCCTCTTCCGATCCGTCTTCCTTTTTAACTGAAGGTGCCGGAGCAATGTTTAATTTCAACCGAGTTAAGATTGACAATTACATTGCTCAGATTGGCTCAAAGCCCAATCTCTCTGTTATGACTGATCGTCTGGATTTGAGAACTCAGGTTTATGCTGTTGGACGGGTCAAACAAAGTCTTGCGTTTGGTGATGAAATTCCCTTTGATATTGTGTTTAAAACCGAGCAGGACTATAATCAAATTCGATTGGTTTTGGAGCCCAAGGAAGGAGCCATTCAAATTGGTGAAGATGAAGAACTCCGGTTTAGTTTTTCGGAGCCATTCGAAACGGATGATTTTATTTTGATTGTTAATGGCAATGCCGTAGAGGATAGCAGTGAGTTTCTTATCAAACGAAGTTCTAAGTCCAAAACCATCACGAGCCTGTCAAAGCAAATTGAAATTAATGCCAGCAGCAAAACAGGAGATAATATTGATTTGGCAGTTCAAGGGTCAAATATTGAGCGCAACGAAGCCATTATAAATACGCTCATTGATGTGGCTCACGAACAACAAATTACCGATAAGCAGGAAATTTTTGCTCTATCAATCGATTTTATTAATAATAGGTTAGGATCCATAAAATCTGAAATTGATTCGCTCACCCTTAAAACAACAGGTTTCAAATCAGATAATCTAATTTTTTCTCCCGAAGCACAAACTTCCGCTGCACTATCCAACATCACTACTTTGGATCAAGAGCAGTTTAATTTAACAACCCAAAGGGCCCTGGCACAATCGCTAAAGCGCAATCTGGATAATCAAAATGATTATAGTCTGTTGCCATCAAATATTGGCCTCTCTAGTGGCAATGTTAACGACTTGGTCGTTTCATACAATGAGTTGGTCTTAAAGCGCAAGAATTTATTGGCTGGAGCCACTAAACGTAATCCGCTCGTTGTTCAATTAAGTGATCAATTAAAAGATCTTAGGGGTAATATTTTTGAAAGTATTAATAATTATATAAATAACATAGATACATCGCTGTCAAAGTATAAAGAGTTTAAAAATCGCACCAATTCTAAGGTTTCTAAAATCCCAGGGCTGGAAGCCTCGCTTTTAAGCTTTCAGCGGAAGTTTCAAATAGCCGAAAAGCTCTACTTGTTTCTTCTAGAGCGTCGTGAGGAAGCTTCAATCAGTTTTGAATCGACATTACCAAATACCAGAGTTATTAATTATGCCAACACCGATTATATTCCTGTTGCTCCAAAAAAACAAATTTTAGCGTTAGCAGCTATTCTTTTAGGGCTCATGATTCCTTTTGGGGTTCTCTACATTCTAAAACTTTTAGATACCAAAATCCATACCAGGGATGAACTTGAAAAGCTTATCCCCAATTTAGATATCTTAGGGGAGGTTCCTTATGTCCAAGAGAAGAAATCAGTTTTGGATTCTCGAGGAATCTTTGCCGAAGCCACTAGAGTGATACGATCCAACATCAGCTTTAAGCTTAAAGACGATGAACATTGTAAAGTCATATTGTCAACCTCAAGCATCAAAGGTGAGGGAAAAACATTGACTGCTTTTAACACTGCTGCTAGTTATGTCGCGGCAGGAAAAAAAGTATTGCTGATTGGTTCAGATCTTAGGAATCCTAAGGTGCACTCTTTGTTAGGTATTGATCGAAAATCTAATGATAAAGGGCTTAGTAATTTAATCTCTAATGGTGTAAGTAAAGTAAACTCAGATTACTTTATTAAAATGGATTTATTTAACAGACAAATGGATGTGTTGCTCAGTGGTCCCATCCCTCCCAATCCTGCAGAGCTTTTGGGGTCCGAGTCATTTGAATCTCTATTGAATGAGCTTAAGCAGTCCTACGATTATATTGTCATTGACTCTGCACCACTAGTTCTTGTCAGCGACTCCATACCTCTACTTAAGTTGTCCGATTTGGTATTGTACACCGTTAGAGCTCACTACTCTGATAAAAAATTAATTCCTTTCATTAAGAGCCTAGTGGAAGATGATAAAGTTAGCACTATCGGTATTGTTCTAAACGGGGTTAAAGCCGGGGCCAAGTCATACTACAAATACGGATACAGCTACCGTTACAGCTATCAGTACAAATATAACTACGGCTACGGCTACGGCTACGGGGAAGATCAATCTTAGTTGTTAAATAACATCAGATGGTTTTCTCTTAGTCCATCCCATGCCATCAATTCTTTTTTATCGAGTTTAAGATTATGGAGTTGCTTTAATTGGTAAGGATTGTGAGCATCAGTACAAACAAAGTCGTAAACTCCATGTTTAAGCCAATTTGACGCTTTTTTTTGGATGTCCTTTCCATAGTATCCCAACAACGATAATGCATTGAGTTGCATTTTGGCGCCTTTTTGTTTGAGGTCTTTAACCTGATTGATATTTTTCAAGGTGGTGTATCGTTCTGGGTGAGCCAGAATGGGTAAATATTCTTTGTTTAGTAGTACAAATAGGGCTTCATCTAATATGTTTAGTGCTCCAAAAAATGGAATTTCAAGCAGTAAGTAGCTTCTAAAACAAGGTAATAATACGTGGCCTTTGTTCACCTCAGCCATAAAAAATTCATCAACCATATATTCTGCAGAATACCCTCTCAAATTTACGGGATGGCTTTTCGCAGCATTTTGAAGTAAATCAAAAGCATTTGAAATTGTATCGGGGGTGTTGGGATAAAGGTCTTTGTAAATGTGTGGGGAGGCAATAAGGGTATTAATTTCGAGTTGCTCGAACAAATTGAGCATTTCTAACGACTGGGCTATGGATTTACTACCATCATCAATTCCCGGAAGTATATGGTTATGAAAATCAATAAGACCTTTAAATAGGGCTTGTTTCTTTTTCTTGAACAAAAATATCATAATTTTTAAACTTACTAAATATAATAAAAAGACCAGTCATTCAACTAATCTCTTTGTTGTTAATCTACAAAAAAATAATTTTTTTATTTACGTATATAGTGCAAAGTAGATCTCCTTTTGAAATTTATTGGAGACCTTTTTAAAGTTTATAAGACCCTCGTATCTGATTATTGGACTATTAAATAAGCGATTATTCAATAAATATTCACATTCAAAAAGGCAGAATTAATTTATTTGTTGTAAATTGAAAGAAATTATTACCAATGGATGCTTGTCAAATTGTCTGTTTCTTTGCAATTTTTGTTAGCATCTGTGTATCTGTTTGGATGCTAGCAATGATCAAAGAAATTAACTCCTAAATCAGATATTTTCAACTTAATAGACTGTGTTTTAAAATTGATTTAAAAATGAAAAAAGTTGTATTACTCTCCGCGTTATTTATCGCGGGTTGTGCCAGTGACGCTGATTCTGAGGATAATCCACTTCCAGCTCACACAATTGAAGGAAAATGGGTATATCCAGCAAACACCCCTTTTGTAAATGATCAAGGCATTTCAAACACCATGTACTTGTTCAAAGATGGCATAAGGTATACTTATTACTGCATTTCTGAAATGTCAGAGGATTGCGAATCTTTGTATGAATCGTTTGAAGCAGGAGATGGAAATCACATTCCCGGAACCAATCCCTATACATTTAATAACGATACATTAACTGTTGATTTGCATTTTGGGAATACCCTAACCACCTCACTCACGTTTGAATGCAACGGAAATAAGGTAAATTTTCAAGAATCCGATTTTAGCCTAACCCGGTTAGGAACCACTTGTAACTAACACAAGACAAACCCCTATTTGGAAGATGTTGTTTTGAAGACAGCTTTAGCTTGCGTCCATAGCCAAAGCCCAGTGTAGGCAACTGCCATAAAAAGGATAGTGTAAACAACCAAAGCAACAATGTTGCCTTTTTCCAAAAATAAATCCGAAATGGAATGCGTTTCATAATCCAAAACTCCCACAAGAATTGCGCAACTTAAACAAGCCAAAAAAATAAAAAAATGTGTTTTTGATTTCATCGACTATAAATGTACATTTTTTTAATTTACCACGGTTTTGTTTCTCGATTATTTGATTTAATCGTAATATTGCAATAAATTAAACAATAACCCATTATGGGATTGGCCAAAACAGAAATATTTTCAAAGTCCCAAAACGATATTGCCAACTGGGCCAAGGTTTTGGGGCATCCTGCACGAGTGGCTATTTTGCAACATTTGTTCAAAATAAACAGTTGTATTTGCGGTGATTTGGTCTTAGAAATTGGTCTAGCACAAGCTACTATTTCGCAACACCTCAAAGAACTAAAAACCCTTGGCCTAATCCAAGGAACCGTTGAGGGCACCAGCGTTTGCTACTGTATTAATCCTGAAAATTGGCTTAAAATGAAACACATCCTGACAGATTTTCTAAATCAAGATGCATTTGAAAACCCTTGTTGCTAATCACAAAAACCAATCTATGCTGTATCAACCCATTCAACACCAAATCGAGACCTTAAACCAAACGGCTGTTTCGGATGATCGAAAAAAGGGACTTCAATCCCTGATTAATTACATCCAATCTAAAGTCAATTTAAAACAAGATATTCGGTTAAATTTTATTTGCACCCACAACTCTCGTCGCAGCCATTTGTCGCAAGTATGGGCACAAACTATGGCCTATTATTTTGATATCAAAAATGTGTTTTGTTATTCGGGTGGTACAGAAAGTACGGCGTTATTTTCAGCCGCTGCTAAATCCTTATCCGATTCTGGTTTTGAAATCGAGGTTTTAGGAAATGACACCAATCCAATCCATGCCATTAAATACGCCTCAACAGCGCACCCCATAATAGGATTTTCAAAAACTTTCGACAGTCCATTTAATCCCGCCTCTGATTTTGCGGCCGTGATGACGTGCGCTTCAGCCGATATAGGTTGTCCCTTTATTTCTGGTGCAGAAGCCCGTATTCCAATGACCTTTGAAGATCCCAAAGCGTTTGATAACACACCGCATCAGGCCCAAAAATATACCGAACGAAGTTTACAAATTGCCACCGAATTGAAGTATGTTTTTTCACAAATTAAAGCGTAAAATATGTCAGCAAAACAATTGAGTTTTTTGGATAAAAACCTAACCCTTTGGATTTTTGTAGCCATGGCCATTGGAGTAAGTTTGGGCTACTTTGTACCATCAATCCCTGAAACAATTGATGCCATGAGCCGCGGCACCACCAATATTCCCATCGCGATAGGGCTTATTGTTATGATGTACCCGCCCCTTGCCAAGGTAAATTACGCCCTTTTACCAAAGGTGTTTCAAAACACCAAAATTCTATCCATATCTCTAATTCTCAATTGGATCATTGGCCCAATCCTCATGTTTGTGTTGGCCCTTATGTTTTTAAGCGATTATCCCGAATACATGGTTGGTTTGATATTAATTGGGCTCGCTCGCTGCATTGCCATGGTATTGGTTTGGAACGATTTGGCCGACGGCAGCACCGAATATGGAGCCGCGTTGGTGGCACTCAATAGCATCTTTCAAGTGTTTGCTTACAGTTTTTATGCTTGGATTTTTATTACCGTACTCCCACCGTATTTTGGGTTTGATGCTGCTATTGTTGACATCTCAATACAAACTGTTGCAGAAAGTGTTTTAATTTACCTTGGTATTCCTTTCATTTTAGGCATTTTGAGTCGTCAAATCCTCATTAGATTGAAAGGCGAATTGTGGTACACCCAAACGTTTATTCCAAAAATTTCGCCACTAACACTCCTTGCTTTGCTGTTTACCATTGTAGTTATGTTTTCACTGAAAGGAGAGCTTATTGTAGAAATCCCAATGGATGTTTTCATCATAGCTATTCCATTACTTATCTATTTTGCACTGATGTTTTTTATTGGGTTCTTTTTTACCAAAGCAATGGGAGCCGATTACGACAAAACCGCTTCAGTGGCCTTTACAGCGGCGGGGAATAATTTTGAACTGGCCATCGCAGTAGCGATTGGCGTTTTTGGGTTAAATTCTGGCCAAGCTTTTACAGGTGTAATTGGCCCTTTAGTTGAAGTCCCAGCACTTATACTTTTGGTTAAAGTTTCCTTTTGGCTCAGAAAACGGTACTTTAAAGCAATTACAGATTAAAGCCTCTAATTCTTATGGGCGCCATCGCAAAAGGGGGCATCCTGGGTTTTGCCACAATTGCATAACGAAAACCGATTTCTGGTAGGAATGGTGTTCCCATCGGCATCCAAAAGGGTAATTTGTTTGGCATTTGTTACCACCACTTTTCCTGTGGCTGAAATTTGAATGGTTGGAGTTTTATTTTCCATAGAATTTTTTATTAAAGGTACTATTTTTTAATTTTTTTTGCAGAAATTCATTTAAAATAAATAGATTTGCTCCTCCAAAATCGGGATGTGGCGCAGTCCGGTTAGCGTACACGGCTGGGGGCCGTGTGGTCGCAGGTTCAAATCCTGTCATCCCGACCACATAGACAATGCCTGACGTAAATCCGTCAGGCATTGTTTAGTTTACAATCAAACGTTTCACAAAACTATTCGATGAGGTTTCAATCTTAACCAAGTAAATTCCTGGGGTTAAACCAGAAACATCCAATGTTGGTTTGTGATTATTGAATGGGGTCTGAGAAAATACCAATTTTCCAGAAATGTCAACAACTGAAAGAGCTTTGATAGAGGTTGGATTTTCGAGTTCCAAGGAAACAAAATGACGTGCGGGATTGGGGTAGAGTTTAATTCGATCGGCCATAGAATTTCCGAGGCCCAAATTGCTTTGTTCATACACCCGAACGTAATCGATTTCCATAACATCTTGAGTAAAATTTGAAGGTATTTCGCCGCCTAAATTCCCACCCATAGCGATGTTTAATAAGATGTAATGTAGGTTATCGTAAGGAATTTCGGGTGTGTTTAAACGCTCAAAAAACACGTTATCATCCAACAAAACCTGAATGGTGTCCTCTGTCCAAATGAGGGAATACGTGTGGTAGGTGCCACTGGAGTCCGAGATGTACGTTGTGGTTCCATTGTTTTCATAATTGCCATTATCAGCATTTCGATAATGTAGGTAAGCGTAGGTTATATTTTTATTCCAGCCGTTTTGTTCCATAATATCGATTTCGCCACAATCGGGCCAGCCAACGCTGCCATAAGTGCTCCCAAAGTAATTTCCAATTTCATTGATATTGGCCCCCAAAGTCCAAATGGCAGGCCATGTTCCTGCAGCTGATGGCAATTTTGCTCTCACGTCAACCCGGCCATATTTAAAGGCAAATTTTGAATTGAGCCGGGCGGAGGTGTAGCTTTTTGAAACACCATTAAAGGTGTAATTTTCCTTAATGGCTTTAATTTTTAAACTTCCATTACTGACATAGGCGTTAGAAATATCATCGGTATAATGTTGTTCTTCGCCGTTAGCCCAAGTGGTTCCATTGATTATTGGGATGATTTGCTGGTGCCATTTTGTTGGATCTGGTGCTCCGGAATAATCGTCGAATTCGTCGCTCCAGACCAAGTTGTCAAAAACCAGAGGAGTACTTTCACCGCCTTCAATATTATCGATAAAAAACGTTCCTGATAGAAATTGATTTGGTCCAACAAAAAGTGCAATTCTTGAAAAATTCCCGCTGATATTTTGAGTTTCGGACTCTCCAATAATATTAGCTTGCGAAAAATCAAGTTCTACGCTGGACCATCCGTTACCGGGCACACTTGTTTCAAGAAAAGCATCTCCAAATCCAGAGTCACTGCCTTCAAATTTAACTTGGAGGGTTGTATTTTGGCCATTGTTCGCGTAGAAATCAAACCGAATAACTTTGGAGTTGTCGAAATTGGCATCTGGAGTTAAATCTAAATATACCCCTTCAAATAAATTACTTCCAGAATTTTGAATGACCCCAACGGTGTTGCTGGGGTTGGTTGGATCGGTTTGGGGATAAAACACACAGTTGCCAAATCCTGTAAAGAGATCTTGATTGTTTTCAAAATCCAGAGGTAAATCTTGAGCCATAAGAATTGAGGTGGAAAAAAAAGAAGTAAGAAAACAAAAATAAAAAAGCCAGCGTGAAATCATCATATTTAAAATTGTAAAACAAAAATAATTAACTCAAACTAATGGTAATCAGTTTTTTACTACAATTTTAATATAATATGTGGTTAATTTGAGACAAATAATCAAGCTAGATCACAACTTAAATTTTGACTTATCAAAAGCAGGCCTGTCTTTAACATTTCTTATTAATTAAACGTTAAATTATTGTAAACTGCTCACAAAAATTAATAGTTTTGTGCAAGTAATTTTTAGTTATGAAAAAAACCAGATCAAATTGCCCCCTAACCAGTGCCTTAGACATCATCGGTGACAAGTGGTCTCTTGTCATTATTAGAGATTTATTTTTAGGGAAAAAAACATTTACAGAGTTTATAAAGTCCAAAGAAAAAATAGCTACAAATATCCTTTCCAACAGGTTAGAGTTATTAGCCCAGCACAAAATAATTAGTGTGACAAAGTTGCCAAATGACCAAAAAACAAAAATCTACTACCTGACCGACAGTGGAATTGATTTGTACCCAATCATTTACGAGATGATGCATTGGAGCCGCCGAAATTTAAAAAAAGAGTTCGGCCCCGTGGGCAAGCAAATTTTTTTAGATTCCATGGATAAATCCTCAAAGGCATTCATTATGGAAACAACACAAGGCTACAAATCGATTCGTCAAGATATTTTAAACCAACTCAACTAACACACAATATACCAGATTAAGGCAGGGTCTTTCCAAGAAGCATAGTTTCCAACTGTGCTTTTTTTTTAGTACTTTGCGCAGAAATTTCCCTCAATCGTAATTATGAAACATTTCGTCACAATACTGTTTTTTACACTTAGCCTAAGCAGTTTTTCACAACTAGTAGACCCTGTCCAATGGGAATTGATTACCGAACAACATTCTTCAACAGAATATACCGTAGAATTTTTGGCCAAAATAGATCCCAACTGGGCCATCTATTCGCAATATGTAGAAGAAGGAGGACCATTGCCCACAATTTTTTCATTTAAAGAATCTCCAAACATCGAACTGATCGGTAAAACCGTAGAAATGGAGGCCAACAAAGTGACCAAGTACGATGCCGTTTTTGAGATGGTTGTTTCAAAATTCTACACCCTAGCTAAGTTTAGACAACGGATAAAAATTATAAACCCCAAAGCCTTTTCCCTGGAAGGAAATATCGATTATATGACGTGCGATGACACGAAATGTACCTATAAACCCGACAATCCATTTCGTTTAGAGTTCAGTGTAAATGGTGGGTTAACTGTGGCAGAGACTTCGCCGATACCAAAGGGGAATGTCTCACAAAATGCCAATGCGCAATTGTACGGAATGAATCCAGAAGGGATAACAGTATTAGATTCCGCTTGCGATTTTGAGGCATTGGGTTTGGGTCAAAATTTGAAAGAGAACAGCTCGCTGTGGCGTATTTTTGGCTTGGGGTTTTTGGGAGGCCTCCTGGCACTTATAACCCCGTGTGTTTTTCCAATGATCCCATTGACGGTTAGTTTTTTTACCAAAAAAAATGACAGTTCGTCTCAGTCTGGACTTTCAAAAGCCATTCTCTACGGGGTTTTTATCGTATTGGTTTATTTAATTTTAAGTGTGCCATTTCATCTTTTAGATTCTGTTAATCCGGATATTTTAAATGAAATTTCAACCAATGTTTGGTTGAATGTTATATTTTTCGTCATTTTTATTCTCTTTGCGTTTTCTTTCTTTGGCTATTACGAATTGACATTACCCGCAAGCTGGACAAGTGTCACGAGTAAAGGGGAGGGAGTTGGAGGAATTTTGGGCGTATTTTTTATGGCGCTAACCTTATCCATTGTCTCTTTTTCGTGTACCGGGCCAATTCTTGGATCGTTATTAGCAGGATCACTTTCTGCCGATGGTGGTGCTTGGCAACTTTCAGCAGGAATGGGCGGTTTTGGTGTAGCGCTTGGCTTACCATTTGCTCTTTTTGCCATGTTTCCCAACATGCTAAAAACATTACCAAAATCTGGAGGATGGCTCAACACCACAAAGGTCATTTTAGGATTTTTGGAACTGGCACTGGCGTTCAAGTTTTTGTCTAATGCAGATTTGGTTAAACACTGGGGAGTCCTAACCATCGAAGTTTTTCTGGCCATTTGGATTGTAATTTTTGCAGGATTGGCCTTATATCTTTTTGGAAAAATCAAATTTCCCCACGACAGCCCTCTAAAAAAATTATCTTTTTTTAGAATCAGTTCAGGGATTTTAGTTTTAGCCTTTGTCATTTATTTGGCCTCAGGATTTCGCGTTAATCCTACGACCAAAACATTCACCTCACTCACGCTTTTGAGTGGGTTGGCTCCCCCCGTTGGGTACAGCATCATTTACCCAAACGATTGCCCCAATAATTTTGAATGTTTTAAAGATTTAAAAGAAGGTATTTCCTATGCCAAAAGAGTCAATAAGCCGATCCTATTGGACTTTACGGGCTACGCTTGTGTTAATTGTAGGAAAATGGAAGAACACATTTGGCCATTGCCTCACATCAGACCGTATTTTGAAAACGATTATGTTTTAATATCGTTGTACGTTGATGATAAAGAAACACTCCCGGACAACCAAAAACTCACTGTAGAGCGCACCGGAGGTGGCGTCCGAACTTTAGAAAATTTTGGTCACAAATGGGCCCATTTTCAAACGGAATTTTTTCAATCCAACTCGCAACCCTATTACGTGCTACTCAGCCCCGATGCTGAAACCCTACTTACCCCCCCTGTGGGCTACATTCCAGATAGCGATCAGTACGAGGCCTTTTTAAAATGCGGATTGGACGCATTCAAACGCCTTTAAGATTTCAAAAAACAGATTCCTTTTCCAAGATTTATTTTGTTACTTTTGAGAAACCAATACAATTGCAATGCTCGAAAGTTTTTTAAAATTTTTAGAATCAGGTCTGTATCACATTATAAGCTTTGACGGATACGACCATATTTTGTTTGTCGTTTTGCTTTCGCTGCCGTTTTTATTTAAAGACTGGAAATGGCTTTTAACCCTTATCACCTTCTTCACTTTAGGGCATACACTGAGTTTAATCCTGGGGGTGTATGATGTGATCAATATAAACGTCAATGTAACAGAGTGGCTTATTCCTATTACCATTTTCTTTACAGCGCTTTACAATATTTTTACTGCAGGCAAAACCCTACAGCGGCGCCCCTATTTTATGTACGGCATTGTATTGTTTTTCGGGCTGATTCACGGTTTGGGGTTTGCCAATGCTTTTGAATCCATGGTGTCGAAAGACGAAAGTACATTTCTGGCCATAGTTGAATTCGCTTTAGGAATTGAAATAGGCCAACTCATTATCGTATTTTGCGCTTTATTTTTGAGTTTTATTGTTCAAAATATATTTAGATTTTCAAATCGGGACTGGGTTTTGGTATCCTCATCAATTGTTCTTGGCTTTATGCTGCCGGCCATTTTTATGAGTCCTATATTTTCCTAAAAATCAGTTATAAATGAAATGGCTAACGATAAACAATTAAAATACGACAAAGCATATTTGAGAATGGCTCAAGAATGGGGGAAACTGTCCTATTGCGAGAGAAAACAGGTCGGCGCCATTATTGTTAAAGATCGTATGATTATTTCTGATGGTTACAACGGCACGCCCACAGGGTTTGAAAACATTTGTGAAGATGAAGAGGGATACACGAAATGGTATGTGCTTCATGCCGAAGCCAATGCCATTTTAAAGGTGGCGTCTTCCACTCAATCGTGCAAAGGAGCAACTTTATACATTACCCTTTCGCCTTGTCAAAGTTGCAGCAAGCTGATTCATCAGGCCGGAATAATTCGTGTGGTTTACAGCACGCCCTATAAAGATTTGTCTGGTGTGGAATTTTTAGTAAAAGCAGGAATAGAGGTCTGCCATATTCCAATTTAGAACTCAAAAAAACTAGTATTCTGTTTTTTTTTAACCACTTTTTCCACTTTTTTAGACACTCGCAAAATAGAAGCGATCAAAATGGCGCAACCGGCCGCAATGGTAGTCACAACGGCAGTGTAGCTGTCCCCACTTAAGGGGGCATCAAAGTTAATTTTTGTAATATTAAACACCCCAATAATCAGGGCTAAGGCAGATAAGATATAAGTTGCTAATTTCATGGTCCTATAATAAAAACTTAATGTTTGAAGTGAACAGTTTAACCGCTATGGCCAATAAAATGACCCCAAAAATTTTACGGGTTATATTGATGCCATTAGGACCAATAATTCGCTCAATTTTGGATGAGGTTTTGAGAACGATAAAAATCACCAAAACATTGACAACCACAGCCACTATAATATTTTCAGTTTCAAACTCAGACTTTAGGGACAATAATGTCGTTAGACTACCAGGCCCAGCGATTAAAGGGAAAGCCAACGGAAAAACAGTTGCATTTATGGAGGACTCCTCGTCTTGTTTGTATAAGGTGATGCCCAGAATCATTTCCAGGGCAATGAATAGCAAAATAAAGGCTCCTGCCACTGCAAAGGAATGCACATCTATTCCGACCAAATTCAAAATACTGTCTCCAACAAACAAGAAAACGATCATAATAACCCCAGCAATAATAGAAGCTTTTTCACTTTGAATATGACCAGCTTTTTTTCTTAAATCGATAATGATAGGAATGTTTCCAACAATATCGATAACTGCAAAAAGCACCATAAATGCAGTAAAAATTTCTTTAAAATCAAATGTCATTATCCAATAAATTATTTCAGTTCAAAGGTCGGAAAATTATGTATAATACAAACCAAAACAACTGCAATTATTTTGTGACGTCTTTTCATAAAAAACGGTATCTTCGTTGGATGTTTCAACTGGGCAAAACTATCGTTTCTGAAGATCTTCTTGGTCAAGAATTTAGCTGTAATCTTAAGGCCTGTAAGGGGGCTTGCTGTGTACACGGCGATGCTGGTGCTCCCATTGAGAAAGAGGAGGCCGAAATTCTGAAAGAAATTTACCCAAAAGTAAAACCGTACCTGCGTCCAGAAGGTATTCAAGCCATTGAAAATCAGGGGGTTTTTGTCACATCAAAACAGGGCGATCTGGAAACCCCGTTGGTAAATGGTGCCGAGTGCGCCTACGTTGTTTTTGATGACAACCAAACGGCTCTGTGCGGGATTGAGCAAGCCCACAACCAAGGCAAAATCAATTGGAAAAAACCCATTTCATGTCATTTGTACCCTGTGCGCGTGAAATCTTACAGCGAATTTTCAGCCGTAAATTATCATAAATGGCAAATTTGCAGCTCGGCATGTGCGTTGGGGCAGGAGCTGAAAATGCCTGTCTATCGATTTGTAAAACAAGCTTTGATCCAAAAATTCGGTCAAGATTGGTACGATACGCTCGAAAAGATGGCTGAATCCAAATCTGCTGCGGAATAATTTTTCGGTGCCTAGCACCATTTTTTTAAAAATGGAGATTCAAAAAGTAAAATTTTTCTTTTTCTGCAGGATCAAAAATTTAAGAGAGAAGCTATTTTTAAACTACTGAAAATCAATAAGTTGTAAGTTAATTTGAATGTTTTTATTGTAAGAAAAGGACTACTTGTTGTTAAAAACTTAGCACCAATGTTTATAAATAGAGCTTTTATTTAAGGCGACAATTTTAAATCTTTGTTAGGTACAAAATCAGTAAATCAATTAAACTAAAACCGACACACACATGCCACAAGTGGAACCTATTTTGCAAGAAAATAAAGATCGTTTTGTAATTTTTCCCATTCAACACCACGATATTTGGGAATGGTATAAGAAGTCGGAAGCCAGTTTTTGGACGGCGGAAGAGATCGATTTGCACCAAGATTTAACCGATTGGAACGAGAAATTAAGCGACGACGAGCGTTACTTTATCAAGCATATTTTGGCATTTTTCGCAGCCAGCGATGGCATTGTGAATGAAAATCTTGCTGAAAATTTTGTCAACGAAGTCCAATACAGCGAAGCCAAGTTTTTCTACGGCTTTCAAATCATGATGGAAAACATCCACAGCGAAACCTATTCGTTGCTCATTGATACCTACGTTAAGGATGAGGTCGAAAAAGATAAGCTTTTTAACGCCATAGAAAACTTCCCAGCCATTAAGAAAAAAGCGGATTGGGCCCTGCGTTGGATTGAATCGCCGAGCTTTGCCGAACGTTTAATTGCTTTTGCGGCCGTGGAAGGCATCTTTTTTTCTGGGGCCTTTTGTTCCATTTTCTGGTTAAAGAAACGCGGCTTGATGCCCGGTTTAACGTTTTCTAACGAGTTGATTTCTAGAGACGAAGGGGTTCACGCGGATTTTGCAGTTCACCTTCATAACAATCACTTGGTGAATAAAGTACCAAAAGAACGAATTCGCGAAATTATCGTTGATGCCCTAAACATTGAACGTGAATTTATTACGGAGTCATTACCCGTGAGTTTGATCGGGATGAACTCCAAACTCATGTCACAATATCTTGAATTTGTTGCCGACAGACTTCTTCAGGAACTCGATTGTGAAAAAGAATACAACACTCCAAATCCTTTTGATTTTATGGACATGATTTCATTGCAAGGGAAAACCAATTTCTTTGAAAAACGTGTTTCAGAATATCAAAAAGCCGGGGTCCTCAACAAAGAAGAGGAGGATGCCAACAAATACAGCTTCGACGCCGATTTTTAATCTGGGCGATACATCAAGCTATACCTAAAAAATAGATAACAAAGGAATTTCCTGCGTTGAACAATTAAAAATAAACTGTGTTTTTGTTGCAAGACAAAAACAATAGAACAACCAACTAACCGCTTTTTTTAAGCAATTAAAAAGGAGCAAAAATTGTAATACTATGTATGTAATCAAAAGAGACGGCCGAAAAGAAGAAATCATGTTCGATAAAATCACGGCCCGTGTAAGGAAACTTTGCTACGGTCTAAACCCACTTGTAGACCCTCTGAAAGTCGCGATGCGAGTAATCGATGGCCTCTACGATGGAGTGACCACCAGCGAACTTGACAACTTGGCCTCTGAGGTGGCTGCAACCATGACAACAGCACATCCTGATTATGCTAAATTGGCCGCACGTATTTCTGTCTCAAATTTACATAAGAGTACCAAAAAGACCTTCAGCGAGGTCATGCACGACCTGTACACCTATGTTAACCCGCGCACAGGAAAGGATGCCCCCCTACTTTCGGATGAGGTTTATAAGGTCATCATGGACAATAAGGACAGACTGGATTCCACCATCATTTATAACAGAGATTTTGGGTACGACTATTTTGGATTCAAAACACTGGAGCGTTCTTATTTGCTGAAATTAAATGGGAAAATTGCGGAGCGGCCCCAACACATGCTAATGCGAGTTTCTATTGGAATACATCCCGATGATTTGGATGCTGCCATAGAAACTTACAACCTGATGTCAAAAAAATATTTCACACACGCCACACCGACGTTGTTCAACTCAGGCACACCCAAACCGCAAATGTCATCCTGCTTTCTGCTGACCATGAAAGAAGACAGTATTGATGGGATTTATGACACCCTAAAACAAACGGCCAAAATATCTCAATCGGCTGGAGGAATTGGTTTAGCGATGCACAACATACGTGCCACGGGCAGCTACATCGCAGGAACGAACGGAACCAGTAATGGGATAGTCCCAATGCTTCGAGTGTACAACGACACAGCCCGCTATGTAGATCAAGGCGGTGGAAAACGAAAAGGAAGTTTTGCCATTTATTTAGAACCATGGCATGCCGATATTTTTGATTTTTTAGATTTGAAAAAAAACCATGGTAAAGAAGAAATGCGGGCACGCGACTTGTTTTACGCCATGTGGATTCCCGATTTATTTATGAAGCGGGTTCAAGAAGATGGGCAATGGACTTTAATGTGCCCTAACGAGTGTCCAGGTCTTCCAGACACACACAGTGACGAGTTTGAAAAGCTGTACATCAAATATGAGCAAGAAGGTAAAGGGAGAAAAACAATTAAAGCTAGAGAACTTTGGGAAAAAATTACCGAATCGCAAATCGAAACGGGAACGCCGTACATGTTGTACAAAGATGCGGCTAACCGTAAATCGAACCAGCAGAACCTAGGAACTATTAGATCCTCAAATCTTTGTACAGAAATCATCGAATACACATCTCCTGACGAAGTGGCGGTTTGCAACCTAGCTTCCATCGCGCTTCCAATGTTTGTTAAAGATGGTGCGTTTGACCACCAAGAATTGTTTAAAATTACAAAACGTGTAACCAAAAATTTGAATAAGGTTATTGACAGAAACTATTATCCTGTGATTGAAGCCCAAAATTCAAATTTCAGACACCGTCCTATTGGACTCGGAGTTCAAGGATTGGCCGATACTTTTATCAAGCTCAGACTTCCATTCACGTGTGATGAGGCCAAACAATTAAATCAAGATATTTTCGAAACCATTTATTTTGCAGCCGTTACAGCTTCCATGGAAGAAGCCAAAGCCGACGGTGCTTATGAGACCTACAAGGGGTCTCCAATCAGCGAAGGTAAATTTCAGTACAACCTGTGGGGCCTCAAAGATGAGGAGCTCAGCGGAATGTGGGACTGGGGGAAACTTCGAAAGCAGGTTCTTAAACACGGTGTACGAAATTCCTTATTGGTTGCTCCGATGCCAACAGCAAGCACTTCTCAAATTTTAGGAAATAACGAATGTTTTGAGCCGTACACCTCCAACATTTACACACGCCGAGTTCTATCAGGGGAGTTTATTGTAGTGAACAAGCACCTTTTAGAGGATCTTGTTCAGTTGGGCTTGTGGAACGAAGGTTTGAAGCAAGAAATAATGAGAGCCAACGGATCAATTCAACATATTGATCGAATCCCTAAAGACATTAAAGAGTTGTACAAAACCGTATGGGAACTTAGTATGAAAGACATCATTGACATGTCCAGACATCGCGGGTATTTTATTGACCAATCACAATCCTTGAACCTGTTCATGGAAGGTGCCACCATGGCCAAATTGACATCGATGCACTTTTATGCTTGGAAAAGTGGTTTAAAAACGGGGATGTATTATCTTAGAACCAAAAGCGCGGTGGATGCCATTAAGTTCACCCTGGATAACACAAAAAAAGCGGAACCACAAGCCGAGGCAGTACAAGACCAAGTGGTCCTTGAAAAACAAAAACAAAAGGCCGCAAAAACGGCCGAGAAGTTTTCACAACAAACTGTTGTTGATACTGATGTGGAGCCCATGTCAGCAGAAGAAATGAAGGCTCTGATTCAGCAAGCCAAAGCTTCTGAAGGAGACGACTGTCTCATGTGTGGGTCGTAAAGCTAAAAAAACGATAGATTTCAAAAAAAATCCGCTGTATCAAGCGGATTTTTTTGGTTTTTTGGTCTAACGATCTATTGAAGTGAGTTGTTGTACGATGAGCTATATTCATTTAAAAGATTTGAAGTAGCCACTAACAAATCTTTACTTTCAAGAAGTAAGCTGAAGTAAAGTGTGGTGTTTTTTGGGCTGGACTCTTCTTTTCTTGTTCGTTCGACTTGAATATTCAAATTAGCATCAATAGCGTCTAAAATTTCGGATTTTTGATTGGCAATGACATTCAGTGAATCATAAGATTTTGATTCAAATGAATTTTGAACTTCCCTAAATAACAATTCAATGGAACTGCTAAGATCACTTAGTTCCTTAATTTGACTGAACTTCAGTTTTTTGTGGTTGTTGTTTACATGTTTATAACTCAAGTTGGTGATGTAATCCAAGGACTGGATCATGTCTTGCAAAAATCCTAAAATTTTAATGTAAAAATTACTGGCACTCACACTCGATTCGTCCAGACTTTTTATAAAATAAAAAATATCATCTCTCAAAGTTTCAATCTCATCCGATAATTTTACCACTTGTTTTTTATTTTTTTTCAACGCAGCTAAATCTTGTTGGGCTAAAGAAAAAATGGTAGAGTTGTAAACTTTACCCCCGCGTTTAAATACTATAGCAATAGTGTCTGCACTCTCTCTAATAACGCCTTGAATGGATCGGCTTTCGGATTTTGTATTGGAGTTGGTGGTTATGGTTTCGCGCTGTGTTCTTTTGTATCGGATAGAGCTGTTAATCAATAGTCCAAAGGCGGTAAAGATGAGGATCGGAAACATAACTTGGACATTAAGCCTCATCAAATAGGCAACAAGACCTGCTGCGCTAAACGCAATGATGGCCGTGAAAAACCAACCTGCTATGACATTAAGTACACCCGCCACTCGATAAACGGCACTATCTGCACCCCATGCTCTGTCTGCCAGCGATGTCCCCATTGCCACCATAAAGGTGACATAGGTTGTGGATAAAGGCAATTTCATGGAGGTAGCAATGGAAATTAAAACACTGGCCACCATAAGGTTAACTGCTGCTCGGACCATATCAAAAGCGGGGCGGTTTTGTTTCGAAACAGCATTTAAATCATTGATGGGTCTAAATTGGGCATCAATAGCATCTCGAACGGATTTTGGGATGATGTAGCCGATTGTTTTTGAAGACACGACAGCAGCCCTAACGATACCTCTTGACATGGCGTTAGGTTGAAAACGTTCTTTAGTATCTTGTTGGCTGGATAAATCTATGGAGGTTTGTACTACTTTTTTTGATTTTGATGAAAACCATAAAGTTAGAACCATAACAAGCCCAGCTCCTAATAACAACCAATTGTTAGTGGGAACTTTGGACGCTAAAACATCCATCGGGAATTGCGTAGCAGGCAGCCCCGAAACGGACCATTCTAAAAATGAATTATAAGCTGCTACGGGCACCCCGATAAAGTTCACCAAATCATTTCCTGCAAATGCTAATGCCAAAGCGAATGTCCCGATAATAATGATAAGTCGATATATATTCGTTTTAAAAAGGGAAATCAAAACAAGAGATAACAAAGACCAAAATACGGAACTTAAAGCTACAATTTCAAATACCTTTGTTTCCAAGAATTCTTTCATGGTTATTCCGCCAAGACTATCAAAAGACATGTTGGCATAGGAGGTTCCTTTTAGCCCTTTCATGAATATAAAGTAGGTGATGGCGGTGAGGGCCAAACCTCCAAAAATTGCTCCAACCCACGGTGCTTTGGTTTCAAATTGGAAAGAAATCAGGACTCTAGAAACCCATTGAACTAGGGCTCCAATGGTGAATGCCACAGCAACGGAAAGGACGATTCCAAATATAATTTGGGATGCTTTGGAGGTGTTGATGTAATCGATAAGTTCGTTAATCCCGCCTCCGTTGGAGTATATTTTAACCAAAGCGATGGCTACAGCGGCACCCAGCAGCTCAAAAACAATGGACACAGTCGTTGAAGTTGGCATTCCTAAGCTATTGAAAAGATCCAGCAGAAGGATATCCGTAATCATAACCGCCATGAAGATGATCATGATTTCGTCAAACATAAATTCACTAGGATTAAAAATCCCTTTTCTTGCAACCTCCATCATCCCGCTAGAGAATACTGCCCCAACGGCTACGCCGATACTGGCGACAATCATGATGGTTTTAAATGAGATGGCTTTAGAACCTATGGCAGAATTTAAAAAATTCACAGCGTCGTTACTGACTCCAACAATCAAATCCGCTACCGCCAAAAGGGCTAAGGCGATTAACATATACAGATACAGGTTCTCCATTGAATGAGTTACTTTAAAGCTCAACAAATATCATTCTTTAATACCACTCCATTGTTAAGTTAATGTTATCTATAAAGTCATTTTAGAAACAATTTTATAAGATTACCCTGTAGATTCGATTAATTTCATAAAACACCACGAAATAGTTTAAACTACTGATAATCAGCGTTTTAAATTTTTAATGTTAATTTAATGTAAACAAATAGTTGATTTATTGTAAATATTTCTATACATTTGACGAGTAACAACCCCTAAACACAATAATTATGAGAAAATATATTTTGATTTTATTCGCCTCAATCGGTATAATGACCTTTGCTCAAGAGGTTAAAAACCCCGTATTGGAAGTTAAGGGTGATGTAATTTTAGCGACCTATTTCCACGACAATGGTGCAGTCCATCAGCACGGCTCTTTCACTAAAGACGGAGTTTTACAAGGTCTTTGGACGAGTTATGATTTTCAAGGGAATAAATTGTCTCAGGGGTTTTATTCCAACGGCTTCAAAACAGGCCAGTGGTTATTTTGGACCAAAGATGCTCTCAAGGAAGTTAATTTTTCAGATTCAAAGATTATCAATATCAGCGAGTGGCGAAAAACATCCGATGTTGCACTAAACATCCGATAAAAAAAAGCTCCCATGATTGGGAGCTTTTTTTATTTAAACTTTCTCAAACAATTTTAGAACGAATAACTGTAACCGATTGAAAATTCGGTTCCGGGGCTAAACTGAGTAAAAATTTGATCCGTTGCATTATAGGATTCATAAACGCTTTTGCGTTTGCTGTCCAAAATATTCGATACCTTAATGTCAATACTTGATTTTTTCTCTGCTCCAAACTTTTTATTAAATGTAAAATTTAGACTGTTGAATGGTACTGTATAAACATCCGGTACAATTCCTGTCCCTACCACTTCTAGTGTTTTTCCTTGAACATTGAAAAATAAACCTGTTTGAAGTCCTAGGTCATTATTTACATAATTCAATCCAGCATTAATAAGGTAAGGGGACTGGCCTTGCAGGTCTCGTTTATTATCAATGGATTCTCCATCTCTTGCGGCATTGACCCTTCTGTTGTATTCGTCTTCAAACATGGTTAAACTGGATTCAATGTAAGATGCGTTCACATTAAATTTTAAGTTTTCCAAACTGTTCGCAATAAAGCCCAAAGATTTTCTGAACTCAAACTCAAATCCTAAAACAGAGGCATCCCCAAGGTTTCGAGGTGTAAGTTGGTCTGGTGCCGATTCGTAAAACGTTAGCTCAATGGGGTCATTAAAGTCCTTAAAAAAGGCACTCAATGCAATCATTTCGCTGTTTTCGCCAAAAAATTCGGCACGTACATCGAAGTTATTAATGTAGGATGGTTCCAAATCAATATTACCAATAAAAAGTCGGTTTGTGATGGGGTCAAAGATCTGACTTTTAGAGGCCTCCTTAAAGGACGGACGGGCTGTTGTTCGGGAGTATGATACCCTTAAATTGGTATTGTCGTTGAGACTGTAAATTAGGTTTGCTGAGGGGAAAAAATCGAATTTATCTATAATCTTTTCATTAGAAAAAACCTCGGTACCGGCCTGATTTTGACCCGAATAAATGGAACTAAACAACTCTGTTCGTAGGCCGACCACCGCTTTTAGTTGTTCTGTAACTCCAAATTCATTAGAAACATAAGCTGCACTGATGTGTTGAGTGGCCTCAAAGGCATTGGATTTTTCAAACAAATCTCCAAAAACCAAATGTGTTCCTGTATCGGTTTCTGGGGTCCAAATATTCTCTTGAGACAATAAATTGTCTGCATTACCGCCAGCAACTTCCAGCGAACCATTTTTTGTGAAGGTGTAATCGTCAATAAAAAAGTCTCGTTGTTTTGTGGTTTGGCTAAGCCCAAATTTTAGTTTTGCAGGGCGTTCCATAAAAGTATATTTTCTTTTGACATCTATTTTTCCCACAAGGTTTATTTCTTCTAAATTTCTCCATATTCTGATGGGGTAGCTGGCCGCACTTGGGCTTATAAAATACGTTCCTTGGTCACTTCGTTGTAGAGGCGTAATTCTGTGATCCTTGTCATAAACTCTGGACAAGGAGGGCGATAATTTCCAATCAACTTTCCAGTCCCCATCTTTAAACGAATGTTGTCCTCCAAGCAAAAGGTTTGTAATTGACCTTTCGGTGTACAATAAAGCGTCTTTTTTTATGGGTTCGAATCCACTACCGCCACCGGCTTGCGCAATTTCTTGATCAAAAACACCTGCACTGCTTTCTCCATTTTGAATGTGCAAAACATTAAATTTATATTTTGCATTATCTCTTTTGTAAACAATACCAGCTAATGTGCTCAGTAAAATACTGTTTTCACCAACGACACCGTTTGAACGTCTGGTGCCTAGAAGTTGGTTAATGGACGAATCATTTTCGTCTTTGATGTAGGTTCCATCGACTCGGTCGTCATAAAATTGAGTCTTATTTTTGTAAGACAAAGAGAACTGATAACCGAGCTTGTCGTCTCCAATGTCGTATTGATTCCCAGCAGTAAATCCAAAATCAAAATTTGCTCCGCTGTTGGTTTGTTTGGCTGTGAGTTCTTTATTAAAAGCACCAGTCATTTCTGTCAATACAGAAGAGTTATCGAAAGTACCTGGAATGGGTTGGTTTCTGTCGACAGGCAAATTTCTCATCCCATTGTCAAAGCCCAAGAAATCGGTTTTACTTCCTGTATAAGATAAATAGTTATTTTTAAAATGCATATTGGGGTTATAGCCTGTTCCTATAGAAATGGAATAGTTGGCCTTAGTAGGAAAATCCTTGGTAACGACATCTATAACTCCGCCTGTAAAATCGGCTGGATATTCTGCGGCTGCAGATTTAATCACAATAATATTATCAAGAATATTGGTTGGAAAAATATCCATTTGTACCGTATTTCGGTCTGGATCTAATCCAGGGATGTCAACCCCGTTTAAAATGGATTTTGTGTAGCGGTCTCCAAGCCCTCTAACATAAACATATTTTCCACCTTGTATCGATACGCCTGGTACATTTTTCACAGCACTTGCAATATTACTGGCACCGCTACTTTTAATGCTCTGGGCCGATAGTCCGTCCAATAGTGTTATGGATTTCTTTTGCAAATCCAATACGGCAGATTCCGTATTTTTTCTAACAGTTGTCGTTATAATGACGTTATCTAGGGAATTTGTATTCAGTGTAACATCTACAAGCACATCGGCATTAGCAGTAACATTGACATTCGAAATTTCTACAGTTTGGTAGCCGATGTAAGAAAACACAACGGTATAAGTACCAGGATCGATATCAATAGTATATTTTCCATCAAAATCTGAAGTGGTTCCTTTGGTCGTATTTTTAATAAGCACATTGGCAAACGCCATAGGTTCATTAAATTCACCGTCCATAATGGTTCCAGTGATGGCTCCTGTTTGGGCATTGGCACTTGAAACTGTAAAAGCAGTTATAAAACATGCAACAAGCCATTTAAAGTAATAGTTCATAAAAGTATATTTAAAAAAACAATCGTTCGCAAAAATATGCGAACGATCGTTTAAAAACTAATTCAATTTGAAATTAAAATCCTAAACCGGCTTTAGCATTGGAGTAAGTCCAGCCAAATGCACTTGTGTCTGCACCTACAGATCCTTGAGCCGTTACAGCAGTTGCAGTACTACCAAATCCTGTAACGCTGACAGTCTCAGCTTTATTTACAAAAATTGATGCTGGGTCAGTAACACCTGCAGGCAGTACAATTTCCCAAGCTCCAAAAGTTAGTGTTCCAGCGTTGTAGCTTGCAGCTACAGCATCGTTGTCTAATTCAACATCTTTTCCAGCAGGAAATCCACTAGCAAAAATATTGTTTGTTGCTCCTGTTGCAGCTTTTCTGTAATCGGCATATTCGCCATTTGAAGTCACAGCGTTACCGAATATTGAAGCGTTTTGAAGGGTGAATGAACCGGCTGCTGTTCCTTCTGGACCATCAACTTCGAAGGCGTGATCAGAGGCATCTCCTAACACTACAACAACATTGTCAATTGTTCCAGAGTAAGCTTGGTCGATATCTACAGCGTCATCACCTTGAGCCCAAACGAAAAGGTTGGAAGCATCAACAGTTCCGCCAAAAAACTCGACACCATCATCTACGTTGGCTACAACTTCAATATTGTCAACTTCAGTTCCTGTACCCACACCACCCAGTGTAAGACCGTTAATTTCGTTTCCTTCTCCGATAAGAGCACCACCATGACGGATTGAAATGTATTTCAATTTTCCAGAATTATCTGCTGGATCATTACCACCGTAAAGCCCCCAAGTGTCTTCAGCAGGGATACCCTCAATTTGAAGTGCATCTACATCACCTGAAAAAGAACAAGGTGCTTTACCTAAAACGATAAGACCGCCCCAAAGACCTCTATCGTTCTGGTCTAAGTTAGTTCCCATTGTCTGTCCAACAGTAATGTTGTCTGAAGCAGAAGTCATAATAATGGGTTGAGAAGCAGTTCCCTCTGCCATAATTTTACCGCCACGGGCAACTACTAAGGCTGATGCTAAAGACCCAGAGCCAGAACTCCCCTTAATAATTGTACCGGGCTGAATAGTTAGTGTGGCACCATCTTGAATAACAACTTTTTGATTAAGTTGATAGATATTGTCACTTGTCCAAGTTGTGTTAGAGGTAATAGCACCAGTTACTGACACAACAGTTGGCTCAGTTGGATTAGTTCCACCGTTATTGTTGTTGTCGTCATCAGAAGAACAACTGAATAAAGCTACTGCGGTAAAGACAGATAAAGCTAAAATTGATTTTTTCATTATAATATTATTTAAGTTTGTTAAATTACACTGCAAAGAAAGCCCAAACCCCAACAATTTTAGTTAATTATAATTTACAATACCATTATGTATTTGTTACCTAAAAACCCCTAAACCCAATAAAACGAAACATTAAATTAACATTGAAAATACCTATCTTGCGGTCATGAGTACAAGTATGAATTGGACACAATTGTTGTCATTAAAGCGGCATGGGGATACGCACAAACGCCTTCGCCATGAACAAGACGAAACTCGATTGGGTTTTGATGTAGATTATGATCGAATCATTTTCTCTCCAGAGTTTAGAAGTCTGCAAGACAAAACTCAGGTTATCCCACTGTCCTCCACAGATTTTGTACATACAAGACTAACCCATAGCCTGGAAGTCAGTGTTGTGGCCCGCTCGCTTGGTCGAAAAGCTGGGGTAAAAATTTTAGAAAATCATCCTGCACTACGAGAAGTACACGGCTACAAGCCCAACGATTTTGGTGCGATCGTTGCGGCAGCTGCCTTGGCACACGATATAGGGAACCCGCCTTTTGGGCATTCTGGCGAAAAAGCGATTGGGCATTTTTTTAAACACGGGCCTGGACAACATTTTAAGGCGAAACTTACCGCTAAAGAATATCAGGATTTATGTGATTTTGAGGGCAATGCCAATGGATTTAAAATTTTAACCCAAAATCTTGAAGGGCGCCCTGGAGGGCTTCGGCTGAGTTATGCCACCCTTGGCGCATTTATGAAATATCCCAAAGCCTCGCTACCAAAAAAACCAACGCCCAATATCGCCTCAAAAAAGTATGGATTTTTTCAAAGTGAACAATCCATTTTCAACGATGTAACCCATGAATTGGGATTATTAGCTATTAATAACAGCGATTCACAATTTGTGAGACATCCTTTGGCATTTCTTGTCGAAGCGGCAGACGATATTTGCTACACCATAATCGATTTTGAAGATGGGATTAACCTGGGTTTTATTGAAGAAGAATTTGCTCTTGAATACCTTATCAATTTGGTAAGAGATAACATTCAAACTGAAAAATTTAATGCCCTACCCACCAAAAAAGCTCGGGTCAGCTACCTTAGAGCATTAGCCATCGGGACCTTAATAGATGACGCTGTGGCGATTTTTATAACGAACGAGGCGGCCATTTTACAAGGAACTTTTAACGTTTCACTTCTCGAAAAAAGTAAATACCAAGCCCAAATTAATGACATTCTAAAACTAAGCGTGGAGCGAATTTACAACGCCGATGAGGTAATCGAAAAAGAAATTTCTGGATTTGAGGTGATCAATGAGTTGTTGCGCAGCTTTACAGAAGCAGCTAACCACAGCTACGAGGGGCAACCAAGCCATTTCGACACGCTTTTACTAAAAGTATTTTCCGAAGAATTAGATACGAAAAACGAAAATTTATACCAACGTCTTTTGAGCGTATGTACGTTGGTGGCATCTTTTTCAGATAATAAAGCCATTTTGACCTACAAAAAGTTAAAAGGGTTAAATTTCTAAAAGACCAATAATTTTTTATACATTAGCATCATCATTACCCCAAGTATGATTTGTTATGAAAAAAACCTACACGTTCATGGCAGTAGTTTTTACTGTTGCCTTTTTTACGCTTCTATTGAAAGACAATTCACAACCTTCAATAGAGCAAATGCGGAAAACCCACCAATATTTTCTAGAAAACAGTCCTTTTAGAGCGACAAGGCATCTTGCCAAAAAAGAACGAAAAGCAATGGAACTGCCGCCCAACGCCTACAACGAAATGATGTGGGAGCGTACCATGAACCCAACAACGGGGCGTCCCGAACCGGAAAAGTTACTACAAATTGAAGATCAAATCCAACAAAATCGCTGGTCTTCAAGACCTGAGGCCCAACAAGATATGATTTGGACTGAACGCGGACCAGCAAATTTAGGGGGACGCACGAGAGCCATTCTTTTTGATCCTAACGATATCGGAAATTCAAATCCTAATGAAAACTACAACAGAGTTTTTGCAGGAGCTGTTTCTGGAGGCCTCTGGGTGAACGAAGATATCACAGATCCAAACTCAAGTTGGATTTTAGTGGCGGGTTTATCGTCTAATATCTCAATTACAAAAATTATATCCGATCCTAATAATCCCAAAACATTGTACATCGCATCTGGTGAATCCTTTACTGGCGGACAAGCCATAGGGAATGGGGTTTGGAAATCTACCGATGGTGGAACAACGTGGCGTCATATTTTTGGAGGATACACTGGTGTTGAAGAACAAAAACACATCAATGGTGTTTTTTACATCAACGATATTGCAGCCAGAGATTTGGGGGATACCACGGAGCTATTCATCACAGTAGCTGGAAGCTATTACAGTTCCTCTGGGACGCTGAATCAATACTATTCTGTGAAACAACAAGGCGTTTATAAATCTTCTGACAACGGCTCAAATTGGTTAAAACTAGATATTAATGAATCCAATGGTCGACCAATAAATCCCAACGATTTGGAAATTGATTTAAACAACAACATTTGGGTCACAACCAATAGAAATTTATGGGGGCAAAGCGGTGGAAAAATTTATAAATCGACCAATGGCCTCAACTTTGAGTTGATGTATGGAGGCGAAGAGGGTATGGGCAGGACCGAGCTTGAACCCTCAGTAAAAGACCCCGACACTTTTTGGGTACTGGTAAGCCATAGAAATCAAGCAGATTTTTACGTCACTACAAATGGTTTTCAAACATTGGACAAAATCTCTACGGAACCAAATGATGCAGACCCAGGGATTACAACAGACGATTTTACGCGAGGTCAGGCCTTTTATGATTTAGAAATTGAAGTTAATTCAAACGACGATTTATTTGTAGGCGGAATAGATTTGTTCCGATCAAATGACAAGGCCGATTCATGGATTCAACTCTCCCATTGGTATGGTGGTGGGGGATTTCAAAATGTGCATGCGGACCAGCATGCCATTGTATTTCGCCCCGGTTCTGGCAATAATAACCAAGCAGTTTTTGGTAACGATGGCGGGGTATATTACTGTAACGACCTTTCAAAACCTAAAGATCAAATTAAAATAGAACCGCGCAACAAAGGATATAATACATCACAATTTTATTATGGGAGCATTGATAAAAATCCAGCCAATAATAACGATGCTCTAGCAGGAGGCACTCAGGACAACGGCACTTGGACTCAATATAATGCTGAAACTGGAATTAATCCCTTCCACAACACGATGGGGGGTGATGGGGCATACACTGAAATTGATGCCAAAGACAACTACATGATTGCCTCATATGTTTTCGATGAGCACATTTATTATGATTATCCGGATCAAGAGGATAATCATCCTATTTCCATGGGGAGCAGCAAGGGGAGTTTTATTAATACAGCAGTGCTTGATAAAACATTAGATGTGTTTTATCACGATTCAAGTCAGGAATCAAATTTTTCTCTGACCCGAAGCTCAAATTTTAAAAGTGGGGAAACGAACATAATTAGAACCGAATTGACTCATGCCCAATTTGACAATAGACCTTCAGCTTTGAGCATTTCGCCCCACTCCAAACAAGTCACAACCTTATATTTGGGCCTTGTTAATGGAAAATTATTTCGAATTGACGATGCTTCTACAACCCCGCGTTGGTCGGAAATTACGGGGAGCAAATTTGTGGGCAGTATTTCGGACGTTGAAGTGGGGACATCAGAAAATGAGCTGTTTGCCACCCTGCACAATTATGGTATAGACAACATTTGGCACTCCAAAGACGCCGGTAAGACCTGGACATCCATTGAGGGGAATCTGCCCGACTTACCAGTAAGTTGTATTTTACAAAACCCGTTAACTCCAAAAGAGCTTATCATTGGTACCCCCGTTGGCATTTGGAGAACGTTAGATTTTACAAAAGACCAACCATCTTGGGAACCCGTTAGTAAAGGTATTAACAGAGTCCCTGTAGTCGATTTGGATTTTTTGAAATCGGACCAAACTATTTTGGCAGCTACGCACGGCAGAGGACTTTTTACAAGCAAATTTGAGAGTCCAAAGGCTTCAATTGATGACAATGAGATTGACAAAGTAATTGTAGTTCCTACCGTTTCGGATGGAAATTTGAAAATAGTTCCCAAAAAAGATTTTGGATCATCAACGTTTTATGTGTTTGCCGTAACAGGTCAACTGATATATAAATTTGATATGGAACTAAAAAAAGGAGATAAAAAAACCATCAATCTTCAGTTAAGTTCTGGCGTGTATTTACTTACCATTCATACCCCAGGACAAAACTTTACAGATAAGATTATCATCAGATAGAGATTACAGAGATAAGATAAAATTTTTCAAACTTTTAGCATCCAATCCAAATTGTTCGTGCAGCTCAATTGTGGATCCCTGGTCAACAAATTTGTCAGGGATTCCTCGTAAGTGGACAGGGTTTTTATAACCGTATTTTGATGCAAATTCTAAAATTGAACTTCCAAAACCTCCAATTGTAACCCCATCTTCTACAGAAATAATGGTGTTATAAGTTCCAAAAATTTGATGCAACAGGGCCTCGTCCAATGGTTTAATAAATCGCATGTCGTAATGCGCAACAGGGAGGGTTTCTATGGCTTTTTGGACCGTGTTAGCGAGGGGTCCTACGCTTAAAATAACCTTATTGCGACCTTCTTGTAGCTTCACTCCTTGTCCTATCTGAATGGGTTTAAAGTCCTGTTTCCAGTCGATCAGACTTCCGCGCCCTCTCGGATATCGTATGGCAATGGGGTGTTTTAGTCCCATTTGGGCAGTAAACATCATATTCCGCAATTCAATTTCATTTCTTGGCGCAGCAATGATAAGATTTGGAATACATTTCAAAAAAGCAATGTCAAATACTCCATGGTGAGTTGCGCCGTCTTGCCCCACCAGTCCTGCTCGATCTAAACAAAAAATTACAGGCAAGTTTTGTAGAGCAACATCGTGAATGACTTGATCGTACGCACGCTGCAAAAACGTGGAATAAATAGCACAAAAAGGCACCAACCCTCGTGTGGCCATACCTGCTGCTAACGTTACCGCATGCTGCTCGGCAATTCCCACATCGTAAGCACGATTTGGAAAAGCGTCCATCATGAATTTAAGGGAACTCCCAGTAGGCATAGCGGGGGTTATACCTACAATATTGTCGTTTTGCTTGGCCAATTCAACCAACGTTAACCCAAACACATCTTGAAATTTTGGTGGAAGTTTCTCCTGTTTTTTTTGAATGATATTTCCTGTTTCGGGATCAAATTTCCCTGGAGCATGGTACACCACCTGGTTGTCCTCGGCTTGCTTAAGTCCTTTACCTTTGGTAGTTCTAACGTGCAAAAACTTTGGGCCGTTAATGTTTTTCAGTTTTTCCAATTCATGAATTAGAGTCTGAATGTCATGGCCGTCTACAGGGCCAAAATATTTAAAATTCAAGGCCTCAAAGATGTTATCCTTATTCTGACCCCCAGTTTTAACATTGGTCAAATATTGTTTTAGAGCCCCGACGCTGGGATCTATCCCGATGGCATTGTCGTTTAAAACAACCAATATATTAGCTTCGGTCGCTCCAGCGTGATTTAGCCCTTCAAATGCCATTCCACCCGCGATGGAAGCATCACCAATTACAGCGATATGGTGTTTATTTTGCCCTTTCAATTGACTTGCAATAGCCATTCCCAACGCCGCTGAAATTGAGGTAGAGGCATGCCCTGTTCCAAAAGCATCAAATGGGCTCTCCGATAATTTTGGAAATCCACTAAGACCACCGTACTGCCTGTTGGTGTAAAATTGATTTTTTCTTCCGGTTAAGATTTTATGGCCATAGGCCTGATGTCCCACATCCCAGATTAAGAGATCTTGTGGGGTTTCAAAAACATAGTGAAGCGCAAGGGTTAGCTCCACCACCCCCAAGCTTGCACCAAGATGCCCCCCTTTGTTGGCCACGACTTCAATGATAAAGTCTCTCAATTCTCGAGCCAACTTAGGCAAATCCTGAAGATTAAGAGCTCGTAAATCCTCAGGACAATCGATATACTTAAGCAATTTTCTTTCCACAGCACAAAAATACACGTTTGAAATTGTATTTTTGGGATATGAAAGGACTATTTGACGATGCGTATTTCATGAAAAAAGCTTTAGTCGAAGCCGAATTCGCTTTTGAGCAAGGTGAGGTTCCTGTTGGAGCCATAGTTGTTGCGGACAACCAAATTATTGCTCGAGCCCACAATCTTACAGAACGACTCAAGGATGTTACAGCACACGCCGAAATGCAAGCCATAACGGCAGCTTCCAATTTTCTTGGCGGAAAATTTCTTCACAATTGCACATTGTACGTCACACTAGAACCTTGTCAAATGTGTGCAGGGGCTTTGTATTGGAGTCAAATTTCACGACTAGTTTATGGCGCAAAAGATTCAGAACGAGGGTTCGAAATTATGGAAACCCAATTGCATCCCAAAACAAAGATTAAGGGCGGCGTTTTAGCGGAAGAAGCTTCTGATTTATTAAAACGATTTTTTGTAGAAAAACGAAATTTGAATTAACCCTTTTTGTCATTCAAATCTCTCATTTTTTCAAGATTCTCTTTGGTCAACATATAATCCGATACTTTCTTATCTTTCCATCGGTAGTAAGAAAACAAAGGAAAAACCACGATAAAAAGTCCCACAACACCACTCCCGATAAGTTGTTCGGAATACTCTGAATTTATAGTGAACCCTGTCAGCATACTTCCTAAAGAGGCGATGAGTAATATCCAAATCAGGGGTTTCATTTCAGTTTGAGGTTTAACTCGTTCAATTGCATGGAATCAATGGGCGATGGTGCGTCAATCATGACATCTCGTCCGGAGTTGTTTTTAGGAAATGCGATGAAATCGCGAATCGTTTCTTGCCCGCCAAGAATAGCCACCAGTCGGTCTAACCCGAAGGCAATTCCTCCATGGGGTGGGGCACCATATTCGAAGGCATTCATTAGAAATCCAAATTGGGCTTTAGCTTCTTCTGGGGTAAATCCAAGGTGATCAAACATGAGGGCTTGCATCTTTTTATCATAAATTCGGATAGATCCTCCACCAATTTCGTTTCCGTTTAAAACTAAGTCGTAAGCGTTGGCTCTGACCGCGCTCGGGTCAGAATTCAGTAACTCAATGTGGTCGGGTTTTGGTGCCGTAAAAGGATGATGCATGGCGTGGTAGCGCTGCGTCTCTTCGTCCCATTCCAAAAGCGGAAAATCGGTAACCCATAGGGGTGCAAATTCTTTTGGATTTCTAAGTCCAAGACGTTCTGCAAGTTCCATTCTCAAGGCACTTAATTGAGCTCTAACGGCCTTTGTTTTTCCTGATAGTACACAGATCAAATCTCCAGATTTAGCTTTTGTTAATTCGGCCCATTTAGCCAGGTCAGTTTGATCGTAAAATTTATCAACAGAAGATTTGTAACTTCCATCCTCATTACATCGTACATAGACCATCCCCATAGCTCCAATCTGTGGACGTCTTACCCAATCTATAAGTTTGTCAATATCTTTTCGGGACATAGAATTGCCACCCGGAACGGCGATTCCAACCACCAGTTCGGCAGTATTGAACACCTTAAAATCCTTGTGCTGTGCGACTTCATTGAGTTCTCCAAAGGCCATTCCAAATCGAATGTCCGGTTTGTCGTTTCCATAGGTTTTCATGGCCTCATCATAACTCATCCGAGGGAAGGTGCCAACTTCAACTCCATTGATGGTTTTTAGCAAATGTCGTGTCAATCCTTCAAAAGTGTTAAGAATATCGTCTTGTTCTACAAATGACATTTCGCAGTCAATTTGAGTAAATTCGGGTTGTCTATCGGCGCGTAAATCTTCGTCTCTAAAACATTTTACAATTTGAAAATATTGATCCATACCTCCAACCATGAGCAGTTGCTTGAACGTTTGGGGGGATTGTGGGAGGGCATAAAATTGACCCTCATTCATTCGGCTGGGGACCACAAAATCTCTAGCGCCTTCTGGGGTAGATTTGATAAGATAAGGAGTTTCGACTTCTATAAAATTTATGGAAGACAAATAATTTCGTACCTCTTGTGTGACCTTATGTCTAAAGATAAGGTTGTTTTTAACGGGATTTCTTCGGATGTCCAAATAGCGGTATTTCATTCGAAGTTCTTCTCCGCCATCGGTGTCGTCCTCAATCGTAAAAGGAGGTGTTTTGGCCTCGTTGAGTATGGTTAGAGAGTCAACCAGAATTTCAATATCACCTGTTGGGATATTTGGATTTTTTGACGCCCGCTCGATGACAGTTCCTGTAATTTGTAGGACGAATTCTCGACCTAAATTTTTGGCCGATTCCATGAGTGTTTTTTCGGAACGCTCGGCATCAAAAATTAGTTGTGTTATTCCATAGCGATCTCGAAGATCGACCCAAATCACAAAACCTTTGTTGCGTGTTTTTTGTACCCACCCACAAAGGGTTACCGTTTGATTGATGTGTGAAGCGTTCAGCTCACCGCAATGGTGCGTCCTATACATGTGTAAAATTTATGACACAAATTTAACATTATTAAATTAAAACCCTAACAGCGGGCGCTATCCGATAGCAGGTCGTTTTATGTTAAATTTATTAATTAAAAAATATAGAATTGGAACCACTACAAGGGTTAGAAATGTTGCAAAAGTTAACCCAAAAATAATCGCCCAACCCATAGGCCCCCAAAACGCTACATTTTCGCCGCCAATGTAAAAGTTGGGGTTAAATTCGGTCACTAAGGTTTTGAAGTTAATATTGATTCCAAAAGCAAGAGGTAACAAGCCTAAAATTGTTGTAATGGCTGTGAGTAAAACGGGTCTAAGTCTTGTTTTTCCGCCTTCAACCACGCAGCTCAATAATTGTTTTGTTGTGAGTTTTTGAGCTGTTTTCAACATTAATTCCTGACGTTTTCTCTTTATAATTAAATTGATATAATCGATTAAAACAATGGCATTATTGACCACGATTCCTGCCAATGATATAATTCCTATCATGGTCATCAGGATGACAAAATCCATTCTAAATATAAGTAATCCAAAAAGCACACCAATGAGACTCAACACAACGGAAATTGAAATAATAATTGGGGTGGTGGCGGAGTTAAATTGCGCAACTAAAATTAGAAAAATAAGCGAAACTGCGATAAGAAGGGCTTTGCTTAAAAAAGCCATTTCTTCAGCTTGTTTTTCTTGTTCCCCTGTAAAGCTTATGTCGAGATTTTTGGGGATTTCAAAATTTTCCATTAGACCTCGAATTTTATCATTTACATCTGTGGGGTTGTAGCCACTAAGCACGTTGGAATATACGGTAACGACTCGATCCAAATCGATGCGTTTTACAGCACTAAAACTGCTGCTATTCTCGGTTGTAGCTACTGCAGAAATGGGGACTTGCTTGATGCGACCACTACCCTGATCTCTAAAGGTAATTTTCTGATTTAATAGAGCATCTTTGTTGTATCTAAACTCGTCCTTAAGCCGTATGTTGATGGGGTAGTCATCGGTAAGGTCTTTATAAGTTGACACCTCTTTTCCATACAGGGCTGTCCTTAGGCTGCTGCCAATAAGACCGGTGGATATGCCAAGGCGTCTGGCTTTTTGTCGATCGACTTGTACCAAGAGTTCCGGTTTTCCTTGTTCGATGTCTAGTTTCAATTCTTCAATTCCGGGGATATTAGCGGCATTAATAAAAGACTTTAGCTGGTTGGCAGTATCCAAAATGAGAGGGTAATCATCGCCTTTAATTTCTATGTTAATGGGAGATCCTGTTGGAGGGCCTTCGGCAGGTTTGTCAACCACTATACTGACTCCGGGGTACCCCTGAATGACCTCTCTAATATCTCGCAGGACTTGCTCTGAACTGATTCCTTGTCGATCTTGAAATTTTACAAAATCAACAGTAATTCGGGCTTTATTAGGCGTGTTACCTCCCATTTGGCCTTTTGTCGGATCAGAGGTCCCTTCGCCCACTTGTCCGATAACCGAAGTGACTAAAAAATTTTCGCCATCAGTTTCGTATTGTTTCAGATGATTTTCAATGTCGGTCTCTATTCTTTTGGATAAAATATTGGTTTCCTCGATGTCCGTTCCGATCGGATATTCTAAAAATACAAACACTTGTTTGGCTTCTGTATTGGGGAAAAACAGAACTTTTGGTGGAAAAACTGACATTAACCCTCCTGCAATGAATAACAATATGAATGTTCCTATCACAATAAGATAAGGTTTTTTGCCTTGGAGCGCAACGCTTAAAAACTTTTCGTACAGTTGTTCTAAAGTATTTATGAATGTAGTTTTTTGCTCTTTTTTTACCACTTTCATATACAATGAAATAAGCATCGGATTGATTACTAATGCGACAAAAAGAGATGAGCTTAACACAATAATTAGAGTAATAGGGAGCCATTGCATAAATTTCCCAATAATACCATCCCAAAGAACTAGAGGTAAAAATGCGGCTAGGGTTGTTGCAGTGGAAGCAATAATTGGCATGGCAACTTCACCAACGCCTTGTTTTGCGGCTTCTTTTCTGGACATGCCCTCGTCCATAAGGCGATACACATTTTCCACAACTACGATACCATTGTCGACCAACATTCCTAGGGCTATGACGAGCGAAAATAAAACCATTGTATTTAGCGTCACCCCCAAAAACCCAAGAATGGTAAAGGATAAAAACATGGACAGCGGTATGGCAATTCCTACAAATAGTGCATTTCGGAATCCAAGGAAAAAATACAGTACAGTTACAACTAAGATGACTCCTAAAATGATACTATTTTCCAAATCAGAAACCATAGTTCGGGTATCGTTTGATTGGTCGTTTGTTTTTGAAATGATGAGGTTTTCTGGAAAGATCGACGCTTTTGCATTTGAAATAATGTTATCAATTTTAGCAGAAGCTTCCAACAAATTTTGCCCACTTCTTTTTTTGACATCCAACATCACAACGGGTTGAGAATACTCTCGGGCGTAGCTTTGTTTTTCTTGCTCTTTAAAGGACACCTCCGCAATGTCTCTTAAGTAAACAACATTTCCCTTTTCGTGTTTTACCACGATGTTTTCCAAGTTGGACGGGTCTTTGAATTCTCCCAAAACACGTACATTTCTGCGGGTGCCATTTTCTAAAATATCACCACTAGAAATGCTCTGGTTTTCAAAAGCCACAGCATTTTCAATGTCGTTAAAACTAACTTTTGAAGCTTGCATTTTGTAGAGATCTACTGCAATTTCGAGTTCTTTTTCTTGAACCCCCCTAATGTCAACCCCAGAAATTTCTGTAAGCTCCTCAATTTCGTCCTCCAAATATTCGGCATATTCTTTAAGTTGATCCATTGAAAAATCTCCCGACAAGTTGATATTCATAATGGGCATCTGCTCACTAAAATTCATTTCAGTGATGCTGGGTTCGCTGGGCAAATCTTTAGGAAAATCCTTATCAGCCATAGCGATGTCAACCTTGTCCTTAACTTTCAAAAGGGCTTCGGACGGGGCTATGTCGAAGTTAAACTCTACGTTAATACTTGAATACCCTTGAATGGAGGTGGACGTGATTTTATCCACCCCAGTAATGGCATTAATTTCTTTTTCGAGACGCTTTGTAATTAATCGTTCCACATCTGTTGCAGAATTTCCGGGGTAGGGTGTTGCAACATAAATTTGGGGGATAATAATTTCCGGAAAATTTTCTCTGGCCATACCGGTATAGGACAAGTACCCCCCCAAAATAACTATAAATGTAATTACCGCTACAGTGGATTTATTGGAAATAGCCCAAGAGGACAATTTGAATTCTTTATTTTTTGTTGTACTCATGTTCTTATTATTCAGAAACAATAACTTTTTCATTTGCTTTGACCAGGCGGGCACCCTTATCCACAAGAAGCGAATTTGGCATCAAACCTTCCGAGATGTAGGTTAAATTGTTATAGGTACTGGCTTGAGTTACAAATGATTTTTTAACGGAGTAGGTATTCCCTGTTTTTTCTAAAGAAAACACAAAACTATCACCCTTTCGGTCTTTTTGTATTAGTGTGGTTGGAATGACAACACCATTGGCCGAGAAATCATTGATCTTAACATCCGCTAACATGTTGGCTTTAAGTTCGCTACTCAAATTATCCAGATCTATACGGACCTTAAAACTTCGGTTGTTTGGGTTGATAAAATTCCCAACCTGACTAATTTTTGAGGTAAAATTTTTATCGATAGATGAGAAATACACCGCCACTTCCGTACCTTGTTTAATGGATTTTAGGTAGGTTTCTGTCACATCACATTCAATATGAATTTTATCCAAATTTACCAGCCGAAGGGCAGGCATCTGTGGCGTAGCCAGGCCGCCCGTTTTAATGAAAATCTCATCAACAGTTCCACTAAACGGCGCTATAATTTTTAGCTTTTGAGCTTGAGATTTTAGACTGTTCAAGCTGTTTTCAAGACCTTCTTTTTTGGCTTTGGCTTGCAGAAATTGCAACTCACTCCCAATATTTTGACCCCACAAACGTTCCTGACGCTCAAATGTTGTTTTGGCCAAGTCCAACTGAGTCTGAAGTTCAGCCATAGAGCTCTTTAAAATGGAATTATCTATCTCAGCCAACGTTTGCCCCTTAGATACACGCTGGCCTTCTTTAACGTAAATTTCTGTGATATTCCCGTTGCGTTCCGGGTATAACTCCACACTTTGGTCTGCTTCAACAACCCCTTGAACTTGGATAAAATGGTTGAATTTTTTTTCAACTGCTTTATATGCCGTTACGGCTGTCAATCGCTTGGTTGTATCCAACTCGGTAAGCTGAAATTCCACCTGTTTCAAGGCATTACTCAAACTATCTATTTGTAGAATTAACCGTGCTTTTTTAGAATTGAGCTCAACAACCGATTTCAAGGGTTGTTCTTTCTCGTTGCAAGACAAGATTATAATACTCAAAAGGGCAATTATCTTTTTCATGAATTTTGATTTCAAATTAATACTATGGATTTGGGTTGAGCAGCACATCGAGTGCAATATGCTTATTTAAGACTTCAAGCATCGCCTGAATGTATTGTTGTTGCGCGTTGTAAAGCTGCGTTTGCGCTTGGCTCAGCTCAAAACTTGTGGCCAACCCTTCAAAAAATTTTATTTGATTTTTGTCTTCAATCCGCTCCGCAAGGTTAAGGGCCAGTTTTTTGGTATCCAAATCATTTTTTGCGAAAGACAAATCATTTTCAGCGCGCTTGATTTGAATTTCCAATTCGCGCCGAACATTGTTCAAAGAACGTTCCGATTTTTCCAACTCAATTTTTGCTTTTTTGGTCAAAGCCGTACGACCAAACGAACTAAAAATCGGAATGGCCATATTTACTCCAAATTGCGATGCTCCAAACCATTTTTGAGAACGGTCCAAAAAATCAAAAGTTTCGTTGTTTCCAATGTAACTCCCATTCACATATGCGGTAAGGGTGGGCAGGGCTTTACTTCGTTCCAATTTTAGAAGCAATTCTTTGGAACGTACGTCATTAAGAGCAATTTTAAAATCAATATTATTTTCTAATGTTGATTGATTTGGGGTACTGGATTCAAGCATAGAATCGGCCACCAAGTTCTCCATCGAATCGCTTAAAACTACATCGGTATTGATGTCCAACCCTAAAGTCAAATTAAACATCTGATAGGCCAAATATTTTAGGTTCAAATTGAAGTTTTTAGCACTATTCAAACCGGCCAGGGTTAACTGAAGTTGTTCAATATTTTCAATTTCAGTCATGCCATTTTCATAGACTTTTTGCAGATCAGAAATTGTATTCTCTACATTGGTTGTGTTACGTTCTATGATGGATAAATTGGCCTCGATGAGCAAAATATTCCCGTAGGCCCCAACGACGGCTTTACGCAACTCGGATGTTGTTTTTTCTTTGGCCAGTTTTGAAATTTCCAAATACACTTTAGCGGCCTGAAGTCCCACTAAATACGAACCGTCAAAAAGTTTTTGGTTCAGCGTTAAAGTTCCATTGATCGTTTGTGGAGTCCCAAAAGCAATTTCTGCAAATTCTCCTGGAGTACCACCAAAAAATTCGGCAGGAACCAAAGAAACTTGTTGCTTTATCCAATTGTTGTAGGCAATATTGGCACTGATTTGAGGCAAGCCTGTTGAGGTGGTTTGCCATTTTTGGAGTTCAGCCAAACGAATATTATTGGTCGCATCCTGAGCGGATTTATTGTTTACAATAGCATAATCAATGGCTTGCTGAAGCGAAAATAGCTTCGAATCGTTTTGAGCAATAGCCGAAATACTTACTAAAAATAGGCCAAGTATTTTATTCATTTTTGGTGCGATTTTTTTCAATATGTTTATTAAGAATCTTCAACCCCCGTTTTGTAACAATAGCACGAAGGTGATACTCCAGATAACTTTCAAGGAGGTAGTTTTTATTAAACTGATTTTCTGAAAATACAGCAGTGTCTCGTATTCCTGACATCCCAACAAAGTACACACGAGAAATAAAGGCGACATCAATATCGGCTCTAAAAAGTTCAAGTTCAACCCCTCGGATCAAACTTCTTTCGACAGAGGAATGCATTTTTTCAAATTTTTTAACTTCCAATTGTTCAAAAACTTTAGGGTAATATTTTTTAAGTTGGTAGTGTGCCGAACCGCGTTCGTTCTTCAAGTAATCCATCAAAAACATTTTGATGTCATATAACTCTTCTATGGGATTTACAGCAGCTTTATTGATGCGTTCAATCCCAAGGTAAATTTGGTCCAAAATTGAAAATGTAACCGTGCGAACAAGCTCCGTTTTATTCGAAAAATGAATGTAAATGGTTTTTTTTGAAATACCCATCGCAGCGGCAATGTCGTCCATAGTCACGTTTTTAAACCCAAGGGTTAAAAACAATTCTTCAGATTTTGATACGATTTCGTTTTTCATCATTTCAAGAACGCAAATGTAACACGGAAACTTTAAAAACACCAAAAGTTTCCATAGTTTTTACAATTTTTTAACATTTGTCAAACCTTAGCGGCTAAATACACATAATTCTGTTATTTTTGTTTTGATGAAAACAATTGAAGATTACCGAGCCCTTTTGCTGTCACATTTGGAGCAGTACAACAGCGGTTCAAAACAACCCTATCAACTGTACGATCCCATTCAGTACATTTTGGAATTGGGTGGAAAACGCCTTCGTCCAACTCTCACTCTCATGACAACCGATGCCTTTGGAGGCGATACTTCAAAAGCCTTGAATGCCGCCCTCGCCATTGAAGTATTTCATAATTTTTCATTAATCCACGACGACATCATGGACAACGCCCCCCTGCGAAGAGGCCAACAAACCGTTCATGAAAAATGGGATTTAAACACAGGGATTCTTTCTGGTGATGCGATGCTCATCCTGGCCTACCAATTGTTTGAGTCCTACAATGCAGTCCAATTCAAAGCCCTAACCACGCTGTTCAGCCAAACGGCCCTGGAAGTTTGTGAGGGGCAACAATACGATATTGATTTTGAAAACCGCTTCGATGTCACCATACCAGAATACATTAAAATGATTGAATACAAAACGGCCGTTTTAGTTGGAGCTGCCATGCAAATGGGAGCCATTGTTGCTGGGGCATCTGTAACGGATCAACAAAGGATATATGATTTTGGTCGAAATCTCGGCATTGCATTCCAGTTGCAAGACGATTATTTGGACGCTTATGGTGATCCGAAATTATTTGGAAAACAAGTTGGAGGCGATATTCTTGAAAACAAAAAAACCCACCTTTTTTTGAAAGCCATGGAATTAGGATCGGAACAATGTAAAGCCCAAATCAAACAGTTGTTTACCGAAACGAATCTATCCTCAGTGGCAAAAATAGAGACCGCATTGGCTCTTTTTGAGAGCAGCGGAGCAGCCACCGCCACCAAACAGGCCATCGAGCAGTACACCAATAAGGCCCTGCGATGTCTCTCGGATTTGCCCATCACAGACGCTATGAAACAAATGCTACAAAACTTCGGGCTTGAATTGATGCGTAGGTCCTCATAATTAATTCTCTATTCTCTGAAATTTTTCGATATAAAACTTTCAAAATACTGTGTGATTTTGTTAAAAGTTGTAATTTTGTTTTATAATAATCTTAACATTTTGGTAAAGATTACATCGATTGATTCTAAATGGATAAATATTCTTTTTTAAACGCAGCGCACACCGTTTATTTTGCAGAATTGTACGAACAATACCAGCAAGATCCAGACGGTGTTGAACCAAGTTGGCGGGCCTTTTTCCAGGGCTACGACTTCGGCAGTGAAACCTATGGTTTGAATGGTGAGGTTATTGAAGGGGTCAGCACCCAAGTTCCAGAGCATGTTCAAAAAGAATTTCAGGTGGTGAAACTTATCGATGGTTACAGGACGAGAGGGCATTTATTTACTAAAACGAATCCGGTGAGAGAACGCCGAAAGTATGCTCCAACCCTTGAAATTGAAAATTTTGGGTTACATCAAAACGATTTAGAAACGGTTTTTAATGCTGGTGAAATTTTAGGCATTGGCCCACAAACACTAAGAGAAATTCGCAAACATTTGGAGGCCATTTATTGCGATTCCACAGGGATTGAGTACATGTACATTCGTCAACCGGAAGAAATTCAATGGATTCAAAACCGATTAAATCATAACGATAATCACGGCGAATTTTCTGCCGAAGAAAAAAAACACATCTTAAGAAAACTTAATGAGGCGGTTTCTTTTGAAAACTTTTTACACACAAAATACGTCGGACAAAAGCGATTTTCACTGGAGGGAAATGAATCGCTTATCCCTGCTTTGGATGCCCTAATTGAAAAAGCAGCAAGCTATGGGGTTAAAGAATTTGTTATGGGGATGGCGCATCGTGGCCGATTGAACACCTTAACCAATATTTTTGGAAAATCTGCCAAAGACATTTTTAGTGAATTTGATGGTAAAGATTACGAAGAAGAAGTTTTTGATGGCGATGTCAAGTATCACTTGGGCTGGACCAGTAATCGCCTGACAGATAATGGCAATCGAATCAACCTTAGTATTGCACCAAACCCCTCGCATTTAGAAACTGTTGGTGCTGTGGTTGAAGGCATCACACGGGCCAAACAGGACCAATATGATAAGGACGACTTCAGTAAAGTTTTACCCATAGTAGTTCATGGAGATGCCGCAATTGCAGGCCAAGGCCTTATTTATGAAGTCGTTCAAATGGCTAAACTTGACGGCTATAAAACCAACGGAACCATTCATATTGTTGTCAATAATCAAATTGGGTTTACTACCAACTATTTAGACGCAAGATCCAGTACGTATTGTACCGATGTTGGAAAAGTAACTCTATCTCCAGTGCTTCATGTCAATGCAGATGATGTGGAAGCCGTAGTGCATGCAGTTCGCTTTGCATTGGACTTTAGGATGGAATTCAAGCGCGATGTGTTTATCGATCTTTTGGGATATAGAAAATACGGTCACAACGAAGGGGACGAACCTCGATTTACACAGCCAAAGCTCTATAAGGCCATTGCAAAACACCAAAATCCAAGAGATATTTATGCCGAAAGATTAATTGCTGAAGGCATCATTGATCAACACTACATTAAACAACTTGAAACGAATTATAAAACCAGTTTAGAATCTGAACTTGAAGATTCTAGAAAAGAGGATAAAACCGTCATAACCCCATTTATGCAAGAGGCATGGAGTGGATTTCACAGAGCAAAATCAGACCAAATGCTTGAGCCTACTGACACCACTTACCCAAAAGCAAAACTTAAGGCCATAACTAGAGCTTTATCAACATTACCAGAGGACAAAAAATTTATCAGAAAAATTGAACGTCTGGTACAATCCAGACAAACCATGTTTGACAACGACGCTTTGGACTGGGCTATGGCAGAACATTTGGCCTATGGTTCTCTGTTGGAAGAAGGGTTTGATGTTCGAATTTCTGGGCAAGATGTGGAGCGCGGAACTTTCTCACACCGTCACGCCATAGTCAAAGTAGAGGACAGCGAAGAAGAAGTGGTTCTGTTAAATAATATCAGTGAAAATCAAGGGCGATTTTACATCTATAATTCACTTTTATCAGAGTACGGCGTTCTTGGATTTGACTACGGTTACGCCATGGCCAGCCCCAACACCTTAACCATTTGGGAAGCCCAATTTGGTGATTTTAGCAATGGAGCTCAAATCATGATTGACCAATACATTTCAAGCGGCGAAGACAAATGGAAAACTCCCAATGGAATCGTTATGCTTTTACCTCACGGTTACGAAGGCCAAGGGGCCGAACATTCCTCTGGGCGTATGGAACGGTATTTACAACTTTGTGCCAAAGACAACATGTTTATTGCAGATTGCACTACCCCTGCCAACATGTTTCATCTGTTACGGCGACAGCTCAAAGCCAATTTTAGAAAGCCACTTATTGTTTTCACTCCAAAGAGTTTATTAAGACACCCCAAAGTACTTTCTACCACCGAAGCATTTGCAACGGGCAGTTTCCAACCCCTAATTGACGATAAATTGGCCAAAGCATCTGAAATAAAAACTCTCGTTTTTGTGACAGGCAAATTCTATTACGATCTTTTAGAAGCTCAAGAACAACTCCAAAGACAAGATGTAGCTTTGGTTAGAATCGAACAATTATTTCCGTTACCGGAAGAAGAAATTCAAAACGTTTTAGCTCGATACAACAAAGCTAAAGACATTGTATGGGCCCAAGAAGAACCCAGGAATATGGGAGCTTACGCTCACATGCTACTTCACTTGGAAACAGCAAAAAATTGGCGTGTAGCATCAAGACGAAGCTACAGCGCACCAGCCGCAGGAAGTGCCACAAGGTCCAAACGCAGACATCAAGAAATTATCGATTATGTGTTTGACAGCACCAAAGACAATCAAAGAAAAAGACGAAAATAAAACAAGATGATTTTAGAAATGAAAGTCCCCTCTCCGGGCGAATCCATAACAGAAGTTGAAATTGCAGAATGGTTAGTTCAAGACGGCGATTATGTCGAAAAAGATCAAACTATTGCTGAAGTCGACAGCGACAAAGCCACCTTAGAGCTTCCAGCTGAAGTCAGTGGAACCATCACACTCAAAGCCGAAGAGGGTGATGCCGTTGAGGTTGGAGCCGTTGTTTGTTTGATCGACACTAGCGCATTAAAACCAGAAGGAGAGACACAGACTGAGTCCGTTAAAAATCCCAACCCAACCCCAGTAGCACCGTCAGTAAAAGAATCATCCAAAACCACTTATGCCTCTGGAACTGCAAGCCCTGCAGCAAAAAAAATTCTTTCTGAAAAAGGCATTGACCCCAGCTCAATTTCTGGCACTGGAAAAGACGGACGAGTGACTAAAGAGGATGCCATAAATGCGGTACCATCTATGGGACAAAAAGTTGACGTAGAAGGGCGAGAGGTAACCCGATCAAAACTCTCCATGCTGCGTCGTAAAGTGGCAGAACGCCTTGTTTCGGCCAAAAACGAAACAGCCATGTTAACCACTTTTAATGAGGTTGACATGTCTCCCATTTTTGAACTCCGCAAACAATACAAAGAAGTCTTTAAAGAAAAGCATGGCGTGGGCTTAGGATTTATGAGTTTTTTCACCTTAGCAGTGGTTCGCGCCTTGAAATTATTCCCTGCAGTCAATTCCATGATAGACGGAAAAGAAATGATTTCGTATGATTTTTGTGACATAAGCATTGCTGTTTCAGGCCCAAAAGGCCTCATGGTTCCCGTGATTCGAAATGCTGAAAATTTATCTTTCAGAGGGGTGGAATCGGAAGTTAAACGATTGGCCATTCGTGCTCGAGATGGACAAATTACGGTCGATGAAATGACAGGAGGAACCTTCACCATTTCCAATGGAGGGGTGTTTGGAAGTATGCTATCGACCCCCATTATTAATCCCCCTCAAAGCGGTATTTTGGGCATGCACAATATTATTGAAAGACCTGTTGCTGTTGATGGTAAAGTGGACATTCGTCCAATGATGTATGTGGCTCTTTCTTACGACCACAGAATTATTGATGGAAAAGAATCGGTTGGGTTTTTGGTTGCCGTCAAAGAGGCCTTGGAAAACCCACAAGAATTCTTGATGAACAATAATGTTCTTGTTGCGCTAGAGCTTTAGTGGGCCTCCAGCCAATTCTGCCCCATATCCATATCCACATCAAGAGGGACGAGCATGTCGTAGGCCGTTTCCATTTCGGATTTGATTAGCGCTTTGACCTGTTCTAATTCAGGATTATACACATCAAAAACAAGTTCGTCATGTACCTGTAACAGCATTTTGGTCTTATACCCGCCCTTGTTGAGTTTATCATGGATGTTAATCATCGCAATTTTAATAATATCTGCAGCACTTCCTTGTATGGGGGCATTAACTGCGTTTCGTTCCGCTGCTCCTCTTACAACTGCATTTCTGGAATTTATATCTTTTAAATACCGACGCCGTTCAAGGATTGTTTTAACATACCCATTTTCACGAGCAAAATGAATTTGTTGATCGATGAAACGGCGCAATTTTGGATATGTGGCATAATAGGTGTCAATGAGAGTTTTGGCTTCCGAACGACTCAAATCCGTCTGGTTGCTAAGACCGAAAGCAGAAACACCATAGATGATTCCAAAATTAACAGTTTTGGCGTGACTTCGCTGTTCGCGGGTTACCTCACCAATTGGAATATTAAACACTTTTGAGGCAGTCGAGGCATGAATATCTTCACCGTTTTTAAACGCCTGAATCATAGTTTCCTCTTGGCTTAGTGCTGCAATAACGCGTAGTTCTATTTGTGAGTAATCGGCAGCCATTAAGGTAAAATCTTTCCCCTTTGGAATAAATGCTTTACGAACTTGACGTCCACGTTCGGTACGAATAGGAATATTCTGAAGATTGGGGTTATTACTGCTTAGCCGTCCTGTGGCTGCTACGGTTTGAAGATACTCGGTATGAATACGACCTGTGGTTTTTAACACTTGATTGGGTAGCGCATCTACATAGGTGTTTTTTAGTTTGGTCAAGCCCCGGTAGTCTAAAACATGTTGTATGATATCATGGTCTTTAGCCAATGCAGAAAGCACATCTTCAGCGGTACTGTATTGACCAGTTTTTGTTTTTTTAGGTTTATCAACAAGGGTTAATTTCTCAAACAAGATAATACCCAGTTGCTTTGGCGAGGCAATATTGAAAACTTCGCCGGCCTTGTCGTAAATGGCTTGTTCTAAAGTTTTTATGTCGTTATCCAATTCAACGCTCAATGTGTTTAAAAAATCAACATCCAAGTTAATTCCCTCTTGCTCCATCGAAGCCAAGACTTTAATAAGTGGTATTTCTATGGTTTTGAAAAGATTAAGCGTATTGGCATCCAACAGTTCAGTTTTGAAATGCTGTGCCAATTGGTATGTGATATCGGCATCCTCTACGGCGTATTCGGTGAGTTTTGACAGTTCAACATCACGCATGGTTTTTTGATGTTTGCCTTTTTTTCCAATCAACTCTTCAATAGAAATGGGCGTATAATTGAGGTAAGTTTCGGCCAAAACGTTCATGTTGTGACGCATGTCGGGGTTAATGAGATAATGCGCAATCATGGTGTCAAAAAGAGGCCCTTCAACCGACACATTATATTGGCTCAAAACTTTTATATCGTATTTTAAATTTTGACCAATTTTTTCAATTTTTGGATGCTCAAAAAAGGGTTTTAAAGTTGTAAGGAGGGCTTGGGCGTTTTGGACGTCTTCTGGAAAGGGGATATAAAATCCCTTATGTGATTCCCAGGAAAATGCAATGCCAACCAGTTTTGCAGTCAAAGGGTTTAAACTGGTGGTTTCGGTATCAAAGCAAACGGATTTTTGCTGCATCAATTGGGTTAAAAATAAATCCATTGCAACAGGACTTTCTATGGATTGGTAATAATGCGGGATGGAGGTTATGGATTGTCTTTTGAAATCACCAGGGGAAGATTGCTCTGCATTTTGATCATCGAAGAGAGAAAATTGCCCTGCTCCAGCGTGTTGAGTTTGTTTTGGCGCAACAGCTTGATTGGTGGCCGGAGGTTGGGTTTTGGTCATTTCATCGGAGCCCGTGTCGAAGATTTTTTTAAAATGTTCTGCTAAACGTCTAAATTCTAAATCTTCGAAAATGGCATTCACTTGTTCAAAATTTGGTGGGTCTAACTCAAAGGTTTTGGCATCAAATTCAACAGGAACATCCAACAAAATGGTGGCCAATTTTTTGGACAGAAGCCCCAACTCTGCATTGGCTTCAACCTTTTCTTTCATTTTTCCTTTCAGCTCATGAACATTTTCAATGAGCCCCTCCATACTGCCATAGAGCTTGATAAATTTTTTGGCAGTTTTGTCCCCAACGCCAGGAAGCCCAGGGATATTATCCACCGCATCGCCTTTCATTCCTAAAAAATCGATAACTTGTTTGGGGTCTTCGACTTCAAATTTTTCTTTTACTTCAGAAATACCCCAAGTTTCATAACCCCCACCAAACATGGGACGGTACATAAAAATATTGTCACTGACCAGCTGCGCAAAATCTTTATCGGGGGTAACCATAAAAGTTTGAAAACCTTCATTTTCGGCTTTTTTGGCTAAAGTCCCAATAATATCATCGGCTTCATATCCTTCTTTGACAATCACAGGAATGTGCATGGCTTCTAAGAGGTTATAGATGTAAGGCACTGCCAGCTTTATGCCCTCTGGTGTTTCATCTCTGTTGGCTTTATATTCTGGAAAAATCTCGAGGCGATCGGTACTACCGCCCTTGTCAAAACAAACGGCCAAATGATCTGGTCGCTCTCGTTTAATGACATCTAAAAGTGAATTTGTAAACCCCAGAATCGCAGAGGTATCCAGTCCTTTGGAATTAATTCTTGGATTTTTAATAAAGGCATAATATCCTCTAAAAATTAGGGCATAGGCATCGAGAAGAAAGAGACGTTTTTGTTGTTGCATGGGTTATGATGTTCGATAAAAAATCTAAATTTTAAGTTTGGTTATTTCCATTTTGATATTGAGCCATTGTAAAGCCTTGATCATTAGCGAAAAATTCTGCTTCAACGGCATTGTTTGTGGTTATATATCCGACTTGAAAATTCTTACAATCACTACAGGGTTTTTGAATAATTATGGCAATAGCTTCCTCACGAGCTTCTTCAGGTATTTTTTCTGGTCTTATGAGTTCAACAGTTAAAAAACTCTTATCGGTCGATTTTTCACATCGAACAACAGAACTACCAAGAGCAACTCCAAGTCCAGAAAACGTTGTGTCTTTTTCGAATGATTTGCGTTTCATTACTATTGTTTAAACCCTATTCGATTAATCCTTGTTTTTTAAGTGTTGAATTGGTTTTGTAGGTGTAAAATAGCAAATAAACAAAACACAATACTGCGACCCAGTAAGAAGATTGAATGCTGAAAATATCTGCTAATTTTCCTTGGAGCGGTGGTATGATGGCTCCACCCAAAATCATCATGATCAGAAATGCAGATCCTTGAGCCGTATATTGACCCAATCCTGAGATACTAAGCGAGAAAATACAGGGCCACATGATGGAGCAAAATAGACCCCCAGAAAGTAGGGCAAACAGAGCCAATTGGCCTGAAGCAAATACACCTATAATCATACCAAGAATACCAAGAACACTAAAAATTTTCATGGTCTTTATGGGGTTGTCTTTAGCTAAAAAGAAGCCGCCAATTTGAACAGCAACACAGATGCTAAATAATAAAATTTCTGTTGATGAATATTGGCCAAAATTAACCAACAAAATGACCCCAAAGGCAAGGTATGGCACAATAATTAAGAGCCACTTTCTGAGACCTTTGCTGGGGTTAAATACAGTTATGGCACCCACCCATCGGCCGATCATCAATCCACCCCAATACAACGAAATAAATGGCGCAATTTCTGCATCGTTCATGACCTTTAGTCCAATTGGATTTAGGTTATTGACTTTATCGGCAACAGATTTTAAGAGTTCACCCAAATTACTTTGTATGGTGACTTCAACCCCTACGTATGTGAATATGGCCAGCATCCCCAGAATCAGCTGGGGGTATTTCATTGCTCCCCATCCTTCGGGATTTTTGGCGGCTCTGTTACTGGCATAAAAGATTGAGCCAACAACTGCCAAAAGGGCCACGACAAGCAGGAAGAGTCTCGTGTTTTCGATCGTTTCGGTGGCTTGATTATTTCCAGATGAATACGAGTTGAATATGATTCCAAAACAGGCGGCAATGGCTAAAGTCAAAACAATGAGGGTATTTTTGGCTTTATTTGCCGGCTCAAAATCATTGTCTGTTTTGGCATTAGGGAGTTTTTTTGAAAAATGGAACAAAGCTGCTGCCGCTAAAAATAAAGCCCCAACACCAAGATATAGCATCTGAACAGTAGTCAATTTGATTTCATTTTTATAAATCATGTCATTTAATTCATCGCCAGAAAGAGGTGTTGAGCCAAAAATAATTAAGGCGATGACAATGGGGCCGATGGTCGTTCCAAATGAGTTGATTCCACCTGCCAAATTTAGCCGCTGAGCGCCTTTTTCGGCAGAACCCAATGCCACCACAAAAGGGTTGGCCGCCGTCTGTTGTAAAGAAAATCCTAATCCTACAATAAAAAGTCCCAATAGGACCAAGTAAAAGACACCAGTTTCTCCTTGTTGTGAGCCGTTAATAAAGGGATACATCAGGATGGCACCAAGCGCAGAAATGAGTAATCCATACACAATTCCTGTTTTATACCCCCAACGATTCAAAATATCTTTTTTAATGGAACTTGATAGAATGAAAAGGACGAGTGCACCTAAATAATAGGCCCCATAAAAGGCAAAATCTACCAGCTGAGATTGGAACTGGTCAATATTGAAATAGGTTTTACAAAATGGAATAAATACGCCGTTGGAAGCGGCAATAAAACCCCAAAAAAAGAAAACAGTGACGAGTGTGGTTAGCGCAGATTGATTATTTTTAGAATTCATAGTTGGTTAGTTTATTTGTATATCATCGTAAGATACTAAATTATTGGGATTCAAAAACAATAGTTAAAATTTTTTATACCGACCGAGTTCCTGAACATTATCCGTATTTTTGCGCATATTTTTTTAGTATGATTAGACTCACCATTTTTATAGGGATTGTCCTGGCATTGGATGTTTATGCCCTTCAAAGTTTCCGAAGTGTGACAAAAAATATTTTTGTTACTGCTGCTTATGTAGCGGTCTCCCTAGGCGTGTTTTGTAACTTGGTTTACCAACTGTTAAATTTGGATCGAACCGCAGGAATAAACCCCGGTTTTTATACTGCTTTTGCGTTATTTGTTCTGGTTTATGTGCCCAAATTTATTCTAATCGCTGCAATGTTTGGAGAGGATGTGTTCCGACTATTTGAAGGACTCTTCAACGCCATAACTTCAAAAACATCAGAAAACCAAAAACCATTCAGCAGTCGAAGACGATTTATCGGTCAATTGGCTTTGGGCCTATCGGCCATTCCGTTTTTATCCATTCTTTATGGAATCACCAAAGGGAAATACAACTATAAGGTCTTGAAATATACGCTGTTTTTTGAAGATTTACCTTCAAACTTTGACGGTTACCAAATCACACAAATCAGTGACATTCACAGTGGAAGTTTTGACAATAAAGCCAAAGTCGAATATGCTGTAGATTTAATAAATCAACAACACTCCGACTTGCTTTGTTTTACAGGCGATTTGGTCAATAGCAAAACCTCCGAGATGAATGCTTGGAAATCAACTTTTTCAAAATTAAATGCCAAGGATGGTGTTTACTCAGTTTTGGGAAATCACGACTATGGCGATTACATGCGTTGGCCCTCCGAAGCGGCCAAAGCTAAAAATTTTCAGGACATGATAGATCTCCAAAACGACATGGGATTTGATCTTCTATTAAACGAATCTCGGCACATAGAACGACAAGGACAACGGTTGGCCATAGTAGGAGTAGAAAATTGGGGTAAAGGGTTTAAGCAAAAAGGCGACTTAAAACAAGCCGCGTCCAACATCGAACCCAATGATTTCAAAATTTTGTTAAGTCACGATCCTTCGCATTGGGAGTATAAAGTGGTTGATGATGCCATGCACTACCACCTTACCCTGAGTGGGCACACCCACGGGATGCAATTCGGAATTGAAATTCCTGGGCTAATTAAATGGAGCCCCGTAAAATGGCGCTACAAGTACTGGGCGGGAATATATGAAAAAGCGGGCCAATTTATAAATGTTAACCGTGGCTTTGGCTATTTGGCCTTTCCTGGGCGAGTGGGAATTTGGCCAGAAATCACAGTAATCACATTAAAAAAAGGGAAAGTGTAGGTTAAAAAATTTGAAATTCTCTCAAATAAATCAAAAAACCTATTGGATTTAAATAACTTTTTTTAATATTGTAGAAGAAGCATTTGTTTTTTCAATGAAAAAAACAAGCCTAAATCGGAAAACATGTCGAAATTTGGAGAGTTAATCGATGTTGAAGTTCCTGTTCTTTTTGATTTTTTTACGGAATGGGATGAGGCCTCTAGTGCCATGCACCATGTCCTTCGAGACGTAGCAGCAGCTCTCGGTGATAAAGCCAAAGTCATAAAAATTGACGTGGATAAAAATCAAGCCCTATCAGAGGCACTTCGCATCAAAGCCCTGCCCACACTCATCATATACAAATCTGGAGACATGAAATGGCGTCAAAGCGGCGAACTCGATGCCAATACCATCATCGGAATTATGCAAAATCACATGTGATTTCTCCAGAATCTATTCTGAGACAGTTTGTGCTTCGTTTTCCGAATCGTCGCCAGTGAAAAGTCGCAGATACCCGTTGAATTTTTCCATTTCTATTTTCACAAATTCCTCCGCCTCATACAGGCTCATGGTATCAACCAGCCCTTTGTAACGTTCAATATCGGCATAAATGGTTTGAATGTACTTGGATTGATTGTGTTCCGACAAACGGCTGTAATAGTTGAGGTTTTCTTGGTATTTCAAAGCGACCTGATTGTATAAGTCTCGGCCTTTGTCGTTGGCTTTAACTTCATAATAGGCACCGATAAATGGTTCTAAAAAGATGTAGTAGCCAAAAATATCAACAGGCATTTTTTCCATCGCTAAGTCTGTAATTTCTTCGGCTTTTTTAAGGTCGCCTTCCATAATTAGCACCTCTATGAGTCGCGCCATGTTTCCTCTGTACGTAACGCTGTTTCTGCGGGTTTCAACATCGTGATAAATGTCTGTATTTCCACTGTTTCCCCATTTCCAGTTTTTGACCAATTCGTACATTTTTTCCGAATCTATTCGACCCATATCAAAGGGGTTGTTGTTATCGATAGGGGTTTTGATGGGGACCAATTTGAAGGCAATTCCGTCCAGTTGCAAATAATCTTTCATCCAAATGTAATCATCATCACCAAAAGCCCCGCCACTAAAATAAATGGGACGTTCCCAATTATTTTGCGCGATAATATCCAACATCATCATCCGGTTTTTGTAAATCGCTTGATTGGTGATTTTGATGTCTATATAATCCACGATATTGTCTGCATCTTTAGCGGCCACCACGCCATTTCTAAGAACGGCTTGTTTATTGACGGGGATTCGTACAAATTCTGTTGGGGCATAATTAGCGTCTAAATCTTGACGGCGTTGGGTGCTGGTGTCGTATCCTTGTTGTTTCAGCACATACCCGTATTTGGTGCGTTCATCATCGCTGGTAATGAAATCCAAAAATTGATTGAGCCCCAAGGTGTCTTTTGTAACGACTTCTTTAATGATATAATCTCGAGTTCCCCATTTGTACTTGTCGTGAGTAAGTTTTGACGGAATTGGTTCGCTGTCGTAGGATTTTCTTTTCATTTGATCGATGTACCAATCGGTATTAAACAAACTGGTGCAAACGACTTTAACATCTCTTCTAATTCCTTCAATCTCTTGAGCATACCAAAGCGGAAAGGTATCGTTGTCTCCAATGGTAAAAATGATGGCATTGGGCGCACAAGATTCCAAGTAATTTACGGCCATGGCATGGGCAGTTCTTCTCTTCGAACGGTCGTGATCGTCCCAATTTTGACTCATCAATACACCAGGCACAGCCAACAAACAGATTAAACCAAGCGCAGGGGCTAAAAGTTTAGATTTGCTGTAGTTTTGAAGGGCGTTAAACAGCGCATAAGCTCCGATGCCTATCCATAGGGCAAAGACATAAAAAGACCCCACTAAAGAGTAGTCCCGTTCCCGAGGTTCAAAGGGGCGAACGTTGGTATAGACCTGTATTGCAATCCCTGTGAACAAGAAAAAGACCAACATGGTCCAAAAGACTTTTTTATTTTTATTAAACACAAAAAATAGTCCAATGAGCCCCAATAACAAGGGTAGGAAATAGTAAGTGTTTCGGGCTTTGTTGTTTAGGACATCGCTGGGAAGATTGTCTTGGGAAACTCCCAAAACATACTCGTCGATGAAGTCAATACCACTAATCCAATTGCCATGCAAATCCATTTTTCCTTGAACATCGTCTTGTCTCCCCACAAAATTCCACATAAAATACCGCCAGTACATGTACCCGATCTGATAATCAAAAAGGTAATAAATGTTGTCCAAAAGTGAGGGTTTTTCAATATCCAAATACCGCCCATAATTTCTTAAAAAATCGTGATATCCTTCGTTGTCAATGTTGCCTTCGGCAACAGCTGATTTGAAGTTGGAAACCAGCGTACGAAACTCATTTTGCATGCTGTACTCTGGCTTGATTGAAAACTCCAAAAGCCCGCAGTATTTCATATAATTTGTGGCGTGCTCGCTGCTCCACATGCGGGGCAGTAGTGACCCATGATCGCTGTTGTAGTTTTGGATGGCATTTACATAATCGTTAACCACAACATAGCGCCCTGTTTTTTCGTCCTTTTCATATTTGGGTTTGTCGTCCACAAAGGGCTGTTCTTCGTCCAGGCCGGCATACTGATCGGTAAATTGAGGGCCATAAAACAGATGGGTTTTGGGGTATTGCTCAAGGTTGTAATAGGCCAACAATTCTCGAGCACTTGAGGGGTTATTTTCGTTGATGGGAACTTGTGCGTTTGCACGAATGGGGAGCATCAGCCAGGATGTAAATCCTATTACAATAAACGTAACACATAGCAGCCCTGTATTGAGGGCCACGTATCCTTTTCGTTTGGTATAATTTAAACCAAAATAAACCAAAATGACAAGCAATAGAAGTGCAATTATGGTTCCAGAATTAAAAGGCAATCCAACACTATTGACAAAGAAGATTTCAAGAACACTAAAATAGCGTAAAATATTGGGTGCTAAGAGTTTAAATACAAACAATAAAATAGCTACTACGGCAAGGTTTGCCAAAATGAAATTTTTTGGTGTGATGGTTCTGTAATTCTTAAAATAATACAAAAGACCTATGGCGGGAATGGTTAAAAGTCCCATAAAATGAACGCCAAATGATAGCCCTACGGTAAAGGAAATGAGAATCAGCCATCGGTTTCCTTTGGGCGTATTCATGTCATTTTGCCATCGTAGACCTAAATAAAACATCACTGCCATAAATAGGGTGGCCATGGCGTACACTTCCGTTTCTACGGCATTAAACCAAAAAGAGTCCGTAAAGGCAAAGGACAAACTACCCACAAAAGCGGCTCCCAGAATAGCGGTGGGCGTATTGGGGTTGTCTTTGGATTGGTCGGCGGTTAGTTGTTGTAACAGCATAACGATGGACCAAAACATAAACGCAATGGTAAAGGCACTGGCCGCTGCACTCATCAAGTTTAGAACCAAGCCGATTTGTGCCGGCTCAGATGCAAAAATGGAGAAAAAGGCCCCCAACATTTGAAACAAGGGTGCCCCTGGAGGGTGGCCTACTTCAAGTTTTGAAGAAGTTAAAATGTACTCACCAGTGTCCCAAAAACTGACTGTTGGTTCCACGGTTAGTGCGTAGGTCAAAAATGCGATACCAAATGCAACCCATCCTAAAATCAGATTCCATCGTTTAAAATTAAAATTCGCCATGGTTTAAATTTAGTTCATGGCGAATTTAATAATAATTCAATCACAAATCCAGATTTTGGTAAGATTGTAGGGCTTTAAAGTGTTTTTCGAAAGCTGCAATCCCTGTTTTGGTGATGGTGCACCGCGTTTTGGGATAATTGTTTTCAAAACTTTTTGAAATCGAAATGTATTCGTTTTCGGCAAGTTTTTTCAGCTGAATGCTTAAATTCCCTTGTGTGCTGTTTGTGATTTTTTTTAAATAATTAAAATCACAGATATTAACTTTTACCAAAACCGACATCACCATCAGGCGCACCGGGTTGGTTAATAATTTGTCTAAAGGGCTAAACATTGGATTTACTAAAGTAAAGAGATAGACCTGGAATGAACAACCCTGCAAAAGCTGCAATTGCATTTATCAACATGGGGTTGATTTCAGAATTTGTCATAAGAATTAAGCTGCAAACAAACACTGCTCCCCCTCCAATGATTAAGGGCTTAAATCGGATTAGCAGAGCCGATATTAGTAATACGACTCCCAGCAAAAACAGAACATCTTCAACAGGATTTTGCCTTTTAAAAATAGACGTGACCACTAAAGCGATCCATGCGATATTAAAGACACCCCAAACTAATTTCAACGCCCTGTTGAGGTGAGTTTCATAGCCCATTCGAACCCTCGTTTTGATGTTGTAAATTACAGTGAGAATTATTCCAATTACAGGGATGATTGTCCAAAACAGTAAAGCCGAATATTGGCTTCGCTGAACATACTCTGGAAATAGAAAGTGAATGATGCTCAATACGGTAATTAGAATTCCCCAAAAAATAAAATTGACAGAAGTGGGTTTAAGTTGGTCTTTCGTTTTATCAATAGTTTCGTTGATAAGGTTAAGTTGTTCAGAATGATTCATAGTAAAAAGATTTAAATTTAAACAAATATAAACCAGTTTATATTATAAACCAAATAAATCATCCATTAATTTTTAAAAAATATTTGTGCAACCAAAGTTTTGTTCTAAATTTGCATCCTCATTATGAGAATGGCCCATGGTGTAACTGGCAACACGTCTGGTTTTGGTCCAGAAGAGTCTAGGTTCGAGCCCTAGTGGGCCAACAAAAGCTTTAACTTCGGTTGAAGCTTTTTTATTGGACCTAAAATAAAAGCGCTCCTAAAAGTTGCAAAATACCAATCTATTCCCTTATATTTGCACCGAAGAACGGAAAACACAATTGAGGGGACGGCAAGTCCCCTCTTTTTATACGATATGTTTAAAACACTTGTTGAAGAATTATTGGAGGAGAGTTTACAACAACGACCCGATTTATTTTTGATCGATTTTGACATTCTGGAAGGAAACAAAATCCGGATAGTAATTGATGGCGATAAAGGCGTACTGGTTGAAGACTGTATGTTTATTAGCCGAGCTATAGAACACAACTTGGATCGTGAAGAACAAGACTTTGCGCTGGAAGTATCCTCTGCAGGCGCCACCACACCACTGGTTCATCAACGGCAATATAAAAAACACATCGGACGGGTTTTGAAACTCAAAACAACAACCAATGACAAGTATGAAGCAACCTTAACGGAAGCCGACGACAACGCCATTGTTTTGGAATGGAAAACAAGAGAACCAAAACCCATCGGTAAGGGAAAAGTAACGGTACAAAAAACCGCTACCATTCCCTATGAAACTATTGAAAAAGCACAAATAAAATTAGTATTTTAAGATAAGAATTTAACTATGGAAAATTTAGCGCTCATTGAATCGTTTTCAGAATTTAAAGACGACAAACTTATTGACCGAGTGACCCTCATGGCCATTTTGGAAGACGTGTTTAGAAACGCCCTAAAGAAAAAATTTGGGGACGATGATAATTTTGACATCATCATCAATCCAGACAAAGGCGATTTGGAAATTTGGCGAAACAGAATTGTTGTAGCTGATGGTGAGGTAGAAAATGAAAACCAAGAAATCTCATTGACAGACGCCCAAAAAATTGAACCCGACTTTGAAGTGGGCGAAGACGTCTCTGAAGAAGTGAAATTATTTGATTTGGGCCGACGTTCAATTTTGGCTCTTCGCCAAAATCTTATCGCTAAAATTCAGGAACACGACAACACCAACATCTACAAGCAATTTAAGGATTTGGAAGGTGAAATCTACACGGCAGAAGTGCACCACATTCGTCACCGTGCAGTAATCTTGTTAGACGATGAGGGGAATGAACTAATTTTGCCGAAGGACAAGCAAATTCCTTCAGATTTTTTCCGAAAAGGCGAAAATGTTCGAGGGATTATTGAAAGTGTTGAACTTAAAGGCAGCAAGCCCAACATTGTCATGTCCAGAACAGCACCGGCTTTTTTAGAAAAGCTATTTGAACAAGAAATCCCCGAAGTTTTTGATGGACTCATCACCATTAAAAATGTGGTGAGAATCCCCGGAGAAAAGGCCAAAGTTGCTGTCGATTCTTACGACGACAGAATTGATCCTGTAGGGGCCTGTGTTGGGATGAAAGGATCTAGAATTCATGGAATTGTTCGAGAATTGGGGAATGAAAATATTGATGTGATTAACCATACCAACAACCTTCAATTGTACATCACAAGGTCTCTTAGTCCAGCGCGCGTAACCTCAATAAAAATTGATGAAGAAACCAAACGTGCCGAGGTGATTCTAAAACCAGAAGAGGTGAGTAAAGCCATTGGAAGGGGTGGCCACAACATTCGTTTGGCAGGTCGATTGACGGGCTACGACATAGACGTATTTAGAGAAGGGGTTGAGGAAGATGTTGAATTGTCTGAATTTTCTGATGAAATCGATGCATGGATTATTGAAGAATTTTCCAAAGTAGGGTTGGATACCGCCAAAAGCATTTTAGAACAAGATGTGGCAGACCTTGTTAAACGCACCGATTTGGAAGAAGAAACCATCGAAGATGTTTTACGAATTTTAAAAGAGGAATTCGAAGACTAAAAAAATAATTATATTGAACGCCCAACAAGAGGGCACCTTTAGGTCACACTAAAACGAAAAATAAAAGCGATTTATGGCTGGTAACGTTAGACTAAATAAAGTATTAAGGGAGTTGAACATTTCAATCGACCGGGCTGTGGATTTTTTGGAATCCCAGAACATTGAGATCGAAAAGCGTCCAACAACTAAAATTTCAGATGAAATTTATGAATTGCTTTCTGGAGAATTTCAAACGGATGCCAACAAAAAGGTTGCTTCAGCGGAAATCAATCAAGCCAAGCAAAAGGAAAAAGAAGCGCTCCGACAAAAGCGAGAGATGGCGCAAGAGGAAAAACTCCAAAAGGAGCAACAAGCTCAAACCGTAATTAAAGCCAAAACGTCATTTCAAGGGCTAAAGAAAGTGGGGAAAATAGATTTGGATAAACCCAAAAAAGATCCAAAACCTGAACCTGCCAAGTCTGAAACTCCAGTTTCAAAACCAGAAGAAAAAACACCACAAACCCCTGCTGAAAAACCGGCGGTAAAACAAGAAGAACCTAAAGCGGCACCTTCGGACAAGGTGAAAACGAAATACACCAAATTAACGGGGCCAAAGGCCACCGGAAAGACCATTGATTTATCTCAATTTAAAAAACCTGAAAAATCTTCGAAAAGTAAGCCCGATGATTCCAAGTCGGAATCCAAACGAAAGCGAAGACGAATCAGCAAAGTTACATCCAATCAGGGCTCGAAAGGACAACAGGGGCAAGGCAGAAAACAATCCCGAAACTTTACACCAAAAGTAGAACCCACTGCAGAGGAAGTTCAAAAACAAGTTCGGGAAACGTTAGAGAAACTTCAAGGAAAATCTTCCAAGGGTAAAGGGGCCAAGTACAGAAGAGATAAAAGAGATCAGCACCGCCAGCAAACGGAAAAAGAACTCGAGCAACAAGCCCTTGAAAGCAAAACGCTAAAAGTTACAGAGTTTGTTACGGCCAATGAAGTAGCCACAATGATGGGGGTTTCTGTAACCGAAATTATTTCAGCTTGTATGTCGTTGGGTATGATGGTAACAATGAACCAACGGTTGGATGCCGAAACCTTGTCCATTGTGGCCGAGGAATTTGGTTACACTGTAGATTTTGTGACCGCTGACATAGACGAAGCTATCGAGGAAATTCAAGACAATGAAGAGGATTTAAAAGGCCGGGCTCCTATCGTTACCGTAATGGGGCATGTGGATCACGGAAAAACCTCATTGTTGGATTACATTCGGGAAGAAAATGTCATTGCAGGAGAATCTGGCGGAATTACCCAACACATTGGTGCCTATGGTGTGACCCTGGAAAATGGTCAATCCATTGCTTTTTTGGATACACCAGGTCACGAAGCATTTACGGCCATGCGTGCTCGCGGAGCCCAAGTTACAGACATTGCCATCATTGTTATTGCCGCTGATGACAACATCAAGCCGCAAACCAAAGAGGCCATTTCTCATGCCCAAGCTGCAGGCGTTCCCATTGTATTTGCCATAAATAAAGTTGATCTTCCAACCGCTAATCCAGACAAAATTAAAGAAGGACTGGCCAACATGAACCTGTTGGTAGAAGATTGGGGAGGAAAAATTCAATCCCACGATATTTCAGCAAAAAATGGAGACGGGGTCCAAGAACTTTTAGAAAAAGTATTGCTAGAAGCAGAGCTTCTTGAATTAAAAGCTAACCCCGATAAACCCGCGGTAGGGACTGTAGTTGAGGCCTTTTTAGACAAAGGTCGTGGCTATGTGTCAACAGTGCTGGTACAGGCAGGGACTTTACGAATTGGAGATTATGTTTTGGCGGGAAAAAACAGCGGAAAAGTCAAAGCGATGCACGACGAGCGAGGGCAAGACGTTTCTCAAGCGGGACCATCCACACCCATATCCATTTTAGGACTGGATGGTGCCCCACAAGCTGGAGATAAATTCAATGTCTTTAAAGACGAAAGAGAAGCTAAACAAATTGCAGCCAAACGAACCCAATTGCAACGCGAACAATCCGTAAGAACTCAACGCCACATTACCCTTGATGAAATAGGAAGACGGATTGCGTTGGGCGATTTTAAAGAGCTTAATATCATCCTTAAAGGCGATGTGGATGGTTCAGTTGAAGCCTTGACTGACTCGTTCCAAAAATTGTCAACAGAAGAAATACAAGTTAATATCATCCACAAGGCCGTGGGCGCCATTACAGAGAGTGACGTCTTGTTGGCATCCGCATCTGATGCCATAATTATTGGGTTTAACGTTCGTCCTATGGGCAATGCCAGGCAAATTGCAGAGAAAGAGGAAATTGACATCAGAACATATTCCATCATTTATGATGCCATCAATGACCTTAAAGACGCCATGGAAGGCATGTTGTCTCCAGAATTTAAAGAAGAAGTAACGGGTGCAGCAGAAATTCGAGAAACATTTAAAATTTCCAAAATTGGAACCATTGCAGGGTGTATGGTAACTAACGGAAAAATATTCCGAAATTCTAAAATTAGAATTATTCGTGAAGGGGTTGTAATTTACACCGGCGAGCTCGCTTCTCTTAAACGCTTTAAAGACGACGCCAAAGAAGTTTCTAAAGGCTACGACTGCGGTATGCAAGTTAAAAATTACAACGACATACAAATTGGGGATGTCTTAGAAGCATTCCAAGAAGTTGCCATAAAAAAGAAGCTGTAACAACAACCTCAATTTGTCACTTTTGGAGTGAACGAAAAAGCACTGGTGTATTTTTTTCTGATATTTATCAGCTCACGATCAGCTTGTATTTGAGTTCTGTACTTGCCCACCCAAATTTTGTAACTTGGAGTTTCATAAACCATTTTAGCGCTCACTTCAGGGAAATCTACCTCGAATTGCAACAACAAATCTTCAGCTTCTTCGCGCGTGCCGCTGTAAATTTGAATTCTTATAAGATTCTGCTCTTGATTGATTTCTTTTTTTAAACTCAAAAGTTGTTTGACCTCCTCCTCGGCGTGTACTGATACGGTTCCTTCTTGAGCCGACAAAACTCCCGACAGCAAAATTCCAAAAAGAACGAATATTAATTTTGTTTTAAGCATTTTCCAAACCTGTTACATCACAAAAGTAATAGAATAAATTTAAAACCCAGGCGATCTCTTATTTAGAATGTTTATAAATTAAAAATTTACCAATATTTATCATTTTTAGAATCCCGATTATGTCTTATTTTTGCATAAAATTTTGTTAAAATAAATTTCTAAGGACCCCTTGGAAATTGTGTCAAAATTTAAAAACCAACACAGTCCTATTGTCGATATGAAACAAGAAAATAGCCAACACCCCCAGATTAAACTTGTGTTTTTCGGGATATTACTATTCTCATTTTTATTCACACCACTCCATGCTCAAGAAGCCGACCCAGTGAAGGGCAAAGCGTTGTTTAACGCCAATTGTGCGGCCTGCCACCAGTTGGATAAAAAGATGACTGGCCCGGCCTTGCGTTACGTAGAAACTCGTTTGAGCGAAGATGAGGGCTTGGACCGTGAGTGGTTGTATGGTTGGATCCGAAACAGTGCAGCTGTCATCAAGTCTGGCGACACCTACGCAAACAAAATTTATAACGAATATAATGGTGCTGCCATGACGGCATTCCCTCAATTGTCCGATGAAGATTTAGACAATATTTTGGCTTACACTGCCCAAGATAAGCCGGCACCAGTGGTGGCGGCAACTTCTGGTGCAGCACAAGTCAACTCAGAAGGTGGCAGTGGTTTGTCAAAAGATATTATCCTGGGCGCCTTGGCCATTCTATTTGCTTTGTTGGCCCTTGGGTTATTCTTAGTAAACAAAACATTGCGCCGTTTTGCTGCTGCAAATGGCGTGGAAGTACAAGAAGCCATCAAGCGTCCTTCATTATGGAAGGCCTATGTAAAGAATCAATTTCTACTTCTTGTAACTGCCATATTTTTTCTATTATCAAGTGCCTATTTTGTGTATGGCTACTTTATGCAAATTGGAATTGACCAAGGTTATCAGCCCATTCAACCCATCCACTATTCTCATAAGATTCATGCTGGAGATAACGGAATCGATTGTAAGTACTGCCACTCGTCTGCACGAGTTAGTAAACACTCCGGAATTCCTTCATTGAATGTTTGTATGAATTGTCACAAATCAATTTATGAAGTAGCGCCATCTACAGCGACTGAGGAATACAGTAAAGAATTCTATGATGCTGAAATTCAAAAGCTATACGATGCCGTTGGATGGGACGACGAAGCGCAACAATACACTGGAAAAACAAAACCGGTCAAGTGGGTGCGAATCCATAACCTTCCGGACTTTGCCTATTTCAACCATTCGCAACACGTATCGGTTGCTGGGTTAGAGTGTCAAACCTGCCACGGCCCTGTTGAAGAAATGGAAATCATGTACCAACATTCGCCACTAACTATGGGGTGGTGTATTAACTGCCACAGAGAAACTAATGTTAAGGTGGAGGATAACGGTTATTATGAAAAAATACATGAAGCACTTTCAAAAAAATACGGCGTAGATAAATTAACAGCGGCTCAAATGGGAGGCCTAGAATGTGGTAAGTGCCATTATTAAATTAATTGATTATAAAGCAACATAGAGTATATGTCATCAAATAAAAAATACTGGAAACGTGTTGAAGATCTGAACCCCAGCCCAAATGCTGCAGTTCAAGCCGTTAAACACAAAGAGTTTGTTGAAGAAATTCCTGTAGATGAATTTTTAGGAGATAAATCTACTTTAGAATCTTCGTCAACCACAAGGCGAGATTTTTTGAAATATGTTGGTTTTAGCACAGCTGCAGCCTCATTAGCTGCCTGCGAAGGACCCGTCATTAAATCCATCCCCTATGTGGTTCAACCGGAACAAATAATTCCAGGGGTAGCCAATTACTACGCTACAGCCATTGCCAACGGGTATGATTTTGCAAGCTTGTTAATCAAAACAAGGGAAGGTCGCCCAATAAAAGTCGAATCCAATTCTCTAGCTAAAGCTAACGGCAGCATCAATGCCAGGGTCCAAGCATCCGTATTGGATTTATACGACAATCAGCGACTGACTGGGCCTCAAAAACGAGGCGAAAACATTTCTTGGGAGACTTTTTACAGCGAAATTGGACAAGGTCTTAAAGATGTTCAAAATCAAGGAAAGACCATAGTTCTTCTCACACAAACTTTTGCGAGCCCTTCGACCGAAAAATTAATTTCAGAATTCAAATCCAAGTACAGCAATGTGGAACATGTGGTTTATGATGCCATTTCCGAATCTGCTGCTGCCGACGCGTACGAAATGAAATACGGACGCCGAGGTCTTGCACATTACGATTTTTCAAAAGCCAAAACGATTGTATCCATAGGAGCCGATTTTCTTGGCGATTGGCAAGGCGGTGGTTTTGATGCGGCTTACGCCAAAGGGCGTGTGCCAAAAAATGGTACCATGTCCCGTCACATTCAGTTTGAATCTAACATGACTCTTTCTGGTGCCAATGCCGACAAACGAGTACCACTCAAGCCATCGCAACAAAAACTGGCGTTGGTCAGATTGTATGGAAAATTAACAGGCACATCGGTTGGTGTAACACTTCCTCCAGCCATTGAAGCAGTCGTCGATAGTGCGGCTAAAGAGCTTTTAAAAGCAGGTGCTGATGGGGTCGTTTTGACTGGAATTCAAGATGTTAATGCACAAGGTCTGGTCATTGCCATTAATGAATTTTTAAACAGTAAATCATACCATCCTCAAACTACAATATTAACCCGCCAAGGCAACTCGCAAGCTGTTTCTAAACTTGTGAATGATATGAACAAAGGAAAAGTTGGCGCAATTTTTATGGTTGGCGTTAATCCTGTATACACCCTTCCAAACCAAGCGGCCTTTGTTGATGGATTGAAAAAAACATCTCTTTCAGTATCTTTTTCAATGAAAGCTGATGAAACGGCTGAGGTTTCTCAATATGCCGCAGCGGTTCCGCATTATTTGGAATCTTGGGGCGATATTGAAGTTAAATCAGGCCACTACGGCTTGATGCAACCCACGATCCGACCACTTTTTGACACCCAGCAATTTCAGGATGTTCTTTTAAAATTAAGTGGAAATACTCTAACGTATCACGATTATATTAAATCCAACTGGAATTCTTCCATTTTGGACGGAACGTCATGGAACGAGGCCCTTCACGATGGGGTCTACATTTCTTCATCTTCAAAAAAATTAAACAATAACACCTTTAATTTAGATATTGCATTATCTGCACTATCTAAAATCAAAAGTTCCGATTTTGAGTTAACCCTCTACCCAAAAACTGGAATGGGCGACGGTCAACAAGCGAACAACCCTTGGTTGCAAGAATTTCCAGACCCACTGACACGAACTACCTGGGACAATTATGTTACCGTATCCGAATTTGATGCCAAATCGTTAGGGTTAGAAAATACGAACGACGCCACTGGAGGCTTAAATGGTTCTTATGCCAATCTTTCAGTTAATGGAACTACTGTTAAAGCTCCAGTTATGATACAACCTGGACAGGCTCGCGGAACTTTAGGTCTTTCATTTGGATACGGTCGAACCAAAGGACTTAAATCTGAAATGCAAACAGGAGTGAATGCCTTCCCGTTGTACAATGAATTCAACCCAACGCCATCTGTCCGTATAGAAGCTGCTGGCGGAATGCATGAGTTTGCATGTGTTCAATTGCACAACACGTTAATGGGTCGAGGCGATATCATTAAAGAAACAACTCTTGAAATTTTCAACACTAAAGATACAGAAGTTTGGAATCCAACGCCTGTGGTTTCGTTGAATCACCAAGAAACACCAGTCAGCTCTCCAGATGTTGATTTGTGGGATGAATTTGACCGATCTATTGGGCATCATTTTAATCTCTCAATTGACTTGAATTCCTGTACTGGTTGTGGGGCTTGCGTGATTGCATGTCATGCTGAAAATAATGTTCCTGTAGTGGGTAAAGAAGAAATTCGGCGAAGTCGAGATATGCATTGGTTGCGAATTGATCGCTATTATTCTTCGGACGATACCTTTGAAGGGGATAACCAAACCAAAGATAATATCAGTGGATTGGGAAGCTCTTTGAGCACGTTTGGGGAAATGGAAATGCCTTCTGAAAATCCTCAAGTGGCCTTCCAACCAGTAATGTGTCAGCACTGTAACCATGCACCTTGCGAAACAGTTTGTCCGGTTGCAGCCAGTTCACACGGACGTCAAGGCCAGAACCATATGGCATACAACAGATGTGTTGGAACCCGTTATTGTGCCAACAACTGCCCCTATAAAGTACGTCGATTCAATTGGTTTTTGTACAACGGTAATGATGAGTTTGATTACCATATGAATAATGATTTGGGACGTATGGTGATTAATCCTGATGTTACAGTTCGTTCAAGAGGGGTCATGGAAAAATGTTCGATGTGTATTCAAATGACACAAAAAACCATTCTGGATGCCAAACGTGATGGCCGTCCTGTGAATGTGAACGAATTTAAAACCGCTTGTTCTGCTGCATGTGACTCTGGTTCTATCGTTTTTGGAGATATCAACAATGAAAAAGATGAGGTCACTAAGTTGAAAGACGACCAACGAGCCTATCATTTGTTGGAACACGTAGGGACAAAACCCAATGTGGTGTATCAAGTTAAAGTAAGAAATACTAACGAAGCATAAACTAACTAATAAAAAACTATGGCGTCTCATTACGAAGCACCGATCAGAAGACCACTAGTAACTGGTGAAAAATCTTACCACGATGTTACCTTGGATGTTGTGGCCCCCGTGGAAGGGAAAGCCAACAAGCAGTGGTGGATTGTTTTCTCAATAGCATTAGCGGCTTTTGCTTGGGGTCTGGGTTGTATGATTTATACCATTTCAACAGGAATTGGAACTTGGGGACTCAACAAAACCGTTGGTTGGGCTTGGGATATTACCAATTTTGTATGGTGGGTAGGAATCGGTCATGCCGGAACTTTGATTTCTGCAGTACTTCTTCTATTTAGACAAAAATGGCGAATGGCCATCAACCGTTCTGCAGAAGCGATGACGATTTTTTCTGTGATTCAAGCAGGATTGTTTCCAATCATTCACATGGGACGGCCTTGGTTGGCTTATTGGGTACTGCCCATTCCAAATCAATTTGGATCACTTTGGGTGAATTTTAACTCACCACTACTTTGGGATGTATTTGCCATATCAACCTATTTATCCGTGTCATTGGTATTTTGGTGGACTGGATTACTCCCAGATTTTGCCATGATTCGTGACCGTGCCGTTCGACCTTTTCAAAAGAAAATATATTCTCTTCTAAGTTTTGGATGGTCAGGGCGAGCCAAAGATTGGCAACGTTTTGAAGAAGTATCTTTAGTTCTCGCAGGTTTGGCAACACCACTCGTACTTTCAGTGCACACCATTGTATCGTTTGATTTTGCCACGTCCGTCATTCCGGGATGGCACACCACGATTTTTCCTCCCTATTTTGTGGCAGGGGCTATTTTCTCGGGGTTTGCGATGGTAAATACCCTTCTCATTATTATGCGAAAAGTATGTAATCTTGAAGATTATATTACCGTTCAACATATTGAGCTCATGAATATCGTCATTATGATTACAGGGTCAATAGTTGGTGTGGCCTACATTACAGAATTATTCATCGCTTGGTATTCTGGTGTCGAGTATGAGCAATACGCCTTCCTCAACAGAGCCACAGGGCCTTACGCCTGGGCTTATTGGGCCATGATGTCATGCAACGTATTTTCCCCACAATTCATGTGGTTTAAAAAATTAAGAACAAGCATCATGTTCTCGTTCTTTATTTCAATTGTTGTAAACATAGGAATGTGGTTTGAACGATTTGTTATTATTGTAACTTCATTACACAGAGATTATTTACCCTCGTCTTGGACCATGTTCTCGCCAACGTTTGTAGATATTGGAATCTTTATTGGAACCATTGGATTTTTCTTTGTTCTGTTTTTGTTATACTCCAGAACCTTCCCTGTAATTGCACAAGCGGAAGTCAAAACAATTTTAAAATCTTCTGGGCAACGCTATAAAAACCTCAGAGAATCTGGCGAAAGCTTGATGGGTACGGGTGCCGACGAACGCACATCGCCAAAACCCAAAGCCAAAAGAAAACCTAATAAGAAAAAAGAATAAGTATGGGAGCATCCAAAGTCATTCATGCCTTATATACTGATGATGACGTGCTCATGTCAGCAGTCAAAGCTGTCAAAGCCGAAAAGCATCATATAGAAGAAGTATATACACCGTTTCCAGTTCATGGATTGGACAAAGCCCTGGGCTTAGCTCCAACCCGTATTGCAATTGCAGCATTTTTGTACGGCTGTGTTGGGTTAACAGTAGCCATTACCATGATGAACTTTATCATGATAGAAGATTGGCCACAAAATATAGGTGGAAAGCCAAGTTTTAGCTACATCGAAAATATGCCAGCTTTTGTACCGATCATGTTTGAACTTACCGTGTTTTTTGCAGCTCACCTGATGGTTATCACGTTTTATTTAAGAAGCCGAATGTGGCCATTTAAAAATGCAGAAAATCCAGATCCAAGAACCACGGATGACCATTTTTTAATGGAAATCCCAATTCATAATAATGAAAAACAACTCAAAACTTTACTCGCCAAAACAGGCGCTGTAGAGGTGCACGTTGTAGAAAAAGAAGCGCATTAGACCTATGAAAAGTGTAATAAATAAAATCGTATTGCTCTTGATGATTTCAGGGGTTTGGTCATGCCAAGATAACAGCCGGCCAAATTATCAGTTTTTTCCAAACATGTACGAACCCGTGGGCTACGAAGCTTATGGCGAATACGAGGTGTTTCCGAACAGCCAAGAGGCACTTCTGCCAGTAAAGGGGACTATCGCACGAGGGTATTCATTATATGATTATGACAATACCAACGAGGGTTACGATGCCGCTTTAAAGGCACTTAAATCACCACTAAGCGATAATGAAATTGATACTAAAAGAGGTAAAGAACTGTATGATATTTACTGCGGTATTTGTCATGGAGGTAAAGGCGCTGGTCAAGGGAAATTGGTTAAGCGTGAAAAAATATTAGGGGTGCCAAGCTATGCCGATCGACCCATAACCCAAGGAAGCATTTACCATGTTATTTATTATGGAAAAAACGCCATGGGGTCATATGCCAATTTATTGAACGAAGAAGAACGCTGGCAAGTGACGGCCTACGTCGAAGCACTAAGAGCAGAACTATTAAAGTAAGACAAGCAAAACATCAATAAAACATGTATACGTTTTCAAAAAGATTAAAAATAACCGCTTTAAGCCTCATCATCATAGGCGCTTTAGGGTGGGTATCTAGTTACACGTCTTCACACCATCTGACGCTAGAAGATGTTAAAGTTATGCTTGAAGAAGAAGCTTCCCACCACGGCACAACAACTCACAGCGATACAGAAGCTCACGCCGCCACGATACATTCGACTCATGATAATACGCATCAGTCAGATGAAGCACACCACGGGGACGAACATGCCGAGCACGTGTTGCACCAAATGCACAACAGACCCTATGCTGCACTGTATGTAGCCGCTTTCTTTTTTATGATGATATCGCTTGGCGTCCTTGCATTTTATGCCATACAACATGCCGCTCAAGCGGGGTGGTCGCCTGTTCTTTTTAGAGTCATGGAAGCGATTACGTATTACCTCCTTCCTGGTGCGGTTATTGTACTGGGAATTGCACTTTGGGCGGGTGATCATATTTTCATTTGGATGGATCCAGAGGTTGTAGCCCATGACGAACTCATCCAAGGGAAATCGGGATGGCTCAACAAAACAGGGTTTGCTATTAGAGGGATTATTTTTATCGCAGGTTGGAGTTTCTATCGTTGGATCTCAAGAAAATATTCATTGGCTCAAGATACAGCCAAAGATAACAGAAACTTCAAGAAGTTGTTCCGTTGGTCTGCAGGATTTTTAGTATTCTATATTTACACAGAATCCATGATGTCCTGGGATTGGATTATGAGTGTCGATCCGCACTGGTTTAGCACCCTTTTTGGCTGGTATGTTTTTGCGAGTATGTTTGTGAGTGGAATCACAGTAATTGCACTAATTACCATATATCTAAAATCGAAAGGACTGTTGGAATTTGTCAATGACAGCCATTTGCACGATTTAGCGAAATTTATGTTTGCCATTAGTGTATTTTGGACCTATTTATGGTTCTCTCAATTCATGTTGATATGGTATGCCAATATCCCTGAGGAAGTTACCTATTTTGTAACGCGAATTGAAGATTATAAACTGCCATTTTTTGGCATGCTGGTTTTGAATTTTATATTCCCATTTTTGGTCCTCATGAACAGCGACTACAAGCGCGTTCCATGGTTTATCATTATGGCAGGAATAGTCATCCTTATAGGGCATTATGTGGATGTATTTAATATGATTATGCCCGCAACAGTTGGCGACCGCTGGTTCTTTGGAATCCCAGAGTTGAGTGCCGTAGCCCTATTCCTTGGTCTATTTCTTTATGTGGTCTTTTATGCCATATCCAAGGCCCCATTGTTGCCCAAAGGGAACCCTTTTATTAAAGAAAGTGAACAGTTTCACTATTAACTAACCTAATCAAAAACGATAGTAAAGAACTATGACTGGCTTATTAACATTATTAATCTTACTAGGAATCACCATCGCCATATGGCAAATGGTCAAAATATTTGATCTAGCACAAGCCAACCGCGACCAGTCTCAAATTGCGAACGACAAAGACAATTCCGTAAATGGTTATCTGATGCTTGCCTTCCTAGGATTTATATACATCATTACCATCATTTCATTTGCATTATGGGGCGATCTGCCACTAGTATCAAACTCAGCATCGGCGCACGGACCAGATATTGATCGCTTAATGATAATCTCCATGGTTGTGATTTTTATAGTTCAAACCGTAACCCAATTTTTGCTGCATTATTTTGCCTTCAAATACAAAGGCGAAAAGGGAAGAAAAGCCCTGTTTTATGCCGATAATGACAAACTTGAATTTATTTGGACCATCATTCCTGTCATTACATTAGCAGGACTCATCATGTATGGATTATTTACTTGGAATGATATCATGACCATAAATGAAGAAGACGATCCTATAGTGATTGAACTCTACGCCCAACAATTCAACTGGAAAGCCCGCTATGCCGGAGAAGATAATGTTCTGGGTAAAGCCAATGTTCGATTGATCAATTTAGACAACGCCAATATTTTGGGACTAGACGAATCAGATCCGAATGCCCAAGATGATATCATTACCACAGAGCTGCACCTGCCCGTTGGAAGGCCAGTTCTTTTTAAAATGCGTTCGCAGGATGTGTTACACTCGGCCTACATGCCACACTTTAGAGCCCAAATGAATTGTGTACCTGGAATGATTACACAATTTGCCTTTACCCCCACAGTAACGACAGAAGAAATGCGTCTCAATCCAGAGATTTACGAGAAAGTAAGAAACATCAATAAAATTCGGAACGCGAACAGTAAGAAATTACAAGCCAATGGAGAAGAACCTCTGGACCGTTATGAATTTGACTACCTGTTGTTGTGCAACAAGATTTGTGGAAAATCGCACTACAACATGCAAATGAAAATTATTGTTGAGACCGAAGAAAAGTACAACGAATGGTTGAAAGAACAGAAAATATTTAAAAATTCATTAGTTCAAAACTAATTACTAACAAACAACACAAATAAGATTATGTCAGCACACGTAGACACCCACACCCACGACGATCACGGGCATCATCATAAAGAGACGTTTGTCACTAAATACATCTTTAGTCAAGATCATAAAATGATCGCCAAACAGTATTTGATTACTGGTTTAATCATGGGAATTATAGGGATTTTAATGTCGCTTTTAATGCGAATGCAAATCGCCTGGCCGGAAAAACCTAATGTTGTGTTTGAAGCCTTACTTGGAAAGTGGGCACCAGGAGGGGTAATGGATGCCGATATTTATCTGGCTTTGGTTACCATACACGGAACCATAATGGTTTTCTTTGTGTTGACTGCAGGATTGAGTGGAACTTTCAGTAACCTTTTAATCCCGTTACAAATTGGCGCTCGAGATATGGCCTCTGGATTCTTAAATATGGTATCCTATTGGTTGTTCTTTTTGTCCAGCGTCATCATGGTCATTTCTTTATTTGTAGAGGCAGGACCTGCAGCTGCAGGGTGGACGATATACCCACCCCTAAGTGCGCTACCCCTAGCGCAAGGCGGATCGGGAGCAGGAATGACTCTCTGGCTGGTTTCGATGGCTATTTTTATCGCATCATCGCTTCTTGGATCTTTGAACTACATTGTTACAGTCTTAAATCTAAGAACAAAAGGGATGTCAATGACCAGATTGCCACTAACCATTTGGGCTTTTTTCATAACGGCAGTTATTGGAGTAGTATCGTTTCCGGTACTTCTTTCAGCCGCTTTACTGCTCATTATGGACCGCAGTTTTGGGACGTCTTTTTTCTTATCTGATATTTTTATTCAAGGTGAAGTATTACACTACCAAGGTGGATCACCAGTATTGTATGAACATTTATTTTGGTTTTTAGGCCACCCAGAAGTTTACATTGTATTACTCCCAGCTCTAGGGATCACATCTGAAGTCATTGCAACCAATGCCAGAAAGCCCATTTTTGGATACAGAGCCATGGTAGCTTCCATTATTGCAATCGCATTTTTGTCAACCATTGTTTGGGGGCACCATATGTTTATTTCAGGAATGAATCCATTTCTTGGGTCTGTATTTACATTTACAACCTTGCTCATTGCTATACCATCGGCTGTGAAAGCTTTTAATTACATTACCACCCTATGGAAAGGAAATCTTCAGTTAAACCCAGCGATGCTGTTTTCTATTGGACTGGTATCAACCTTCATTACGGGAGGTTTAACAGGAATTATTTTAGGAGATAGTGCTCTAGATATCAACGTTCACGACACCTATTTTGTCGTGGCTCATTTTCACTTGGTAATGGGGATTTCTGCCTTATACGGACTTTTTGCTGGAGTTTACCACTGGTTCCCTAAAATGTTTGGCCGAATGATGAATAAAAACCTAGGATATATCCACTTTTGGGTTACTGCCGTTTGTGCGTATGGCGTCTTTTTCCCCATGCACTTCATAGGTATGGCAGGACTACCCCGACGCTACTATACCAACAGTAATTTTCCATTATTTGATGACACACAAAACGTACAAGTTCTTATTACCATATTCGCACTTGTTGCAGGCCTAGTTCAACTGGTATTCTTATACAATTTTATCAGTAGTATTTTTTATGGCAAAAAAACAGAACAAAATCCATGGCGTTCAAATACGTTAGAATGGACAGCCCCCATCAAACATATTCATGGCAATTGGGAAGGCGAAATCCCACACGTTCACCGATGGGCCTACGATTATAGCAAACCAGGTCATGACGAGGATTTTGTCCCTCAGAATGTCCCCATGAAAGATGGAGAAGAAGAACTTCAACACTAGCTGTTAGTTTCTTTATCATAGATTTAAAAAGCCTTTCTAAAACACGAAAGGCTTTTTCTTTATATTTGTTTTATGAATCAGCACCTTGATCCAACAGACGACAATCTATCACCTGAAGAACACGACATTGAAAAGGTGCTCCGACCGCTCACTTTTGATGACTTTTCGGGGCAAGACCAAGTATTAGAAAACTTGCAAGTCTTCGTCAAAGCTGCCGTAGAACGCGACGAAGCTTTGGATCACACCTTATTTCATGGCCCACCAGGATTAGGGAAAACGACTTTGGCGCATATTCTGGCCAATGAATTGGATGTGGGCATCAAAGTAACCTCTGGGCCAGTACTGGACAAACCAGGCGATTTGGCGGGATTGTTAACTAACTTGGAAGACCGCGATGTCCTTTTTATTGACGAAATCCACCGCTTAAGCCCCATTGTAGAAGAATATTTATACTCTGCAATGGAAGATTATAAAATTGATATTATGATCGAATCCGGGCCCAACGCTCGAACGGTTCAAATCAACCTCAATCCCTTTACGCTGGTTGGGGCTACAACCCGATCGGGATTGCTCACTGCCCCTATGCGAGCCCGCTTTGGAATCAGTAGCCGACTGGAATATTATTCAACGGAACTTCTTTCTACGATAATTCAACGAAGTGCTCAAATTTTAAACGTTCCTATCAGCTTTGAAGCCGCCATTGAAATTGCGGGTCGTAGCCGTGGAACCCCTCGAATTGCGAATGCACTCCTGCGACGTGTACGCGACTTCGCTCAGATTAAGGGGAACGGAAAAATTGATATCGAAATCGCAAAATTTGGACTAAAAGCCCTCAACGTCGACGCGCATGGATTAGACGAAATGGACAATAAAATTTTAACCACCATTATTGATAAATTTAAAGGCGGTCCTGTAGGCATCACAACCATAGCCACAGCCGTGAGCGAGAGCCCCGAAACTATCGAAGAAGTGTATGAACCTTTTTTAATTCAGCAAGGGTTTATCATGAGAACTCCTAGAGGAAGAGAAGTTACAGAACTAGCCTACAAACACCTTGGTCGTCAGAAAGGGGATTACCAAACAGGGTTGTTTTAACATGTTAAAAAAAGCAGAATACGCTCAATTTATTAAAGCTCAAGCCAAACGCCTTGGTTTTTTATCTTGCGGCATCAGTAAAGCAGAATTTTTGGAAGAGGAAGCTCCCCGATTGGAGTCTTGGTTAAACCAAAACAAACATGGAGCTATGGCGTATATGGAGAACCATTTTGACAAACGCTTGGATCCCACCCTACTTGTTGAAGGGTCAAAAAGTGTTATTTCTTTGACCTACAATTATTATACGGATAAGCTTCAAAATGATCCATCAGCACCAAAAATTAGCCAATATGCTTATGGCGTTGATTATCATTATGTTATCAAAGATAAACTAAATGAATTGTTAGAGGTTGTTAAAGAAAAAATTGGCGATGTGCACGGTCGTGCCTTTGTAGATTCGGCCCCAATTTTGGAAAAAGCATGGGCCAAAAAATCGGGATTAGGGTGGATTGGAAAACACAGTAACCTTCTGACTCAAAAAGTAGGATCATTTTATTTTATTGCGGAGCTGATTATTGATTTGGAGTTGGAACCGGACCATGCAGTTACGGACCATTGTGGGTCCTGCACGGCCTGCATAGATGCTTGTCCAACAGAGGCCATTACTGAGCCTTACAGTGTAGATGGGAGCAAATGTATTTCCTATTTTACAATTGAACTTAAAGACAATATCCCCACAGAATTCAAAGGAAAGCTGGACAATTGGATGTTTGGTTGCGATGTGTGCCAAGACGTTTGCCCATGGAATCGATTTTCGAAACAACACAACCAACCCCTGTTTAATCCCAAACCTGAATTATTGACCATGACCAAACAAGATTGGGCAGAAATTACTCAGGAGACCTTCAATAAAGTCTTTAAAAAATCTGCCGTAAAGCGGACAAAATATTCCGGGTTAACCCGCAACATTAAGTTTTTAAACGATTAAATTGCTACATTCACAGATACTTCTAACTTTGTGTCTTTAAATTAGACCTATGGCAAAACGAACCAGAAATGAATTAGAAGCACTGGCCTATCATGGCAAGCCCATGCCAGGAAAGATCCAAGTTGTTCCCACAAAAAAATACGCCACCCAACGCGACTTGTCATTGGCTTATTCACCTGGCGTTGCTGCACCGTGTCTTGAAATTCAAAAAACCCCATCGGATGTGTATAAATACACCTCAAAAGGAAACTTAGTAGCCGTCATTTCAAATGGAACAGCGGTTTTGGGATTGGGGAATATTGGTGCAGAGGCCTCAAAACCGGTCATGGAAGGCAAAGGACTATTGTTTAAAATTTTTGCAGATATAGATGTTTTTGATATCGAAGTTGACACTGAAAATATTGACGAGTTCGTCAATACCGTAAAACACATTGCACCCACTTTTGGAGGAATTAACTTAGAGGATATAAAAGCCCCAGAAGCATTTGAAATAGAACGCCGCTTAAAAGAAGAACTTAGCATTCCAGTGATGCACGACGATCAGCACGGAACGGCCATCATCTCCGCTGCAGCGCTGTTAAATGCCTTAGAATTGGCCGAAAAGAAAATTGAAGACGTTCAAATTGTAGTGAGCGGCGCCGGTGCAGCGGCCATTTCTTGTACCAGATTATATAGATCCTTCGGCGCAAAACGCGAAAATATCGTTATGCTGGACAGCAAAGGTGTTATTCGAAAAGACAGAGAAAACCTGACACCTCAAAAGGTAGAATTTGCAACCGAAAAAAATCTTTATTCACTTGAAGATTCAATGGTTAATGCGGATGTTTTTATTGGATTATCCATCTCAAATATTGTAACGCCAGATATGCTAAACAGCATGGCCAAAAATCCGATCGTCTTTGCTATGGCCAATCCCGATCCTGAAATTTCATACCAATTGGCGAGAGACACAAGAGATGATATCATTATGGCCACTGGCCGAAGCGACAACCCCAATCAAGTGAATAATGTGTTGGGTTTTCCATTTATTTTTAGAGGTGCTTTAGATGTTCGTGCCACTCAAATTAATGAAGCTATGAAAAAAGCAGCAGTTTTAGCACTCGCAGATTTGGCCAAGGAGCCTGTCCCTGAGCAAGTAAATATTGCTTATGGCGAAATGCGTCTCACCTTCGGGCAGGACTATATCATACCAAAACCTTTTGATCCTAGACTTATCGGTAAAATACCTCCGGCTGTTGCCAAAGCAGCCATAGACAGTGGGGTAGCCCAAGCCACTATTTCCAATTGGGAAGCATACGAAGAATCACTTCTGGATCGAATGGGTGCTGATAATAAAATTGTTCGGCTGTTGTTTAATCGTGCAAAACTAAACCCAAAACGTGTGGTTTTTGCTGAAGCCGATCAGTTGAATGTTCTAAAGGCGGCTCAAATTGTGTATGAAGAAGGTATTGCCCATCCCATTTTGTTGGGGAACAAAACACAAATAGAACGTTTGAAATCTGAGCTGGACTTCGATGCCGATGTCCCTATCATTGATCCCAAAGACGACACGCATTTAGATCAAAAAAACAAGTACGGTGAAATTTTTTGGAAAAAGCAAGAACGCCGAGGTCAAACCTTACTATCTTCTCAAAAGCTAATGCGTGAGCGAAATTATTTTGCTGCCATGATGGTCAACGAGGGCGATGCAGATGCTCTCATTACAGGATACTCAAGAAGTTACCCCTCGATTGTGAAACCCATGTTGGACTTGATTGGTTTAGCGCCAGGGTCCACCAGAATAGCCACAACCAATGTTATGATGACCCAAAGGGGGCCTATGTTTTTAAGCGATACTGCCATCAACATTAACCCCACAGCACATGATTTAATAAAAATCACACAGATGACCTCTGGTGTGATGAAAATGTTTGGTATCACGCCTGTTATGGCGATGTTATCCTACTCTAATTTTGGATCTTCTAAAGATCAAACGGCAACTAAGGTCAGAGAGGCCGTTTCATACCTTCACCGCAGGCATCCTAATTTGTCGGTGGATGGCGAGTTACAAACGGATTTTGCACTCAATAGTGAGATGCTAAAAACAAGTTTTCCGTTTTCAAAATTAGCCAACAAGAAAGTAAATGCCCTCATTTTTCCAAATTTAGAATCGGCCAATATTACATATAAACTATTGAAAGAACTCAATAAGTCGGAGTCTATTGGCCCCATCATGATGGGGCTCAAAAAGCCGGTTCATATCATACAATTTGGCGCAACTGTGGATGAAATTGTCAACATGACAGCCGTTGCTGTAATTGATGCACAACAAAAAGAAAAACACTAAGCAATGCTGCAGGGATTTTCATCTAAAAATGTATTATAAATTTAGTACATTTGATATTCTAAGACGCAAAATATGATCACCCACATTCGAGGACGTTTGGTTGAAAAATCTCCGACAGGAGTAGTAATTGATTGTAATGGTGTGGGCTATTTTATACATATTTCACTCCACACTTTTTCTCAAATTACGGACGATGAATCTATTAAATTGCTGACTCATCTCCAAGTCAAAGAGGATGCTCACCAGCTCTATGGGTTTGCCACCGCCATTGAACGCAAAATTTTTAGATTATTAATAGCAGTGAGTGGAATTGGGACCAATACCGCACGAACAATGTTGTCGTCATTAACACCACAGCAAGTTCGTGAGGGAATTGCGTCTGAGGACGTCGCTCTTATTCAGTCTGTGAAAGGAATTGGACTTAAAACTGCGCAACGTGTTATTATTGATTTAAAAGATAAAGTCTTAAAAGTGTTTGATATGGATGAAATTCCTACTCTTTCAAACAATACTTCCAAAGATGAGGCGTTATCTGCTTTAGAGGTTTTGGGATTTGCCAAAAAACAAAGCGAACGAGTAGTTGGAAAAATTTTGACCCAAACCCCAGATGCCTCTGTAGAACAACTAATTAAAGAAGCCCTAAAAAACCTGTAAATCGATTGGAATACGCTACTCCTAAAATATTTTTAAACACCCGCTTTGGCCCACTACTTATACTGTTGCTTTTTGCCAGCACCTTACATGCACAACAGCCCTCCACAGTTCGAGATTCCACCTCCACAACGTTTTCCTTCAGTGACCTAAAAATCCCGAACCCCAGCAGCATTGTCTCTCAATACACCTACGACCCCACCACCGATCGCTACTACTACACGTCCAAAGTGGGAGAATTTAATATTAATTACCCCGTTATTTTAACACCTAAAGAATTTCAAGCGTTAGTTCAGCAAGAAAACTTAAAAGCGTACTACAAAGAAAAACTGGATGCGTATGCCGGGCAAAAAGAAGGTTCTGAAGAAGCCAAAAACAATCTTATCCCAGATTTGTATGTTAATTCCAATTTTTTCAAAACGATTTTTGGAAGCAACGTCATTTCTGTAGTTCCACAAGGTTCCGTAGAAATGGATTTAGGATTGATGTATACCAAGCAAGAAAATCCTGCCTTTTCGCCAAGGAACCAAAGCAATTTAACCTTTGATTTCGATCAACGGATAAGTTTAAGTTTGATGGGAAAAGTAGGAACTCGACTTCAGGTTAACGCCAACTACGACACCCAATCCACGTTTGATTTTCAAAATTTAATCAAGCTGGAATTTGACCCAACCATCGATGGTGGAGAAGACAATATTTTACAGAAGCTCGAAATAGGGAACGTAAACATGCCCATCAACAGTTCTTTGATCAATGGGGCGCAAAGTTTATTTGGAGTCAAAACAGAACTGCAATTTGGTAAAACCCGAATTACAGGGGTGTTTTCGGAACAACAATCCGAAACTCGAAACATTGTAGCCCAAGGGGGAGGAACTCTTCAGGATTTTGATTTTTTTGGGCTTGATTATGATGAAAATCGGCATTTTTTCCTAGCCCAATACTTTAGGGATCATTACGACGAGGCCCTGGCCAATTACCCTTTCATTAATTCTCAGGTGCAGATTACCCGAATTGAAGTCTGGGTTACCAACCGAACCAATCAAACGCAGAACATCAGAAACGTAGTAGCACTTCAGGATTTGGGGGAGTCTGAACGAATTGGTTTAACGGCCATTCCTGGCGGATTTATCAACGTCGCGCCTGGAGCTTATCCCGACAATTCAAATAACGATTTTGATCCTTCAAACATCGGTGGAGCTGGGTCTCAACTCACCCAAGCCATTCGGGATATTGCAACAACACAATCGGGGTTTTTGCCGCCGGGAGTTAATGAGGGATTTGACTATGGGAAATTAGAAAACGCTCGAAAGTTAATACAAGGCAATGAGTACACCGTCAATACCCAGCTGGGGTACATCTCATTAAACCAACGCCTTCAAAACGATGAGGTTTTGGCGGTGGCCTATCAATTTACAGTCGGTGGCGAGGTTTTTCAAGTGGGCGAATTTGCCAATGATGGCCTTAGCGCCACAGATGTCGTATCAGATACCAACACAGGAAATCAAATCGTAAATAATCAGAGTTTGGTTCTGAAAATGCTGAAAAGTGCTGTGACTAATGTGAATCTTCCCATATGGGATTTGATGATGAAAAACATCTATAATACTGGGGCTTATCAACTGTCTCAAGAGGATTTTAAATTAAATATATTTTACAATGAAACGTCTTCACTGAATTACATCACGCCAGTGAGTGGAACGCCTTTTCCTACTCCCGCTGGTAATGCCGATGCAATTAGTGAAACGCCTCTTATTCGGTTATTTAATTTTGATCGATTAAATTTTAATAATGACCCTCAAAATAAAGGGGATGGATTTTTTGATTTTGTTCCAGGGATTACGGTAATCCCTCAGAACGGAAAAATTATTTTCACCAAAGTAGAACCGTTTGGAAGTTATTTATTTGAAACCCTGCGTTTAAGCCCATCGGAAAATTATGATGGCGACGAAACCATTGCAGGAAATTACAACGCCAACCAACAGAAATATGTGTATCAATCGCTTTACAACAGCACGAAAACTGCGGCGCTACAAGACAGTGAAAAGAATAAATTTAAAATTCGAGGCCGATACAAATCAACAGGAGGTACGGGCATTCCGATTGGGGCATTCAATGTCCCCAGGGGATCAGTAAAAGTAACCGCAGGTGGGCGTGTTTTGGTTGAAGGAGTCGATTATACCGTAAATTACCAAATTGGAACCGTTCAAATTTTAGATCCAGCCCTTCAATCTTCCAACATTCCTATTCAAGTTTCCGTTGAAAATAATGCAGTTTTTGGTCAACAAACCAAACGGTTTACAGGATTTAATGTAGAGCATCAGTTTAACAAAGATTTTGTTCTTGGGGCAACCCTTTTAAATTTAAACGAGCGACCTATTACCCAAAAAGCCAATTACGGCACAGAGCCCATCAATAATACCATTTTTGGACTTAACGGAAACTATTCTACTGAAGTTCCATTTCTGACACGTGCGGCCAATAAATTACCTAATATAGATACAGATGTTGTCTCAAATGTATCTGTTCGGGGCGAGTTTGCTTACCTCAAACCTGGGGCTCCAAAAGGGACAAACTTTAATGGTGAGGTAACGTCTTACATTGACGATTTTGAAGGCACTCAAAATGGAATCAGCTTATTGAGTCCACAAGCATGGTTTTTATCAAGTCGACCAAAAGGATTAGGACGAATTTATGCGCAAGGGAATGAAGACGAGAGCGGGTATCAAAATGGTTTCGACCGTGCTTTATTAAATTGGTACACAGTCGACCCCATTTTTTACAGTTCACAACGTCCTGGCGAAATTACCGATGATGACATTTCAAATTTATACACCCGACGTATTTTTATTGATGAACTATTTCCCGAAATTGATTTGGTCACAGGGCAATATACCGTAATCAACGCGCTGGATTTAGTTTACCAACCACAAGAACGCGGGCCATACAACTATCAGCCGGGCGCCGAAGATGGTATTTTGGACACCCCTCAAAACAGCTGGGCTGGAATTTCGAGACAATTGACCTCAACCGATTTTGAACAAGCCAATGTGGAGTACATTGAATTTTGGTTGATGGATCCATTTTTGGACAACCCGTCAAATCCCGGAGGAAAACTCATTTTAAATCTTGGAAATATTTCGGAAGATGTTTTAAAAGACGGAAAAAAACAATACGAAAATGGACTTCCCAATGATGGTAATGTTTCGTTGTTACCACAAACCACATGGGGAACAGTTACGCCACAAAATCAATCGTTAATTTACGCATTTTCCACCCAAGGCCAAGAGCGAACCAATCAAGATGTAGGCCTAGATGGTTATGACGATAGTGAAGAAACCAACACCAGCGATCCTCGATTTGCACCCTTCTCAAACCTTCAAGATCCAGCCAATGATAATTACGCCTATTATTTAAATACCAGCGGTGATATTTTTGAACGTTATAAACGCTACAACGGTTTGGAAGGCAATTCGCTGGATGTGTTTACAGAGACCAATAGAGGTTCCACAACCCAACCCGATGTGGAGGACATCAATAGGGATAACACCATGAATACCATCGACAGTTACTACGAATATGAGATTGATGTGACCACTGCTGCGCTGAGCAACACCAATAACCCCTACATAGTCGATCGGAAAACAGTGAGTAACATCACCCTACCCAACGGTTCTCCATCAGGGAATATCAATTGGTATCAATTTAGAATTCCACTGACCGCTTTTTCAAACGCGGTGGGCGGTATTTCGGATTTTAGATCCATTCGATTTACAAGATTATATTTGAAAGATTTCACACAAACTACCGTTTTACGCTTTGGAACCTTAGATCTGGTTCGTAGCGATTGGAGGCGTTACCTGCAATCGTTAGACACCGATTCCGATGCCGCAACCTTGCTTGAACCTACAGAATTTAGCGTTGGAATTGTTGGAATTCAAGAAAATGATGGCAGCTATGTTTCGCCCCCGAGCGTACAGCGCGAGCAGTTGAACAATAACAATACAGTGGTTCGCCAAAATGAACAATCGTTGGTTGTTGATGTGTGTGATTTGGAACGTCGCGATTCCAGAGCCGTTTTCAAAAACATTAATGTAGACATGCGACAATACAAAAAAATTAGAATGTTTATTCATGCAGAAGATGGCGAATCCGATAGTTTTCAGCAAGGCAACTTGGTAGCATTTGTTCGTATGGGAAATGATTTTACCCAAAATTATTACCAGTTGGAATTGCCTTTACGGAAATCTTCAGGAGCTTTGGGGGCATCCGAATCTGAGGTTTGGCCAGAGTATAATGAACTAAATATTCCATTGAATTTACTCGAGAAAATTAAAGCACTAGGAATTAGCCAAGGAACTTTAACAAACGAGGATCCAACATTTTATGATGTAATTGACGGAGAACTTCAAGAAACACCAGTGAACGAGTTTTCGCCGTTTTCACTCACGTCAAGTTCTTCTCAGTCCGAGGGCCCCTTTGAGCAACGGATTGCCATAAAAGGAAACCCCAATTTTGGGGACATCCGTACCCTTATGGTTGGGATTAAAAACATAGGGTCCAGCGATCAATGTGCAGAGGTTTGGTTCAATGAACTTCGCATCGCCGATATGGATAACGAAGGCGGTTGGGCAGCCATAATGAGTATGGACAGTAACATTGCAGATTTTATGAATGTTAATGCCACGGCCAAGCGCAGTACAACAGGATTCGGAAATTTGGATCAAGGACCAAACGAGCGAAGCCGTGAGGATCTGAAGCAATATGATGTTGTAACCAACATGAACATAGGCCAGTTGTTACCCAAAAAATGGGGGCTTCAAATTCCATTCAATTATGGGCAGAGCGAAACCCTTATAACTCCAGAATACGATCAGCAATACAAAGATTTGAAACTTCAAAACCGATTGGACGCTGCCGCGTCAAACGAAGAGCGCGATCGAATTAGAACACAATCTGAAGATTACACCAAACGCCAGAGTATAAATTTTATTGGAGTCAAAAAACAACGCACTGGCGAGGCCAAGCCCCAGCCCTACGACGTGGAAAACTTCACGTTCAACTACGCCTACAATGAAATGAAACATCGAGATTTTGAGATTGAAAATTCTCTAGATCAAAATGTGCGAGTTGGGGCCAATTACAGCTACAGCTTTCAACCGCTAAATTTTGAACCTTTTAAAAAGAACGACTCCTTGTTTAATGGCAGATATTGGAAGATTTTAAAGGATTTCAACCTGAATTTATTGCCATCAAATGTGACCATTAATTCGGATATAATCCGGCAGTACAACAGTCAAAAATTTCGAGACGCAGAATTGGGGGCAAACAATCTTACGGTTGGGGAACTTATTCGCCGCAACTACACCTTCGATTTGCAATACACCATCAATTATCAATTGACCAATGCACTGAGTTTGAATTTTACATCCTCAAATAATCATATTGTTCGAAATTATTTTATCAATGACGATTTGAACGGCGATCCAGATCCAACCTTAGATATTTGGGATCGATTTTTTGATTTTGGAGATCCCAACCGCCATACCCAACAATTGGGGATTAATTACCAATTGCCATTGAATAAAATCCCAACCTTAAGTTTTCTTAACGCCAACTACTCTTATACTGGAGATTTCCAATGGAATAAAGGATCCGATCTTTTTGGTCAGCTCAATGTTAATGGCCAAACTTATAACTTGGGGAATTCGATTTCAAATGCCAATCAGCACAACCTAAATACGGCATTTGACATGCGAAAGTTGTACCGCTATTTAGGGATTAAGACAGCATCAAGATCACGTCCTGCTAGAGTACAACGTTCGGACTCGAGAGGGTCTGCAAGCAGCACTGCGAAAACGAAATTTAATTTGAAAGATTTTGGGGTTGGACTGTTAACGGGCATCAAAAGAATGCAAGTGAATTATTCTGAAAGTAACAGTTCATTTTTACCTGGATATTTACCCACTCCGGGCTTTATTGGAACTCTAAAACCAACCTTTGGTTACACCATGGGGAGTCAGCGGGATGTGCGTTACATCGCAGCTCAAAATGGATGGCTTACCACTTTTGATCAGTTTAATCAGCAGTACACCGAAACTCACAATGAAAATCTAGATTATGCCATTAATACGGAGCCCCTTCAAGACTTAAAAATTGATTTTACGGGTGGTAAAACCTATGCGACCAACTTCACGGAAAATTTTAATACAACAGACACCAACGGCGACGGGTTGAGTGACACCTATAATTCATTGATACAGAACACATTTGGTAATTTTAATATTTCAACGTCATTAATTCGGACGGCCTTTAGCCAAAGCGATGAGCGGCGTTCTGAGGCCTTTGAAACCTTCAAATCCAACCGATTGGAAATTGCCAACCGATTGGCCAATAATTTTTACGGCGCTAACGGTTACGCCACCGACGCAGATGGGTACCCCCTCGGATTTGGAAAAAACAGCCAATCCGTATTGCTTCCTGCTTTTCTGTCTGCTTATTCCGGCAAGAAAGCGTCTAAAATTAGTTTAGGTGCATTTAGAAATGTTCCGATTCCAAATTGGACTTTAAAATATACGGGCTTCATGCGCAATAAGTGGTTTAAAAAACACTTTAGGCGTTTTTCCATCACACACGGCTACAGAGCGTCTTACACCATAAACCAATTTCGAACCAATTTGGATTACAACGCTCCCGATTCTAGTGTGGACTATGCTTCACAAAACCCTAACGTGTTGGACCAATCAGGGAATTTTAAATCCCAGATGCTATTCAGTAACGTGAATTTGGTGGAGCAATTTAGCCCCTTAATTAAGATCGATTTTGAAATGAAAAATTCTGTTAAATTATCTACAGAAATCAAAAAAGATCGTAGCTTGTCCATCAGTTTTGACAATAACCTGTTGACAGAAATTCAGGGCAACGAGTATATTATTGGATTAGGGTATCGAATCAAAGATTTACGAATTCGATCCAAGTTGGCAGGACCGAGAAAAATCATCAAAAGTGATTTGAATATGAAAGCCGATTTGTCCATTCGAAACAACAAAACTATAATAAGATATTTAGATTTGGATAACAATCAGGTCAGTGCGGGTCAAACGATTTGGAGTTTAAAATACGCTGCAGATTATGCGTTTAGTAATAATCTTACCGCTATTTTTTACTTTGACTACGCATTTTCAAAATATGCCATTTCTACTGCTTTCCCCCAAACCACCATTCGGTCTGGCTTTACGTTACGGTATAATTTTGGAAATTAACTTTTGAACAAAATAACATGAATGTACCAGAAGATTTAAAATACACCAAAGACCACGAGTGGATTCGTGTAGATGGCGATGTCCTCACGGTTGGAATTACCGATTTTGCCCAAGGTGAATTGGGTGATATTGTGTATGTTGAAGTCGATACTTTAGACGAAACATTAGAGGCAGAGGAGGTGTTTGGCACAGTTGAAGCTGTTAAAACAGTCTCCGATTTATTTTTACCCGTTTCAGGCGAAGTCATCGAATTTAACGATGCTTTAGAAGATGCGCCAGAACAAGTTAATGACGACCCCTATGGCGAAGGGTGGATGATAAAACTTAAGTGCAACGATTTGTCGGAATTAGACCAATTATTATCCGCCTCAGATTATAAAACCCTAATTGGTGCCTAAAAAGTACATCATTAGAGGCCTATGTTTTGGATATGCCCTGCTGGTAGCCGTAGGAAGCCTTATTGATACAAAAAAAGCGCCAAGATTTGATTTCGTATTTGAAGATAAAATTATCCATTTTTTGGCCTATCTGATGCTTTGTGTTTTCTTTTTTTTAGGACTAAAAACCTTCCGTATTCGGCGTGGTGTTAAGAACGCTGTTGCAATAACTTTAATTTTTGGAACAGTTCTTGAACTCCTTCAGAAAGTAGTAACGGACCACAGAACCTTCGACCTGTTCGATTTACTTGCCAACGGCTTGGGCGTTCTTACAGCTGCATTACTCATAAGGAAAAACAAAACAATCCTTGTTAAAAAACTAGAAACGTTTATGTAATTATATAATTTTTATTTAATTTAACCCCCTCGAAAAAAAAACATTGTAATGGAATCAAAGAAAAACCCAAAAGCAGATGTCAGTAGAAACGGCTCGATTTATTTCGCTGTTGGATTGGCACTTATGTTATTTTTAACATATTCTACATTGAACTACAAAACCTACGACAAATCTGATATAGATATCGGAAAGTTGAATATGGATGATGAATTGGATGAAGAAATCCCGATCATCGAACAAGTGATTCCCCCGCCACCCCCGCCACCGCCACCAGCAGCACCTGAGGTTATAGAAGTTGTGGAAGACGAGGAAGAAGTAGAAGAAACAGTAATCGAATCGACAGAAACAGATCAGGAAGAAGAAATCGTTGAGGTTGAAGAAATTGAAGTTGAAGAAGTTGTGGAAGATGTAGAAGTCCCCTTTGCGGTTATCGAAAATGTACCAGAATACCCCGGTTGTGAGCGAGGTTCAAATGCGGATAAGCGTAAGTGTATGTCCGAAAAAATTGCAAAATTCGTGCAACGAAAATTTAACACCGATTTAGCTGGAGATTTAGGTCTTTCAGGACGACAAAGAATTAGTGTTATTTTCAAAATCGATAAAAATGGAAACGTTACAGGGGTGCGCTCCAGAGCACCGCATCCAAGGTTGGAAAAAGAGGCCGCTAGGGTGATCAATATGTTGCCAAAAATGAAACCTGGACGCCAAAGAGGAAAACCGGTAATTGTTCCATACTCCTTACCCATTACTTTTCAGGTTCAAGATTAATTTTTCTTAAAATAATAATGACTAAACATCCTGCCAATGGGCGGGATGTTTTATTTTAAATAAAGATAATTTTTGTTGTAGTCGATCACGGCTTTCCCTTTTTTTAGGACATCCGCACCAATAATCCCATCAACTGCTTTGAGATTTGCAGTTACAAAGGCCGAGTTAATGGGGTTTAGATCAATCAATGCCAAACTGCAATTAGAATCCCCCCAGCGGCCAATTTTGAGGCGGTTGTTGTTGGACATTTGTGCCTCAATTCGTTCAGGTCCAGCTCCGTGAGCTTTTAAGGTAGTTTGGTCTAGTTTCAAATTGAATTTTTCAATGGAATCTTCTGAAATAAAGGTTGTTGAAGCTCCAGTATCTAAAATAAACCAACCCCTTGTCCCATTGATTTCAGCCACAATTTTATAGTGATTACTCGCAATAAAATGCAATTTCGCTTTGAAAAATCCTTTTTCAACCAAAAAATGTTGTAACTCTGTGTGGTTCAAGTACATTAACTTTGTCACAAATATAAGATACAAAATACTATTTTTGCTTAAATGATATTGACCGATACACACACCCATCTTTATGTGGAGCAATTTGATCTGGATCGAGACGCGATGATATCGCGAGCCCTTAACGCTGGGATATCTCGTTTTTTTGTACCTGCGATAGATTCGACCTACACCTCAGCGATGCATCAACTAAAGTCCAATCATCCAGAACATGTGCATCTTATGATGGGGCTGCATCCCACTCATGTAAAAGACAATTACCAGTTGGAATTGGAGCATGTCAAAACCCAATTGGAAGAGCACGATTTTGTGGCTGTGGGTGAAATTGGGATTGATTTGTATTGGGATAAAAGTACTTTAAATGCTCAACAGGACGCTTTTATATATCAAATCCAATTGGCTAAAATGCACAACCTTCCCATTGTCATTCATTGCAGAGAAGCATTTGATGAAATTTTTGATATTTTGGAGGATGAAGCAACAGAGGATTTAAGGGGGATTTTTCATTGTTTTACGGGGAACTTAACACAAGCGCAACAAGCCATTTCATACAACATGACTCTTGGAATTGGAGGAGTGGTGACCTTCAAGAACGGTAGAATAGATCAGTTTTTAAATCAAATTCCAATCGAGCATATCGTGTTGGAAACCGATGCGCCCTATCTTTCTCCAACACCCTTTCGAGGTAAACGCAACGAAAGTGCCTATTTGACCCATGTGTTGGATAAAGTTGCCGAAATTTACGGGCTCGATCAAAATACCGTTGCAGAAATTACAACCGAAAATTCCAAATCAATTTTTAACATCTAATGCCATGCAAGGGACTATTCTACTGATATATACCGGCGGAACGATCGGGATGGTAAAAAGCGCAGGCAGTGACGCGCTTCAGGCGTTTGATTTTAAAACCTTATTGAACAATATTCCAGAATTGAACCTTTTGGACTGCCACATTGATACGGTGTCATTCAGCCGTCCTTTGGACTCTTCAGAGATGAATCCGCAACATTGGGTTGAAATGGCATCGATTATTCAAAACCATTACGACAAGTACGACGGTTTTGTGGTGCTTCACGGCAGTGACACCATGAGTTACACGGCCTCTGCATTGAGTTTTATGCTCGAGAATTTAAACAAACCGGTTATCTTGACCGGTTCACAACTGCCGATTGGAGACCTTAGAACGGATGCCAAAGAAAATCTTATTACGGCGGTTCAATTGGCCAGTTTACGACAAAACAATGAGCCCGTCATTAAAGAAGTGGGATTGTATTTTGAATATAAACTTTATAGAGGAAATAGAACAACCAAGATTGATGCCGATCATTTTGAAGCGTTTGCATCCTATAATTTTCCGCCCTTAGTGACATCGGGGGTTCGGTTGGTTGTTCAGCATCAATTGCTATGGGATTTTGCTGGAACAAAACCCTTAAAAGTCCATACCGATTTAGAGAGCCGGGTTGGCATAATTAAGATGTTTCCGGGAATTACGCCAGAATTTTTTGACCATTTGGCATCCTTCGATAATTTGAAAGGACTTGTCATTGAAACCTACGGTTCTGGCAATGCTACAACAGCGCAATGGTTTTTGGATGTTCTAAAAGCCATTATCGATAAAGGCGTTCATGTGGTTAACGTCACTCAATGCGCTGGCGGTAGGGTAAGTATGGGTCATTATAAAACCAGTCAGTCGTTGTTAAAAATTGGGGTCATTTCTGGAAAAGATATTACAACGGAGGCTGCCATAACCAAAATGATGTATCTGCTGGGCAATTCTGCCCCTAAAAGTGAATTTAAAACCCTTTTTGAAACCTCACTTCGGGGGGAGTTAACTGAAAATTAAGAAGAATTTCTTTTTAGAATTGAACAATTTTTTATTTATTTGACATCCCAAAAAAATGGGAAATTTTAATTAGAGAGGTGGCCGAGTGGTCGAAGGCGCACGCCTGGAAAGTGTGTATACGCCA